>JANYJG010000233.1 GCA_025358515.1 Chloroflexota bacterium
CTGGCGGTGGAGGGCGTCAGAATTCAGCGTCGCGAGGAGATCGAGGGGCCTGCGGACCTGACATCGGTCCCGATCGCCTGGCCTGCCTCGAAAGCGCGCCTGGTTGTCCTCGAGTTGTGTGGCGACGCGCCGCTGATCGAGTTACTCACCATCCGCCAGCTCCGTCGCACTCGACGACTTAAGGCCGGCCGCACGAAGGCCGAACTCAGTGTCGACGAAGTCGAGGTCGTCGCCGGTGGGCGAGTGCTGGATGCCTTCGAGGAACTGGAAGTGGAACTAAAGGGCGGCTCCGAGGCGCCCCTGAATGCGCTCGGCGAGGTGCTCGACCGGGACAACGGCTTGCATCGTGTGTCGCGGTCCAAGCTGGATCGCGCAATCGGAGTGCTGCGTAAGTCCCTCACTGAGATGCCGGATGGCGTGCGCCGGCGCTGGGAGTCGGCCCCCGCCGATTTGCTGGATCGCAATCCGGCGACCCCGCCTGCGTCGGCGCCTGCGCCTCGCTCCGCGGAGCCGGTCGAAACGCCCGCTGGAGTGCATGCCGCGGCGGCAGCGCATATTGACGCGCCGCCTCCCGCCGGCCCCCGAACCCTCGGCATCGTGGCCGACGATAGCCTCCCCGAGGCCGCCCGCAAGGTCCTGCGGTTCCATTTCGCGAAGCTGCAAAGCCGGGAGGCCGGGACCCGCAGCGGTCAGGACACGGAAGATCTCCACGACATGCGCGTCGCGGCCCGGCGGATGCGAGCCGCCTGGCGCGTCTTCGACGATGCCTTCAAGGCCGGCAAAACCAAGAAACTCCGGCGGCGGGTGGAGACCTTGTGCGACCGTCTGGGCGCGGTGCGAGACCTGGATGTGCTCATTGGAGAACTGCAGGCCTATCGCGATGGGCTCGACGCGGACCACAAGCCCGGGTTGGATCCGCTCCTGCTACTTTGGATTGAGCAGCGGGACGGAGCCAGGACCCTGCTCGTGAACGAGCTCGACTCGTCCGGACACCGCGCCTTCGTGAATGAGATGGAAGAGTTCCTGGCTATTGGCGCCCCCGCCGCCGCCCTCGGCGCCAAGCCTATGTCTCCGCATCGAGTCCGCGACCGCGCCCCATCGCAGATTTGGGCTGCATACGAGGCGGTTCGGGCCTTCGAACTGGTCCTGCCCTGGGCCGACGTCGAGACGCTCCATCACCTCCGAATCGCTACCAAATGGCTCCGCTACACGATCGAATTCTTCGGTGAGGCGCTCGGGCCGGACTCCGTCGTGCTACTTGAGAGAACGGTGTCCCTCCAGGATTTCCTTGGCCGCCTGAACGACGCGGACATTGCCACCAAGCTGGCCCGGGACGTGCTCGTTGCCAAAGCCGATCGCCTGACGCGGGCCGAGACGCACGCCATCGGGGCCTACCTGCACCTGCGGGAGCGCGAGGTGGTCCGGCTGCGCCGCACGCTCGGTCCTCTCTGGCGGGCGGTCAACGGCGCTCCGTTTCGGCGGGCACTGGGTCGCGCAACCGCGGCAATGTAACCGCTCGCTACAGCGAATGTATGCTTGCCGGCCATGAGTGCGTCATCGTCGGCCAGTCGGTCGGCAGACGCTTTTCGACGCCCAGCGGGTTCGAGCGTGCAGGACAGCGATAGGTTCACGGGCCACGTCCACCGCGACGTCTTTGACCGCGAGTTACTGGCGGTCAAGGAAGGCGTCCTTCGAATGGGCGCGCTGGTGGCCGACGCAATCGATGCCGCCGTCGCCGCGATGGCCGCGCAGGATCTCCAGGGCGCTCGGGTGGTCATTGCGGCCGACAAGAACATCAACCATGCCCAGGCCGAACTGACGACATTGACGATCACCACGATCGCTACTCAGGCGCCCGTGGCGCACGACCTGGCCTTTCTGATCGCATTGGGCCATGTGTCTTACGAACTGGAGCGCATCGGCGACCATGCCGTTGGCGTTGCCCGCCAGACGATCAAGCTGGGCCAGATGCCACTGGCCGGCGGATCGGGCCTGGTCCGGATGGGCGAGCTCGCCGGCAGTCTGCTCCAGGGCGTTCTGCGTGCCCTTGTCGACCTGAACGAGCAGGAAGCCCGTACGGTCGCCGCGGGCGACGACGAGATCGATCGGCTCTACCACGCCTATTTCGCCCGGGCCCTGGAGCGGATGCGGGCAGATCCGGCCTGGGTTGAAGCCGGCGCCCACCTTCTCTTCGCGGCCAAGGACCTGGAACGGATCGGCGATCGCGTCACCAACATTGCGGAGGAAGTGGTCTTCTTGTCCACAGGCCAGACAGTTGACCTCAACCCGTAGCGGCGGCCCTCGCGTGCAGTTCAGACTGGTGCGATGATCTGGCGATGAACGGACCATCCGAAGTCCAGCTCTATCTGTTGCGCCACGCTCACGCCGGCGACCCATTCAAGTGGTCCGGCCCGGACGACAAGAGGCCGCTTTCTGAAAAGGGACGGCTTCAGTCCGAGCGACTGGGCATCTTCCTGGCCAGGGCGCGTTTCCAGCCCGACGCCATCCTCAGTTCCCCCAAGATCAGGGCCATCGAGACGGCCAGCCTGGTGGCGGCGGCGCTGGGTCTGGCTGTGGTTGTGCATGAAAGGCTGGCCGGTCCGCTGGACATGGCGACGCTGGACGACCTCTTGAGCGAGGTCGGCGACCCCGAGCGCCCGCTGCTGGTCGGCCATGATCCGGACTTCAGCGAGCTAGCAGCGGCTCTCACCGGCGTGGGTTCACTCCCGATCCGCAAAGCGGCATTGGTCCGGATCGACCTGCCGCGTCCCATGGAACGAGGAGCTGGCGTGCTCCGTTGGCTCGTGCCGCCGGAGCTCCTGGCCGGCAGCGACTGACCTTCTCGGCGTTATCCGGGTCAGCCGTCATTCCCGTTAACGGATCGTGAATTGACGCATCGAATGGCGGTGCTAGGCTTCGACCGTCGAGGGCAAGTCGGGATCGGAGAGTGCGGGCCGCCGCCTCGACAATAAGTGCAGGAGTGACTTGATGGTCAAGGGTCGTGTTCGCAAGCCGGTCAAGGCCAAGACAAAGACTTCCGCTGCAACAGATGGCCCGGCTTCAGCCACGCCCGCGGTCGTCGGGAAGGGCCGTACCAAGAAAGACGTCAGGAAGGCGGCCCGGGCGGAGAAGGGGCTGCGCAAGCATCTGAAGCGCCTGGAGAAACAGATCGCGGCAGCGGCACAGGCGGAGGCAAGGCGGCTCCGCAAGCTTGAGAAGGCGCGCTGGCGCAGGCAGCTGCTCGAGGCTTTCTTGGATGAGGCACGAGTAGCGACCGCAGGCCGCGCAGCCAGTCCGTCGAAGGCCACGCCGGCCGAACAACCGGCCAAACCAGGAGCCAGGGTCAAGAGGCCGGCCAGGGCTCGCGCCGCGGCCGCGGCAGAAACGCCGGCGGTGTCGGCCGATGCCCATACCACAGGAACCGAGCCCAAACCGATCCAGGCCTATTGCATGCGCGAGAAGAAGCTAGTGCCGATGCTGGATCCCAAGCCGGTCGTGAGAGCGAACGGCCGCGCCGCCCTGGCGGGCACTTGCCCGAGTTGCGGTTCCACCCTGAACAAGCAGGTCCGTCGCGCCGCTCGTTAGCCGATATCGGCGTCTTGGCCCGTCGCAGTGTCCCCGCCCGCAGGCGCCGGCGACGCTGTGGGGACGACGGCTGATCCGGCTTTGGCAATCGGAATCGTGAAGATGAACGTCGAGCCTTCACCTTCCTCTGATTCGACCCAGATACGGCCGCCGTGCGAATCCACGACATGACGAGCGATGGACAGGCCTAGACCAGTTCCGCCGCGCCCACGGACTCTGGCCCGATCGACCTTGTAGAAGCGCTCGAAGATGCGGGCCCGATCGGCCGCCGGCACGCCGATCCCGGGGTCTGCAACCCAGACCCTCACCTCTCCCTCGTCCTGACGCACGCCCACCCTGATCTCACCACCGCTGGGGCTGAACTTCACCGCGTTGTGAATCAGGTTGATGAGGACCTGGCCCAGACGATCCTCATCGCCCCTCACGGGCAGCACGCTCTTGGGCAGATCGAGGCTTATACCGAGGCCCTGGCGCTCGGCGAAGAGGCGCAGTCGCTCGGCGTTGGAGCGAACGACCCGGATCAGGTCCACATCGTCCAGCAACAGCCTTACCGACCCACTCTCGATCTGCGACAGGTCCAGCAACTCGTTCACCATCTGCGTCAGGTGGCCTGTCTCCACCTCGATCTTGGAGATCCGGTCGCGCAGCCTGGGCGACGCCGTCTCCGCGTCCTTGGCGGCCATCTCCGCCAGGAGGCTGATGGTTGTGAGCGGCGTGCGCAGCTCGTGTGAAAGGTTGTCGATGAACTCGGCGCGGATGCGCTGCAGTCGCCGCAGCTCCGAGACGTCCTCCAGGACCAGCCAGACGCCCGCGACCGGCGATCGACGCGCTCTGGCCGTAATCGTGGGCCCGCTCCTGGAGCGGACGGTCAGCTCGCCGTTGGCGGATCCGAACTCCATTGCCGTGCGGGCGATGTCCTCGATCCGCGGATCAACGAATGCCTCTAGGGCGGACCGGCCGATCATCGTTCCAGGCAGCCGGTCCAGCATGACGTGAGCGGCACCGTTGGCGAACTCAACGGACAAGTCGTCGCGGAGCCGAACGACCCCGGCCGAAAAGAGCTCGGTCAGATAGTCGGTATCGTGCGCCGTCTGCTCGGCGTGCCAGCGGGCGTCGTCGGCCGACTCGAGCGCCTCGCGTACCCGCCGCTCCACGTCGTTCGCGTCGGAAGCGCCGGTGGCATCGCGCATGCGCTCGATCAAGCGGCCGCGGGAGATGGCGATGGCCAGCGTCGAGCCGAACAGAATCGACAGCGCAACGATGAACAGGATTTCGACGGCATCCACGAGTCGAGCATGGCACACGGACTCCGTTCTTTGCAGTGGTTATTGGGCGGGCCAGCAGCGAAGCCCATCGCCCGCTACCCTAAGCATGTTCAACAGGCGCGTTCCTCCGGACTTGGGGCCAGTACAGCCGCGAGTGTCCGGGCCGGAGATCGACGCCCGCGGAGGTAACAGGTGCCGTCCTTTCGACTGATCCCACGCGAGGAGCGCTTCTTCGACCTGTTCGTCCAGGATGCCGCCAACGTCCTCGACGGCGCCCGGCAGCTCGAATCGATGCTGCGCACATTCGACAACCCGGACAAGGCGGCAAAGCGGATTCGGGAGACGGAGCGCCGCGGCGATGAAATCAGCCACGACATCGGCCACCGGCTGGAGTCGACGTTCGTTACGCCTTTCGATCGCGAGGAGATCCACGCCCTGATAAGCGGCCTGGATGACATCCTGGACCTGGTCGAAGAAGTCGCCGACACGTTCGTCCTGTATGGAATAGTGTCGCCGACCAAGACCTCGGTGAAGCAGGCGGCCCTGGTCGTCCAATGTTGCGAGACCCTCCACGAGGCGTTGAGCAACCTGCGCGGATTCAAGGACCTGGATAGGTTCGTCATCGAGGTCCATCGCCTTGAGAACGAAGGCGACAGGCTTTCCCGATCCGCCATCGCAGGTCTCTTCGACGACGGCACCAAGACGATCGACGTTCTCAAGTGGAAGGACATTTACGCCCTCCTCGAGGACACGATCGACAAATGCGAAGACGTGGCCCAGCTGATCGAGCGCATAGTCGTCAAGCACGCTTGACCCAGGGCGTCCCGGATCCGGCCTCGATCGTCTGAGAGGATCCGCCGCCCGCTCCGCCCGCGAGCCCGCTCCGCCCGTCCTCGATCCGTCCCGGCCCTAAAGTTCACGCGCCTGCAGCATTGCGTTAACGCGGCGCCGCGACAGGCGGCCAATGACCCAGGTTCACGCCTCGTCGTTCTGGTCGCGCCACCGGCCGGTCCAAGAGACCTTTACGTCTTCTTACTGCGGACGAAGGTCGGAGGCGACACAGCCAACCCGTCCATCTGATCACCGTCCGCGGCTCGGGCTACCTGGTCGAGCCGTCGCCCGACGTCGGAATACGGATCCGCAACAGCCCGGAACGTTAACAAACCACCAACAACGCGTTAAGCACCTCTTCCGACTATGAGTTCCGGAACGTGGGAGGAACCTGAACCCCTCGCCACCCTGGCCCAGCGAAAGAGGAGTCACTGAGTTGCTCAACGGAATCCGTCGCTTCAGCGCATTGGCCATCACCGCCGCCGTAATCGTGTCGGCTTGTTCGTCCAGCGGTGCCTCGCCGTCGCCGACCGCGGCATCGTCTAACGGTATGTCGGCAGCACCGTCCGCCGGTATGTGCGTCACCGGCTCCATCACTTCGGGCGGCTCCACTGCCCTTCAGCCGCTCGTCGACGCGGCTGCCAAGCAGTACGTCGCCGCATGCCAGGGCGCGACCATCAGCGTCCAGGGCGGTGGATCCGGCACCGGCCTCAGCCAGGTCTCGCAGGGAGCCTTCCAGATCGGCGCCAGCGACGTCCTGGCCAATACCAAGCTCAGCACGCCCGCCGCAGACGCGCTGGTCGACCACATCGTGGCCAAGCAGGGCTGGATCATGGTCACCAACAAAGGCGTGACCGGCGTCACGAACCTGACCACCGCCCAGGCCCACGACATCTGGACAGGCAAGACCACCAACTGGAAGGGCGTCGGCGGCCCAGACATGCCTATCGTCGTGATCCTTCGACCTTCTTCATCCGGCACCCGAGCCACCTTCAAGAAGATCGTTCTTGGTGGCGACTCCGAGTTGACCGGCGGCCAGACCCTGACTGAGGACTCGAACGGCGCAGTCACGACCGCGGTCTCGAAGACAGACGGTTCCGTCAGCGTCATCGGCTTCGCTTACTACATCGACCCGACCAATAAGGCCCAGCTCAACGGACTGCAGCTCGATGGCGTCGATGCCACCACCGCCGACATGTCGGCCGGTACCTACAAGCTGTCGGCCGACGGCCACCTCTACACCAAGGGCGAGGCCACGGGGCTCAGCAAGGCCTTCCTCGACTACATGATGAGTTCGGCTATTCAGGCAACGCTCATCCCGAACCTGGGCTACGGACCCGTCGTCCACTAGACCACAAGACCTTGCTCCGGGTCCCGCGGTGACGAGCGGAACCCGGAGCGTTCCGGTTTCCGGAGAAACCAAAGAGGCAGCGCCGATGGCCCAACTCACCACAGCCGGTAGGCTCACGAGCCTGCGATCCGCACCCGGGTTCCGTGAGCGGATCGACCTTCCCCGCCGCGTCGTCTTTGTGGCGGCGGCGTCGATGATCGCGATCGTCGTGCTCCTGCTCGGCTTCATTGCCTGGCAGGGCATTCAGCTGTTCGTCACGGACGGCGTTGCCGTGACTGACATCTTCAGTTCGACCTGGCAGCCGGACCCGACAAACGGAGCCACCAGCTTCGGCCTGCTGCCATTCATCATGGGCACCGTCTGCGTCACCATCCTGGCCCTGCTCATCTCCACTCCCCTGTCGGTCGGCCTGGCTCTGTTCCTGTCCGAGGTCGCCCCCAACTGGGCCAAGGCGATCGTTCAACCGGCCCTGGAGATCTTCGTCGGCATCCCGAGCGTGGTGTGGGGTTGGCTTGGGCTGACGATCCTGATCCCGTTTCTGAGCACGGCCTTCCACCACGACTTCGTGGTAACTCTCCCGATCGCGGGCGAAGTTCTTCGGGTTCCGGGCTTTCTGACCGGCTTCTCGTGGCTGGCGGGATCCCTGGTCCTAGCGGTCATGGTCCTGCCGACGATCACCAGCGTCTCCTTCGACGCGTTTCGAGCCGTTCCCCAGGAACTGCGCACCGGCTCCCTGGCCCTGGGCACCACCCGCTGGCAGACGATCCGCCACATCCTGATTCCGGCCGCAATGCCCGGCGTCCTGACCGCCATCGTCTTGGGCATGACGCGGGCTGCAGGTGAGGCGCTGGCGGTGCAGATGGTCATCGGCAGCCAGCCGATCCTTCCGCGTGCCATTAGCCAGCCGATCGAGACGTTGACCGCGGCGATCACCCTGGATATGGGCAACACGGTCTTCGGCGAGCGATGGCAGAACGCCCTCTGGACGATGAGCCTCGTCCTACTGGTCATCTCGGTCGCGTCCGTGGTCCTGGTCCGGCTCCTCAACAATCGAAGGATGGCCTCATGAGCGCCGCGCATTCCCCAAGCCTTAAACGCCGCCGGACGGCGCAAACCATCCTGGCCGACAAGATCGCCACAGCCGTCCTGTGGGGCTGCGGTGTTCTAGTGCTGCTCCTGCTCGGCGGCATCATCGTCCACTTCGTACTGGCCGCCTGGGGAGTGGTCTCGCTGGGGTTCATCCTTGGCGATCCGAGCGACTCGGTCCTTGGCGGCGTCGGCCCGGTGCTGTGGAATTCGATCTACATGCTGATGCTGACCATGCTGATCGCAGTGTCGGTCGGGATCCTGGGCGGCATCTACATGTCGGAGTACGCCAGCGAGAGCAGGCTCACGAGCGCCATCAGGTTCGCCGAGGAAGCGATCAGCTCCGTGCCGTCCATCGTGGTCGGCCTGTTCGGGCTCATCCTCTTCGTTGACGAGTTTCACTGGGGCTTCAGTGCGCTGGGCGGTGCCTTCGCCTTGACATTGTTCAACCTGCCGCTCATGACCCGCCTGTCCGAGCAGGCTCTGCGGGCGGTGCCGCAGGATGAACGAAGCGCCAGTCTGGCCCTGGGCGCCACCAAGTGGCAAACCATCCGCCACGTAGTCCTGCCGCTGGCAATCCCGGGTCTGGTCACCAGCGTCATCCTCACGGCCGGGCGTGTCTTCGGCGAGGCCGCTGTATTGCTGTTCACGGCCGGCCTGTCGACGCCGGCCCACTACGACTTCATGAACTTCAACCTGGGTGACCCGACCTCGCCGTGGAGCCCGTTCCGGCCGGCGACGACGCTGTCGGTTTACATCTACAAGCTCCAGTCCGAGGGTCTCGGTGCCTTCAAGAACCAGATCGTCGATGGCTCCGCCGCGATCCTCATCGGGATGGTCTTGATCTTCAACCTGGGTTCGCGCCTAATCGGTCGCGGCCTGACCCGCCGGCTGACTGCCGCATGAAAACCGGAGACGAAATGCCAGCAGCTTCGCTGTACCCCGAGCCAGTTATGCGGCGCATGGAGATGCCCACGGCCCGAGCCGGTCGCGCCGATGGCGTCGCCGGTGCCGACACCGCAGTCGCTGCGACCTCCGAACTCAAGATCGCCACCGAGCACGTCTCGATCTCGTACGGCGATAAGGTCGCCGTCCGGGACGTCTCGTTGGAGGTCCGCGCCCGTTCCATCCTCGCTCTCATCGGCCCTTCCGGCAGCGGCAAGAGCACCTTCCTGCGCTGCTTCAACCGCATGAACGACCTGATCCCCGGTGCCAAGGTGCAAGGCAGAGTCTGCCTGGATGGCGAGGACGTGACCGATCCAGACGTCAGCGTGGTCGAACTGCGACGTCGGGTGGGCATGGTCTTCCAGAGGCCCAACCCATTCCCGATGTCCCTCTACGAGAACGTGGCCTATGGTCCGCGGCGGCGGGGCATGAACGACCGCCGCAAGCTCGACGAGCTGGTCGAGACCAGTCTCAGGCGCGCCGCCCTGTGGGACGAGGTCAAGGACGATCTTCGCCGCAAGTCCGGCCTGGCTCTGTCCGGCGGGCAGCAGCAGCGTCTGTGCATAGCTCGCGTCCTGGCCACCGAGCCCGACGTGATCCTGATGGACGAGCCCGCATCCGCTCTGGACCCGGTGTCCACGCTGCGCATCGAGGAACTCATGCGCGAACTCAAAGAGAACTACACCATCGTCATCGTTACTCACAACATGCAACAGGCTGCCCGAGTCAGCGACGTCACGGCGTTCTTCACGATGGCCGACGACCGCGCCGGCTACCTGGTCGAGACGGGCCCGACGGGGCGCATTTTCACCCGCCCGACCGAGCGGCTGACCGAGGACTACATCTCGGGACGGTTTGGATGAGCGCACGAGAAGGTGAGGAATCGACAATGAAGTCCGTCGAGGACTCGGCTGCGTCGGACCGTTACGCCGACCGGATGCGGGAGAGCCTTGATGTCGAGATGCGGGGCGTCAAGGAAGGCGTCCTGCGGATGGGCAGCTATGTCGAGGAGCAGATCCTTGCTGCCCACGACGCGATCATGAATCGCGACGCGGTGCTGGCCGCGAAAGTGATCGCCTCGGACGGTCGCGTCAACGAGGTTCAGCGCGCCGTTACCGGCCTGGTGGCCATGACGATCGCCACTCAGGCGCCGGTGGCCCGCGACCTGCGGTTTCTCCTGGCGCTGGATCGCGTGACGTACGAACTGGAGCGGATCGGCGACCATGCCGGTTCAGTGGCCAAGCAGGCCCGTAAGCTCGCCGACGTGACCACCATGGTCACTTACGACGAGTTGACGCCGATGGCACAGCTGGCCGCTCGTCAGGTCCGCGACGTGGTCATGGCCCTCGTCGACATCGACGAGGCAGCCGCCCGGGCCGTGGCCCAGCGCGACGACGAGATCGATCGGCTGTATCACCAGGTCTTCGACGACGTCCTGGCCGAGATGCGGACAGACCCGGCCAAGGTGGACCCGGGGACGCGCATCCTGTTTGCGGCCCACTACCTGGAGCGGATCGGCGACCGAGTGACGAACATCGCTGAGGACGTAGTCTTCCTGGCTACCGGCGAGGTCGAGGACCTGAACCCCTAGGCAGGTTCCGCTCCGGTAGCAAGAGCAGCCTATGTCGTCAGCGTGACCTTGGTCAGCCCCGCCGGCGCATCGGGATTCATACCCCGCCTGCGGGCGACGGATTCCGCGAGCAGGAAACCGGGGATGACAAAGGCGAGCGGGGTGAGCGTCTCCGGCAGATCGATCGGCAGGGCGAGACGGCCGCGAAGACCTGCGCGAGGCCGGAGCAGGTCGCGGCCACCGACCAGCCAGACGCGGCTCCCGGCCATCGCGACCCGCTCGATCACGCCGTCGATCGCTAGTCCCATCGGGCCGTCGGGACGGAATGCGAGGATTGGCACGGTCGGAAGGGCCAGGGCGACGGGTCCGTGCATCAGGTCGGCGCTCGAGTAGCCCTCGGCGAAGATCCCCGTCGTCTCCTTGAGTTTCAGGGCCACCTCGAGGGCGGTCGGTAGGTTGAAGCCACGCGACAGGACGAGCATTCGGTCGGTGCTGGCCACGGCCTCGACGAGCGGCTCGGAATCGTCGAGCCAGGCGATTGCGGCGACGAGAGAGCTGGAGAGCGCGTCCGGCAGTCCCTCAAGCGCGCGGCCGAGTTCCGGTTGCGGCGACAGCCGCGAGACGAGGGCAGCGACGGCGGCAAGCTCCGCCACGTATGTCTTGGTGGCGGCAACCGCTAGCTCCGGACCTGCCTCGCAGGAGATGGCATGCTCGGCGGCAAGTGCAAGGGGCGAACCGGGCTCGTTCGTAATCGC
>JANYJG010000239.1 GCA_025358515.1 Chloroflexota bacterium
GATCGCCACGTCGGCCGCGGCCAGCTCCCGAACGACCCGGAAGAGACGGTCGGCCTCTGCCCCGGACAGGGAGGCGGTCGGCTCGTCCATAGCGATGAGCCGGGCCTTGCGAACCAGCGCCCGACCGATCGACACGAGCCAGCGCTCAGCCACGCTCAGCTTCTCTACCGCAACGTCGAGCGAGAAGGAGATGCCGAGACGGCGCGACACTTCGTCCGTTTGGGCTCGCATCTTCGACCAATCGACCAGACCGAGGCCGCGCGTTGGTGCCAGACCGAGGGTCATGTTCTGACGGCCGGTGAACTTGGGGACGAGATTCAGCTCCTGGTGTATGAACTCGAGGCCGAGCTCGCCCGCGTGCTGGGGGTTCCCGATTGTCAGAGGCCGACCGTCCATCAAAATCTCGCCGTCGTCGGCCGGGTAGAGGCCGGCCAGGATCTTGATCAGGGTCGACTTGCCGGCTCCGTTCGCGCCCACTAGCCCGTGGACCTCGCCCGGCTGGATATCGAGTGATACGCCTGACAGTGCCTGGATGACCCCGAAGCGCTTAGATACGGCGCGCACCTGGAGGAGTGGGAGGACGCCCCCGCCAATGGCGGAGACGTCCTCGCTCGCGCGAAGTTCCATTTATCCCTTCGCCGCGTCCGGATGGTCCTTGAGGAACTGGTCGATGTTCTTCTTGTCGACGATGACGTTGTCGGCCGGCGCAATAACCGGATGCCAGCTGGTGCCGGCAGCCTTGACTGCCGGGATCTGGTCCACGAGGTACTTGCCGGCACCCGGAAGGTCCGTCCAGAGGGTGGCGGTGAGCCAGCCGTCCTTGATGGACTGCAGAGCGTCGGGGTTGCCATTGACGCCGTAGACAAGGACATCCTTGCGGTTGTTCTGCTTGAGGGCTGCAACCGCACCCATTGCCGGGTCGTCGAAGCATGTCCACACGGCCTGCTTGGTGCCGACCGGGTGGGCGGCGAGCCAGGCATTGGTGGCGGCTGTAGCCGACTCGACCTGGCCCGGGACCGTGACCTGCTGAGTGGTGTTGTTGATCTTGGGGTTGGCGCCGAGGACTGTCATCCAGGACGCTTCGCGCTCGCGGCACGGAAGGCCGCCGCGATAGGTGAGGGCCAGGGTGTCACCTGCCCCGCCGAGGTCGGCGACCACGCGGTCAGCGATGACTCCGCCGAGGCTGACGTCGATCCCGACGTAAACGCCATCGGCGATGCCGCCACCGTGAGTTAGCACGGGGATGTTTGCCGCCTTGGCAGCGTCAAGCCCGGCCTTGAGCGAGTTAGATGGGAAGACCGTCACGATGATCGCGTCGACCTTCTTCTGAACCAGGTTCTGGATCGCCGAGTTGGCCGTGTCGACGCTGCCCTGCGCGTCGACGACGCTCGAGTCCCAACCCTTGGCGGCAGCCTCTGTCTGGGCGCCTGTGACGACCCGGTTGGTGGCCACGTCCGAGGCCGAGAAGGTGACGATCCCGATCGAGAGCTTCTTCCCTCCGGCGGCGTCAGGGGCGGTGCTCGATGCGCTTGAGCCGCAAGCTCCGACCATCAGAGCGGCAGCGACAAGGACCGCGAATGTCCTCTTGATCTCCATTGCTCCATTGCCTCGTGCATGTCTTGGTTGCCAGGACGGACTACTACATGAACCTTCCCCCGCCACCTGCACCTCCTACTTGCGCTCATCTCGCCCGACCCTCTCGAAGGAGTACCCACCGGGCGTCGTCGCCACGCTGGGGCCGGCCACGGTTTTCACCGCGCTCGTTGGGCACGTGGCCTGGATCCGCCTGGTCGCGACACTCGGGTGACGGTACGGGCGAGAAATCGTTTGCTGAACTGATCCAGTGCGCCGAAGAGTCAAGTTAGACGGAGCCAACGTACAGGGCCGAACGGCCTTTGTTTTGGGGGGACCACGGCCGTAGACAGGGGTCTGGCAAGGCTGCCAGGTTGCCAGGGGCGGCATTGAATCGAAGAAAGGGGCCAAATGACGGGAAAACGCTTGCCGGAGGCGAGCGGCGAGAGGGCTGGCGAGGGATCGTCAAACCCAGTCGTCACGATGGCCGAGGTGGCCGAGCGTGCAGGGGTCTCGATAGCCACGGTCTCCCGCGTCCTGAGCGGACGTTCGTCCGTCGCGCCCGAGTACCGAGCCAGGGTCTCCGCAGCCGTCGAGGAGCTCTCTTACCGACCCAACCGTCTGGCCCAAAACTTGCGTCGCCGCAGCGCCGATATGGTTGGAGTGGTCATCAGCGACATCCAAAACCCCCACTTCTCGGAGATGGTCCACGTCGCCGAGGAGGATGCGTATCGGCGGGGATATCGGATGCTTCTCTGCAACACCGGCGAGAGCAGCGAGAAGCAGCGGTCGTACCTGCAGATGCTCGCGGATGAGCGGCCCGTCGGGGTGATCATCGCGCCCTGTGACGCCAGCAGTCCCGAGATCAGCCATCTCATCGACATCGGCATTCCGGTGGTCGCGTTCGATCGGCCCGTCAAGGACGAGCGCGCCGACGCCGTGCTTGCGGACAACTTTGAGGCGGCCCGTACGGCCGTAGAGCACCTGGTCGGTTCCGGCGTCACGCGTATCGGATACATGGGCCTCTCGACTCAGATCGAGACCGGCGCCCGACGGCTCGCCGGCTACAAGGCGGCGATGGCAGCTCGCGGGCTGGAAGCGCGGTGGGTGGATGGCGGCCTTCGCCTGGCCACCGGCTATCGCGCGACGGAGCGGCTGCTGAGGGAATGGCCGGAGATGGAGGCAATGGTCGTCGGCAACAACATGCTGACGCTCGGTGCCTTGCGAGCCCTTCGGGCCGAGAAGCGTCGCGTCCCCGAAGATATCGCCGTGGTGGCTTTCGACGATCCCTCCTGGGCGGAACTGGTACAGCCATCGCTAACCACTCTCGCACAGCCCGTCCGGGCAATGACGTCGACCGCCGTTCGGTTGCTTATCGACAACATCGAAGGACGGCGCCGAGAGCCCCAACGGATTGTGTTTCGCTTCACTCTGAAGGTCCGGGACTCCTCGAGCAGGAGCGGGGCCGGAGATCGGCAGATGGACGAGTCTTTGGCCACCTGGTAAGGGGCCATCCCTTCCTATCGACTTCTCGGCGCGTTTGCTATCATTCCGAAGCCCTAGCGGGCATTTCGGTCGGGGCGTGGCGCAGCTTGGCAGCGCGCATCGTTCGGGACGATGAGGTCGGAGGTTCAAATCCTCTCGCCCCGACCATAAGTACTAAACGTTCTTCCCGCGTTTAGTAGCAGCGGTGCAGACCCGAACGCATCTGACCAGCCGTGAGCGTCAGCCTCCGGCGTCGGATGGATTGTCACCGACTGGACTCCCAAGACCTC
>JANYJG010000240.1 GCA_025358515.1 Chloroflexota bacterium
CGGGTTCGGGGCCGGGCCGATGGGTCGGCTTTGCTCACCGGGTGAGCAGCCGGGTCTGGGGCCGGGCCGATGGGTCGGCTTTGCTCACCGGGTGAGCAGCCGGGTCGGGGGCTGGGCCGATGGGTCGGCTGTCCTCACCAGGGGTGCAGCCGGGTCTGGGTCCGGGCCGATCGGTCGACACAGGCCGATGGGTCGACAAGCAGGCTCGGGCGGCCCCACTTCGATAGGCGGTCTTCCAGGCTCGAGCGGCGCCCCCTCTATGAGCGGCCTTGCTGGCATGGGGAGCGGCCGGCGCCTAGAGCTGCGGCCTCAGATCAGGCCCGGGCGAAGCCGTCCTTGAGATCGGCCAGTTGGCGAATCAGAGCGGGTGGCAGCTTCGAACCGAACCTGGCGTAGTGCTCCTCAATCGCATCGGCCTCGGCAACCCAGGCGGCCGGATCGATCGCGAAAAGAGCCGCCAGGTCCGCGGCGGTCACGTCCACGCCGGAGGTGTCGAGCGCACCGGGGGCCGGAAGCAGCCCAATCGGAGTCTCGACGGCGTCATCCTCACCAGAACAACGACCGAAGATCCACTCTATGACGCGGCTATTGTCGGCGTAGCCGGGCCACATGAAGCGGCCACTTTCGTCCTTGCGGAACCAGTTCACCAGGTAGATGCGCGGCAGTTGGGCGCCGGCTTTCTGCCCGATCTGGAGCCAGTGGCCCCAGTAGTCGGCCATGTTGTAACCGCAGAACGGCACCATGGCGAAGGGATCGAACCGCAACTTGCCGACCGTTCCTACCGCAGCGGCCGTCATCTCCGAACTCATGATCGATCCCAGGAAGACGCCGTGCTCCCAATTGAATCCTTCGCGAACGAGCGGCACGGTGGTGGCGCGGCGGCCACCTAACATGATGGCGTCGATGGCAACGCCGGCCGGGTCTTCCCAGTCGGCTGAGATGGCCGGATCCTGGGCCGCGGGTGCTGTGAAGCGCGCGTTGGCATGGGCCGCGACGCGTCCACTCTCCGGGGTCCAGTCCTGACCGGTCCAATCGATGAGGTGGGCCGGGGCTTCCTTGGTCAGGCCCTCCCACCACACGTCGCCTTCGTCCGTCAGGGCGCAGTTCGTGTAGATGCAGTTGGCGTACAGGGTGCGGATGGCGTTGGCGTTCGTAAGCATTCCGGTGCCAGGCGCGACGCCGAAGAAGCCGGCTTCCGGGTTGATGGCGTGGAGGCGGCCGTCGGACCCGAACTTCATCCAGCAGATGTCATCGCCGATCGTCTCGACCCTCCAGTCGGGCAGCGTGGGCTCGAGCATCGCCAGGTTGGTCTTGCCGCAAGCGGACGGGAAGGCGCCGGCCATGTGCTTTACCTCACCGGAGGGCGAGGTGACCTTGATGATGAGCATGTGCTCGGCCAGCCAGCCCTCATCGCGGGCGATGGCGGAGGCGATGCGAAGGGCGAAGCACTTCTTGCCGAGCAGGGCGTTGCCGCCGTAGCCGGAGCCGTAGGACCAGATCTCGCGGCTCTCGGGGAAATGGACGATGTACTTCATATCGGGATCGCAGGGCCAGGCCACATCCTTGTCGCCGGGGGCAAGGGGCTTCCCGACGCTGTGAACGGCGGGTACGAATTCGCCGGTACGGATGATCTCGTCCAGGGCTGCGCTGCCCATTCTGGTCATGATCCGCATGTTGACGACAACATAGGCCGAGTCGGTGATCTCGAGCCCGAGCCGGCCGATCGGCGAGCCCACAGGGCCCATCGAGAACGGGATGACGTACATCGTGCGGCCGCGCATCGAGCCCCGAAACAGGCCCTTGAGCGTTTCGCGCATTTCGGCCGGGGCGCGCCAGTTGTTGGTCGGGCCGGCGTCCTCTTCCTTCTCGGAGCAGATGAAGGTACGGTCTTCTACGCGAGCGACATCAGAAGGATCGGATCGGGCCAGGTAGCTGTTGGGTCGGAGGTCCTCGTTGAGGTGAATGAATGTGCCATGCGCCACGAGCAGCTGGCACAACCGCTCGTTCTCCTCTGCCGAGCCATCGACCCAGTGGACCGCATCCGGGGTCGTTAGGGCCGCGACCTCGCTCACCCAGCGAACGACCCGATGCTCCACGTCGAGATTGAGTGGAAGCCCTTCTGCCGTTGCGCCGGTGATCGTCACGGTGTCTCCTCGTCCTCCGGGTGGCTGGGCCTTGAGCTGCGCGACGTGAGATACCGGGTCGGAGTCGTGGCGTCGGGCTTCGCGGCTTGGTTCTGTCCAGAGTTGTGTCGTATTTGGATGACCGAATTGTACCCAAACGGAGAGGCCACCGCCGAACGCCGGACGGCCCTTCCGGCCGGGCTTCCTTACTCGAGCGACCGGGCACGATGGCCCCCCCGACGTCGGGACCGTGCCTCGGCCTTCGGCGCAGGCTTGGCGCCCGAGGTCGAGGCTGCAAAGGGCCGAGCGCGGACGGACCGGGTTACGGCGCCGATGCAGCCGCGGCGTCCGGTCCGGCTTCGGGCAGCGGCTTCGGTGGAGTTGCTTCCCGCGGAGCCAGCCGGTGGCGGACGAGGATCGCGACGATGGCCACGGCCGCGGCGCCCAGGCCAACGAGCTGGGCCGTTGCCAGGCCCATGAAGGTCCAATTCCAGCCGCTTCGGAACGTCTCGAGCAGGCTGCGTTCGATCCCGTACCACACGAAGTAGAGGAGGCCCACGTCGCCGGCGATCAGGAGCCGGCCTCGGGCGGTGAACCTGTTCCAGAGAAAGATCATGACCGCGACGCCGAGCAAGCTCAGGACCGACTCATAGAAGAAGAGCGGGATGAAGTGGGCGTTGGCCGCGGTGGTCCCGCCGTCCATGGGGCACCGGAACTCGGTGACGCGGTACTGGCACTGGATGGCGATGCCCCAGGGGAGGTTGGTCGGCGGCCCGTACAGCTCCTGATTGGCGAAGTTGCCCCACCGGCCGACGGCCTGGGCAAGCAGGACTCCCGGAACCACGATGTCGGCCCAGCGCCAAAACGGGAGGTGGTGGCGTCGCGCGTACCAGACCATGGCCAGGAGTCCGGTGAAGAGCCCGCCGTAGACTCCGAGGCCGCTGTAGGGCGGCAGGATGATCTTCTCGAGGTGCTGGCTGTAGTAGGCCCATTGATCTATAACGTGGTAGGCCCGCCCGCCGATCAGGGCCGCGAGAGCCATAACGATCAGCGCATCGACGATCATGTCCGTACGCTCGCCGCGCTGGCGGGCCAGACGGTACGCCAGCGACGTGCCGGCCAGGATGGCCGCGACATAGGCGATGCCGTACCAGCGGATTTCGAGACCGCCGAGGTTCAGAAGGATCGGATTGGGCGTGAAGTCGATCATGGCGCGAAAGTGTAGCGCGCGTGGCCCAGTTCATCCGGGGCGAGCCGTCGTCCGTATACTGGCCGGGACGGATGGCCCGTCGTCCTGCAGTCGATCCCACGCAACTGACGGAAGAGCCCGACATGCCGTTCTACTTCTTTTTCGGGGTTCTGGGCCTGGTGATCGGAGGTCTCGTCTCCTGGTTCTTCATGGCCGATCACCCCTTCGAGACGCCCGAGACTCCAGGCGGTCCTGTCGACGCACTTGAGGCCGCATTCCTCTCGGGACAACTGGAGGCTGAAGGCACCCCCGTTGACGAGGAGACGATTACGCGCCTGCTTGAACTTCACGGTGCCTATGTGACGGGATATACGCGAGACCAAGAGGTCGCCGCCATCGCCACGCCCGACCTCGAGTAGCGATCGCCAGACGCGCTGCGGCTCCGCTACGCCTCCGCCGCGCCTCAAGCCACCGTGCCGACGTGCAGGGCGACCGCGCCCAGCCCGAGCCGCCGCACCGTCACGTCCCGCAGCCCGATCCGCCTCATGGTTTCCGCCAGTTCCTTCGCTTCGGGAAAGCCATCGAGTGAATGGGGCAGGTACATGTAGGCGTCCCGCTTTCGGAATAGGGTGCCGACCGCCGGCGCGATTGCGCGGAACGCGGCCCAGTAGAAACGCCCGGCCCAGCGCGGTCGGGGCATCGTCAGTTCCAGGCAGACGACCCGTCCCCCACTCCGAACAACGCGGGCCATCTCCCGGAACCCGTCCTCGAAACTGGCCAGGTTGCGCAGCCCAAAGGCGATCGTCACCGCATCGAATGAGTCGTCGGGAACCGGCAGCGCCAGGGCGTTGCCGAGCCGGAACTCGATTTGGACCAGGTCCCCAAATGCCCGATACGCCTCATCCAGCATTCCCGCGGAGAGGTCAATGCCGACGACGCGTCCCATCGGCCCAACGGCAACGGCCAGCGCCGCCGTCAGCTTGCCGGTTCCGCAGGCGACGTCCAACGCGACGGACCCTGGCGACAGATTTGCGGCCGCCACCGCGGCTCGCCGCCAGCGACCGTCCAATCCCGCCGTCATCAACGTGTTCATTCGGTCGTAAACGGGGGCAATGGAATCGAACATGCCCGTGACGGTCGGCTCCGGGACGCTGTTGCCGGGTCGGCTTCGAAGGTCTAGAGAGGGGTCCGGCCTGGTCACAACGCCGGGTGCGGAACGGCTCCATCCGCGCCGCGAGCGAGTCTCAGCGGCCGCCGCTCGAATGCGCTCGAGAAGACGACCTGCGTCTCGGTGGTGAAAACGTGCGGAACCTGCTGGATCTCGTGCAACAGTCGTTCCAGGTGGCGCGTGTCCGTTGCTCTGACCTTGAGCAAATAATCGGCCTCGCCCGCGATATGGTGGCACTCCTCGATCTCTTCGATATCGATGAAGTTGCCCGTCAGGTCCGTGGCGATAGTGCCCGGGACCTGCTTGATAAATACGAACGCCAGAACGCCGTAGCCGAGGAGCGTCGGATCTATAAGAGCCGAGTAGCTGCGGATTATCCCGCGGGCCTCAAGCTTTTTGACACGCTCATGGGCCGAGGGACCGCTCATCCCGACGGCCTGGCCTACTTCCGCGTACGACTCTCGCCCGTCGCGTTGCAGCAACTCCAGGATTCGAGCGTCGGTTTCGTCGATCCGTTCGAATGCGCCCATCTCGATCTGAACCTCGGGCCTGCTTAGGCTTCGGTTTCGAACCTGCATCGCCGGTCGCCGAGCGGACGCCTGCTTCCGCCCTGACGTTCTCCTCCGGTCGGGGAGGTCGAGGCCGCTGAGGCAGGGCCGCGATTCAAGTTCAGCCTAGCCTATCGCCGCCGAATCGACAGAAAGCGGCCCTATAGCACGAGTGACGGAACTCACTTGGCGGTGTCGCCACCGTCCTTCGGGGCCGATGGCGACGCCGTGGCACCTCTGCGGCGCGGCTTGCCCGGCGCGGGAATGCTCGTCTGGGCCAGTTCCATGGCCGCCCTTTCGGCGGTCGGCGGCAAATCCGAAGCCGCTGTACGCCAGGCGACGTCGGAGGCCAGGTCGCCCTTGTCGCTCCTCGATGCGACCACGGCGAATATTGCAACTCCTATGAACCCGGCCAGGAGGGCACCCAATTGAGGGCTCGCCTGAAGCCAGACCACCATGAAGGCAGCCAACGGAATGCCCACGGCAAATCCCGCGAACAAGCCTCGCAGTCGCTGCATTCGTCTCCTTGTATCGTGGTCGCCATCGGGCCCGGTGAAGCCCAACGTACATCATCCGCGGTCATGTATCACGGTCGGGCCATCAGGATCGGGTTAGCAGGAGTCCAATGCAGTCGCTCCGACATCTCACCGCTGCCGCCGTGATGGCCGCCATGCCGCCTCTGGCGGAGCGGCTGGCCCTCGCAGAACTGACCCTTCGTGCCCTGGGCGGCGACGCAGAGCTCCCGGCCAAGATCGGAGTACACCCTCGGCAGCCGGGATCGCTGGCCCACGCCATGCCGGCCCTACTGCGCGGCGCCGCGGAGGACGGCAGCGAGGATCTGATCGGGATGAAGTGGATCGCGGGCTTCCCAGCGAATGCCTCGCTCGGTCTGGCCACCTACAACGGGCTGGTGCTTCTCAACGATCCGCGTAACGGGCTGCCGATGGCGATCCTGGACGCCGGTGCGATTACCGCGCAGCGGACTTCCGCCGTCAGTGGCGCGGCCATTCGGGCGCTCGCGCCGGACCTGGGCGGGCGCGCCGCGCGGGTCGCGATCCTGGGCGGCGGCGCCCAGGCTCACAGCCACATGCCGGTGATCGGCCACGCGCTGGCGGGGGCTGCGGTGGCCGTGACCGACCCGGACTCGAGGCGAGCGGTGCAGACCGCGGTCGCGGCGGCATCGGTCGAAGGCATTGGCTCGGCGCGAGCGGTCGGTTCCGTACGCGAGGCGGTTGAGGGCGCCGACATCGTTATATCGGTCGTTTCCTTCGGCCCCGATCGGCAGGCGCTGGACTCGGGCTGGCTCGGTCCCGAAACGCTCTTCGTGGCCGTCGACTACGACATGCAGGCACCCGCAGCTCTGGCCCGCGAGGCATTCTTCGTGGTCGATGAGCGCGGCCAGTATCTGGCTACCCGATCCGACACCGTTTTCGCGGGCTACCCCGATCCGGACGCGACGCTCGGCGAAATCATGCGCGCCGCTTCGGCCCGGCCTGCAGGTCGAGTTCTGGTTGCGCACCTGGGCGTCGGGCTTGCCGACGTGGTTTTCGCCTCCGCGATACTTGCGCGAGCGGAGCTGCTCGGCCTGGGGCGCATCCTGGAGCCCTAGCGGTTGACCTCGAGCGGGCCGGCCGGAACGTCTATCAGAACGCGTCCGCCCTCGACAACCACCGGATAGACCGCCAACGGCAGCTCTGCCGGCGGATCAAGCGCATCGCCGGTCGCCAGTTCGAAGCGGGAAAGGTGGAGGGCGCACGTCACCGCGTCGCCGGTCAGGAAGCCGTTGTCGAGCTCGAAGTACTGGTGACTGCAGACGCCTTGCGTGGCATGGAACCGGCCGTCCAGGTTCACGACGAGGACCATCTCATCGTCGACGTCGCACATCTTCATCGTGCCGGGCGGAACTTCGTCAGCGGCGCACAAGTCGATTCGGCGGGCGGCGGCCTGGGGGGCGGCGGCGGTCACGGCGGCTTGATCGCTACGCGACGGAGGCGGCTTCGCGCACCGGGCGAGCAACCGTTCGGGCGGCCCACTTGGCCTCCAACAGCTCACGCAACCGATCCTGCGCGGACTGGAGCGAAACGCGAGCAACCACGGGCTCAAGATAGCCGAGGACGATGGACTTGCGGGCTTCGTCTGGATCGAGGCCGCGGCTCTCCAGATAGAAGAGCTGAGTCTCGTCGATCGGCCCGACAGAACTGGCGTGTGCCACTCGCCGGCAATCCGGCTGATCGATCTCCAGACTCGGGATCGCAACAGAACGCGCTTGCTTGGAAAGTAGCATGGCAAACTCTCCCAGGTAGCTGTCGGTCCCATGGGCCGATAGATCGATGACCGCCAGGCCCTTCATGTAGGCCCGCGAGCGGTCGGCCAGGGCGCCCTTCGAGAGCAGGTTTCCGGTGGTGTCGCGGCCGATGTGGCGCGTGTATGAGGTCAGGTCGAAAATCTGATCCGACGAGCCGAACACGATTTCAGCCTGCTCCACGGAGGAACCGTGGCCCTCGAGCTT
Source organism: Chloroflexota bacterium (assembly GCA_025358515.1). Taxonomy (GTDB): domain Bacteria; phylum Chloroflexota; class Limnocylindria; order Limnocylindrales; family CSP1-4; genus Fen-1039. The sequence continues at coordinate 7,538 of JANYJG010000240.1, forward strand.
GTTGTCGATTCGACTTCGGACGACTCGACCACCCAACTCGGCCAGTGCCCACCGGACGGTAGCCGACCGACCCAGGACGGCCGAACGATGCTGGAAGGCAATCTGGCGCAGCGAGAGATCCTGCAACCCGGCGAACGAGAGCGACGAGCCGGCTCCGATCTGGACCTCTGTCGTCCCGGCGAAGAAGGCCTGCTCCTCCGCGGGAGTCGCCTCGGTCGTATCCGCCGAGACTTGCTCCTCCACTACCGAGACCTCGGCGTCGACACCGATGGAGATAATGGTCCGCGAGAAGAGGGCGCTGCCCGGCGTGCCCACGATCCAGCGCAGGACGACGGGCCTCTCCAGCCGAACCCCGTCCGGGACGTGGAGCAGCAACCCCTGCGACCACATGGCGCGGGTCATCTGGGCGAGCTTGTCGTTTTCGGGCAGGGCGCAACCGCCTTCGAGCAGCCGCCGCAGCAGCTCCGGGTCGCGGTCGCGCAAATCATCGAGAGTCTCGAGAATCAGCCCGGCGTTGCGGGCCTCCGGCGAGAGGACGAGCGCCGTTACCCGGTTCTCGGTCATCTCGACGAACGCGGCCGCCCCATCGGGGAGCAGCGCCGCTGCGCCTGCCCCTGGCGCGATTACCGCAGGCCCGGTCTGGGGCCGCGTCTCGGCGAGGTGCGCGTTCCGCAGGTCGACGTACGAAGTGTAGAGCGGATTCGTCTCCATGGGCAGCAGCGCGAATGCCGCAAGCCCCGTCAGGCGATCGGCCAGAAGCCACTCAGCGTCGCCGGCGGCGGCGGAAACGCCCCGGACCGTCGCCTCATCCACGAAGCTCAGCGTTAGATCCGCCGGCGCCTGACGGACGGTCGCGGCGAGCCGGGCGGCCGGCGCAGGTTTGGCGTCGGTCATCGTGTGACCGCCATGTGCGATGGCGCTCATCCGAGCGAACCCTCCATTTCGAGCTTGACCAGGCGGTTGAATTCGATGGCGTACTCCATCGGCAGTTCCTTTGTAAAGACCTCCAGGAAGCCCTGAACGACGAGGTTCGTTGCCTCATTTTCGGTCAGGCCGCGGCTCATAAGGTAGAAGACCTGGTCCTGGCTGATCTTGCCGACGGTGGCCTCGTGGCTCATCGTCGTGTCGTCTTCCTGGATGTCGATGTACGGATACGTGTCCGAGCGGCTGCCCTCGTCAAGCAGCAGGGCGTCGCAGCGGACGCTCGCAACAACGCCGGTCGCTCCGGGCACGACCTTGAGTTGGCCGCGGTACGTGGTCCGGCCGCCGTCCTTTGAGATCGACTTGCTGATAATCCGGCTGCGCGTATTCGGGGCCAGGTGGATTGCCTTGGCGCCCGTGTCCTGGTGCTGTCCTCTGCCGGCCACGGCGACCGAGATCACTTCGGCGGTGGCGCCCTCGCCTCGCAAATAGATGCTCGGGTACTTCATCGTCAGGCGGGAGCCGGTGTTCGCGTCAATCCACTCGACCGTGGAGTTGGCGTGGGCGTGGGCCCTCTTGGTGACAAGGTTGTAGACGTCGTTCGACCAGTTCTGGATGGTGGTGTAGCGGACCTTCGAACCCGGCAGCGCAATGACCTCGACCACGGCCGCATGGAGCGCGTCGGTGGTGTAGATCGGGGCCGTGCAGCCCTCGATGTAGTGAACCTTGGCGCCCTCGTCCACGATGATCAGCGTCCGCTCGAACTGGCCCGTGTTCTCCGCGTTGATGCGGAAGTAAGCCTGGAGCGGCAGGGGAACCTCGACGCCCTTCGGCACGTACACGAAGGATCCGCCGGACCAGACGGCGCTGTTGAGAGCCGCGAATTTGTTGTCCTCCGGCGGAACAACGGTGGCGAAGTACTTCTTGAAGAGGTCCGGATACTGGCGCAGGCCCTCGTCTGTGCCCATGAAGATGACGCCGATCTTGGTCAGCTCTTCGCGGACGGAGTGGTAGACCACCTCGGAGTCGTACTGCGCGCCCACGCCCGAGAGGAACTTGCGCTCTGCCTCGGGGATGCCCAGACGTTCGAAGGTCTTCTTGATCTTGTCCGGGACATCGTCCCAGGACTTTTCTTCCTTCTCCGATGGCTTGCGGTAGTAGACGATCTTGTCCATGTCGATCTGGAGAAGATCGCCGCCCCACATGGGCATGGGCCGGGACAGGTAGTGCTCGTAAGCGCGCAGGCGGAAGTCGAGCATCCAGGCGGGCTCGCCCTTGATTTGGCTGATCTCCTCAACCGTGCCCCGGGTCAAGCCGTGTTTGGTCTCCTGGAGATACGTGACCTCGTCGTGGAAGCCGTACTTGTACTCGCTTGAGACGATTTCGGGACTGGTCGCCATTACGCTCCTTGAGTGGGTGACGGTCTGAACGGAGGGGACGCCGGACCGCCGCCACTGGGTGTTTTGAATTCCGACCTTTATTATCGGGATTACCACGCGTCGAGTCAAACACGCAGTTTCTGGGTGGGGAATCGGGAACTGCCACCCGAAACAGTTGCAATTCGAGACCGATGGCCCCCAAACCATGCTATTCTGCGGCCTTCCGGCGGCCGGACGCTGCTCGTGCCCTCGACATCGCGTCCGCCCTTGAATCCCGGACACGTGGGCCCTCGCCGGAATGGCGCCTTCGCTTCTCCACCACAGAGCGACCTTGGCGCCCGACGATTTCAACCAACGCGCGGTCCTCCGCATTCCCGGCGAGCCCCCCAAACAACCCTGTCCATAGAAGCTGTCCCGGGTGAAGCGGTAGTCCCCCGGTGAAGCCGGAGCGGGTCGGGAGCTCCAAGGAGGCGCTTGAAACGAATAGCAATGGCGGCAGGGGTAGCTGTCGCAAGCCTGGTCGTGTTGTCACTGATCGCCGGATCTACACCACTGGGCGATTCCCATTATCAATTGTTCGCCGCGGCAGGCCACTCGGATGAGCCCATTTTCACATTAGGCAGCCCGGCCACGGACGTTCCGGCGTACGACGAGGCGTTGCTTTACATGCCGATCCCAACGCCCACCCTCACGGTGGCGCCCAAAGCAACGCCCGCGCCGGCAAAGAAGCCAGCCCCGGCAAAGTACCGCGATACCGTCCGCAATGCCAAGGCATACGCGAAGAAGCAGCTCGGAACGAAGCAGTACGGCTGCGTCAACATAGTTTGGTGGCACGAATCCAAGTGGGACCCTCGCGCCTCAAATCCGAGTGGCGCCTACGGCATCCCGCAGGCCAAACCGGGCATCAACATGCGTGCATTCGGTTCTAACTGGCGATACAGCCCTCTCACCCAGGTCAAGTGGGGCCTGTGGTATGTGAAAGACCGCTACGGCTCGGCCTGCGGCGCATGGGCATTCTGGAGGCAAAACGGCTGGTACTAGCGAATCGGTGGTCGTAAGGCGTGCGGACATCCCAGGGCCCGTACTGCGCGGCACAGTTCGTCCCGGCATTCATGCCGGACTCGTGGCAGACTGGCCTGGCAGCCATATCCGCAGGGAAGCCGATCATGCAGTTGTGGCCTGGGAAACCATTCCCGCTGGGCGCCCACTCGAATAAAGGCGGCACCAACTTTGCCGTCGCCACAGATGTCGCTCAAGGCGTCGACTTGTGCATCTACGATGCGGCCGGCATAGAGGCGCGAATCGCCCTCCAAGAGCAGGACGGGGGAATCTGGCACGGGTTCGTCCCAGGCATCGGCGCCGGCCAACGCTACGGCTACCGCGTCAACGGGGAATTCGCTCCAGGCCGTGGCTTGCGCTGCAACCCCAACAAACTGCTGCTGGACCCGTATGCCCGCGCGATCGAGGGCGACATCATCTGGGGCCCGGAATTGCTGGGAAACTCCGTGGACAACCCGGACGAGGCCAGCGGCCTTGACTCCGCTGCGTTCGTGCCACGCGGCCTCGTGTGTGGGGAAGGCTTCGACTGGGGCAATGATGCACCGCCTGCGGTCCCCTACTCCGACACCATCTTGTACGAGACCCACGTCAAGGGCTTCACCCAACGCCATCCGGACGTTCCGCCGGAGATGCGCGGGACCTACGCCGGCCTCGCATCGGCGCCAGCCATCGCCCATCTGACAAGTCTGGGTATCACCGCAGTCGAGCTGCTTCCGGTCCATCACCACGTCGACGACGGCTTGCTGCGGTCCAAGGGCCTCGACAATTACTGGGGTTACAACACCCTGGGCTTCTTTGCGCCTCATGCGGGCTACTCGGCAGAGGTGCGGGCGGGACGGCCGGGCGGCCAGGTGGCCGAGTTCAAGGCGATGGTCAAAGCCCTCCATGGAGCCGGCCTGGAGGTCATCCTCGACGTTGTCTACAACCACACCGCCGAGGGCAGTCAGCTCGGTCCGACGCTGTCATTCCGCGGTCTGGACAACGCCGCCTACTACCGCCTGGTGGCCGAGGACCCGCGCTACTACTTCGACACAACCGGGACCGGCAACTCCCTGAACGTCGACAGCCCGGTATGTCTGCGACTGATAATGGATTCACTCCGATACTGGGTTTCGGAGATGCATGTCGATGGCTTCCGGTTCGATCTGGCGGCAACGTTGGCCAGAGAACATGGCGGCTTCGACCGCGTTTCGGCCTTCTTCGACTTGGTCTCCCAGGACCCGCTGGTCTCGCGGGTGAAGCTGATCGCCGAGCCCTGGGACGTAGGCCAGACGGACAGCTACGACCTGGGCCGCTTCCCGGCGTTGTGGAGTGAGTGGAACGGGAAGTATCGCGATACGACGCGCGACTTCTGGCGTGGCACGGCCAGCACCCTGCCCGATCTGGCGACGCGACTGACCGGCTCGGCAGACCTGTATGGCTCGTCCAACCGACGACCGAACGCCTCGATCAACT
>JANYJG010000004.1 GCA_025358515.1 Chloroflexota bacterium
CCACGACTTCGTATTCGAGGCCCTTGGCTTGGTAGACAGTCATGAGTTGCACGCAGTCGATCTCTACGTCGCGAGACCTGTCGGCCTCGAGGTCGCCCCCTGCCTCCTGGAAGAGGTCGAGATACGCGACGAAGTCGAGCAGGCTTGCGCTCGGATGCTCGCGCTGCCAGTCGGCGCTGAACCGCATCAGGCGGGTTACGGCAAGGAACGTCCTCTGGGCCTCAGGCGTTTCGACCGCGAGAAGATCGGCCAGAAGCTTGGTCCGGACGAGATACTCCTCGAGGATCGCGAATGGACCGTCACGAGGTCCGCGGGGCACGAGGTCGCCGATGCAGCCGAAGAGAAGCTCGAGCTTCGCGCGGAGAGCCGAGTCGGCCTGAACGCGTCGCGCGGCCGTGGGGTCCGCGGAGGCGGGCGTGAGGGCGGCGGCCTTCCATTGTGCCGCGGCCGCTTCAAAGATCGGCCGGCGGTCCCAGGAGGCTTCGCTCGCAAGACGCAGGATCTCCGGCGCGTCCAGCCGCCAGGGCCCGGCGGTCAGCAATCGAGAGAAGGCCACCGAGTCATTAGGGTTGGCACATACGCGCAGCGCCGCCTCGAGATCGCGTATCTCGGGCAGCGAGAAGAGCCCCGCGCCGCCCACGACCGTGTATGGGATGTCCGCGCGTCGCAGGCGCTCGGCGATCGCCTCGCGGTGGCGGTGCCGCCGATACAGGACCGCGAGGTCGCTCCAGCGTTTGGGGCGATCCGAACCGTCCGGGTTCGGGAGCCGTGTCGGCAAGGCTTCGAAGGCCGAGCGAAGACGCTCCACGACGATGTCCGCCTCTTCAGCCTCGTCGCGGGCATAAATGATCTCGACCGGGACGCCCGCATCCTTGGTGGGCCGGAGTGGCTGGCCGGCCTTGAGCCGGACCTCGTTGTGCTCGATCAGAGTGTTGGCCGCCGCAAGGATGTTCGCGCTCGACCGGCGGTTCTCCAGGAGCGGGAGAGAGCCGACCTCCCCGTGGCCGCGCTCCGGCGCCCATGCCGGCGGCTCGCTGAAGCGGTCCTTGAATTGGGAGAAGGCCGCGTAGCTCGCGCCCCGGAAGCGGTAGATGGACTGGTCGTCGTCTCCAACCACAACAACGTTGTCGGGCTTGTCGGGTCCACGGCCAACCAATTCCAGCAGAAGGATCTGGGCCATGTTCGCGTCCTGGAACTCATCGACCAGGACGTGCCGAAACTGATGCTGGTAGCGCAGGAGAAGGTTGGGCCGTTCGCTCAGGAGCTCGATGGCCCTCAGCTGCTGTTCGCCGAAGTCGACCAGGCCGCGGTCATGGAGCGTGCGCTGGTAGAGTCCGTAGGCCGCGGACTCTTCTGAGAGACGCAGGACCTCGAAGGCCGCGGCGTCCCGTAGGTAGGTCTCCTTGAGCGACGACGCCAAGTCTTGCTGCTCTGGAGTGAGGCGCTTGGCCCCGAGCGCCTGGCCGATGCCCGAGGCTTCTCGTCGAGCTTCGCGATCGGCCCTCTTTTCGCCGGCCTCCATCGAATGGCGGAGTTCGGCCCGGACTTGCTTGATCGGCCCGAGCTCGATGTTCGTCCGACGGCGCCGAATGGCCTCCACCGCTGACGGCCAATCGCCGAACTCGTCCTCGAAGGCGCGGCGCCTGCCGTCAACGAAGGCGGCGTATTCGGCGGGCGTAACGAGTTCATCCTTCGCCCGGCCGATCATCGCCGCGAAGCCGCGCAGAACCGGACCAGGGTTGATGGATAGGTCGTGGTATGTGAAGCCGCTCATCTGAGGGCGAAGCTCCAGAAGCAGCAGCTGTTGGCCGATCTGGTCGAGGACGCCGCCGCCATCGACAAGTCCCAACTCGGCGCTATGCGCCGCGAGAAGGCGATTGCCGAAGCTGTGGAAGTTGTGAACCCACAGGCGAGCCGCCTTCTCCAGACCGACGGCGCTTTCGAATCGGTGGCTCAGCTCGGCCGCAGCCCGGACGTTGTATGTGAGGACCAGGACGTTCTCGGGCGCGAGGTCGGGATCCTGCTCGAGGAGGTAGCGGACGCGCTCGATGACGACTGTGGTCTTGCCTGTCCCGGCGCCGGCGAGGACCATGAGCGGCCCATCGCCCCATTCGACCGCGTGGCGTTGCTCGTCGGTGAGCCATTCTCGGCCGGACGCGGCCGCTGCCTCGTCTTGCGTCTTCACTGATCATCCCTTGTTGAGTTCGTCGA
>JANYJG010000007.1 GCA_025358515.1 Chloroflexota bacterium
AGGAGTCTGGGCCGTGTCTCAGTCCCAGTCTGGGTGATCGTCCTCTCAGACCACCTACCGATCGTCGCCTTGGTGAGCCGTTACCCCACCAACGAGCTAATCGGACGCAGGCCCCTCCCGAAGCGCCTTACGGCTTTGGAGCCACAAATGAATGTGGCACCACATGCGGTATTAGCCACCCTTTCGGGCAGTTATTCCCCACTTCGGGGCAGGTCACCTACGCGTTACTCAGCCGTCCGCCACTATCAATCGAGCAAGCCCGATTGACCGTTCGACTTGCATGTCTCATGCACGCCGCCAGCGTTTATCCTGAGCCAGGATCAAACTCTCCGACAAAACTTTCAGTCTTGCGACTGAATACGTCCGAGGGTTGTATTCCCGCTCGAATCCTTACCGGATTTCCTGCCACTCTTCAATTGTTAAGGTGCCCGCGTCCGGGGCGAACCGCGCCAGGCGCAACCTCCTAATGATGGGGGTTGAGACTCGCCACTGTCAAGTGACGCTAGGAGCGACCCGCCTTGCCCGCTGACCCGTGGGTCTGTGGGACCGGGGTGCCGCGGAATGATATGGGGCCCTGGGTCGGGTGTCAAACGGGATCGAATGGCGCCGATTCCACGAGGGCCAGGGCAAATTCGGAGTCGTCCCCGGCAACGAGGCGGCGCGCCCCGGAGGAGGGTCGGCCCTGACGACGCTGGAGTGGGTCAGCCGACGCGATATGACGTCGGCGGCTTGGACTGGTCGCGGCTGGAGCACAGGTCGACCGGGATCGAGCGCCGGCCCGGGGTCGGGACCTGGCTTGGTTTGCGCTCGTCCGGCGCATGGAGAGCGAGACCATGAGCGTCGGTGGCCGGGCCGGCTCGGGCACGGGGGACACAGACGCTCGGTGCCTCGAGTTGGGCTGATCTGGCCCACTTGGACTGCGCAGGAAGGATCTACCAGGCGGCGGGAGGTGCCGGCGGTGGTCGCTAGATCGGACTGCTTTCCACCAGCAACAGGGCCACGGCCGCGGAGATCCAGCACAAGGCGGCAACCTCGAACGAGGGCGCCACCCGCAAAAGTCCCACGACCATGCCAAAGACGATCGCGGCCAGGATCCCGGACAAGAGCAGCTTGGACATGCGCAGCAGGATCTCGTTGATGAGCTGGCTCATGAGGCACCCCTTATGTTCGGCGCGACCGCGGCGGAGTCGGTGGCGGCAACTGTTGGCATCGTCGACTTCGCGAACGAGGCCGTCATCACTGAATCGGTCGCCGGCCCTGGAGGGCACGGATTAGAGTGACCTCGTCGGCGTACTCCAGGTCGCCGCCGACCGGCAAGCCGCGGGCGATGCGAGTGACAATGCCGACAAGAGGTTCCAGGCGCTCGGCGAGGTACATGGCCGTGGCCTCGCCCTCGAGTGTCGGGTTCGTTGCGATGACGACCTCCTCCAACCGCTCCCCTGCCCGCTGGGCCTCATCAGCGCGTTCTATTAGCTGGCGAACCTTGAGCCGCTCGGGGCCAACACCATCGATCGGCGAGATTGCTCCATGGAGGACGTGATAGAGCCCCTTGAACTCGCCCGTTCGTTCAAGCGCCAGGACGTCTAGCGGCTCCTCGACGACGCACAGCTTGGTGATGTCGCGCCCTCCGTCCGAGCAGATGGAACATACAGGCCGGTCGCTGATGTTGAAGCAGCGCTCGCAGAAGACGACCTGCTCGCGCATTGCGATCAGGGCCGCCGCCAGCGTGCGAGCCTCGGTTTCCGGTGCACGAAGCAGGTGGAAAGTCAGCCGCTGAGCCGTCTTGGGCCCGATACCCGGGAGCCGAGCAAAGGATTCGATGAGCCTGGCTACCGGCTCGATCAGGATCGCAGGCACGGCAGGGCTACATTCCGGGAAGTTTGAGGCCACCCGTGACGGCAGCCATCTTGGCTTCGCCAAGTTCGCGCGCGGCTCGCAAGGCGTCGTTGACGGCCGCAACGATAAGGTCCTGCAGCATCTCGACGTCGGCTGGATCCACCGCAGAGGGGTCGATTGTGACGCTGACTAGTTCCTGCTTGCCTGTTACGACTGCCGTAACGACCCCGCCCCCGGCCGATCCGTCCACCTTGGACTCGGACAGTTCTTGCTGTACGCGAGCCATTTCCTGCTGCATCTGCATCGCCATTCGCTGCAGGTTAGCCATGCCCATATGGTTTCCTCCTGACGCCACTGCATTCGTGCTTTATCGAAGTCTGGCCGAAATGAAGCCCGACTGCACGGCTGACCGAAGTTGGCAGGGACCGTCCAACCGGAACCGAATATGCCTAGTCGACGTCTCCGACGTCCACCACATCTTCACCGTATATACGCCTGAACTCGGTCAGCAGCCGAGCTCCGTCGGCGCCTCCGGGCAATGGCGCGAACTCGACGTTGGCCGCCACGCATCGGACCGAGACAGGGACGCCCAACACCCGGCTCACGCCGTCCTCCAGGATGTTGCGGCGCCGCTCGGCGACGTCCTTGAAGAAGCTCTGTGCTTCCGGGAAGCCGAGCGTCACCACTGAGCCGTCCACGCTGACCGGACGGCATGCCAATATGAGCGGCTTTGTCGGGGGGCTCTTGCTGATGACCTCGACGATCTCGGCCCAACGCTCCAAAAGCGTTTCTAGAGTGGGTCCGCTCTGGGATCGAGACGTTCGAGCCACCGCCGGCGCGGCGGCCGACGGGGCCGACTGGGTGGCGGCCGACTGTGCCGGCTGGGCGGCGGCCGACGGGGCCGGAGACGACGGTGC
>JANYJG010000009.1 GCA_025358515.1 Chloroflexota bacterium
CTGGCCGCGGGCGCCGCACGCTGGCCGCGGGCGCCGCACGCTGGGCGCGGGCGCCGCACGCTGGCCGCGGGCGCCGCACGCTGGCCGCGGGCGCGGTCCTGCCACCTCACGGTCCGACGGCGTCTCCGACGCCGAGCCGGCGTGGTTTCCGTCAGCCACGCCTCTTGGTGGTGCTAGACGCGACGGCTGGCCTTAGCGACCTACCTGGCGCACCCTGATCGGTCTTCGACGCAACTGGTCCAGCGTAAACTCGCCGGTCACGGGCGGTACGAATCCGTCCGGAGCTACCTGGATTGCGGATAGCACGTCTGTCGGGAGTATCTGGGAGAAACCAGATGCCACGGACCGGGCCGACCGGGCTCTTCAGCCATTGTCGGACCGCGACGGTCCTGGAAGGGAGAGCGACATCGAAGACCGGGCTCAGCCTGTCGACCGCGCGGCGTGAAGTGGATTCGTCGGGCAGCACCAGCACGGACCCGATTGCCATCGCGCACCAACCCTTCTCGCGCCGCACGAGCCCAGGCACTACCCGCACCTTGACGTCCATAGATCGCAGGACCGCCTCAAGGCTGTCCAACTCGGACTTCACTTCAACCAGGATGAAGGCCTGCATCGCAGCATTCCACGCCATCACATCAACCGATCCGCGGTCGCCGTAGTGGTTGAAGGTGTATTCGACCACCACTTGCCAGTCATTGCCTAGGAGCGCCACGACCGCTTTGACGATCCTGGCGTGGCGGGCGTCCAGCAATCGATCAAGTTCGGGACCCTTCCACCTGAATACGAGATCAACCGTGATCCCAAGTGGTCTCGCCACCGACTTGACGAGACCGAGCGTCGCGGAGTCGGCGTGGCCGCGCTCTATCGATGAAACGGTTTGCTGCGAGACGCCTGCCATCTGTGCGAGCTTCGCCTGCGTCAGACCATGACGCCGACGCACGATCCTCAGCACCCTGCCGGCCTTCAACTCCTCCATCTCCTACAGCATGGCCGAGTGCGATTGCGCACCGCTTACCTGGAAGCAGGGCGGAGATCTTGGGTTCGGTCGATGACCAGGGCCAGCTGCTCGCCGGCGGCTACGAACTCCTCCGAGGGAAGAGTCGTTACTTGCAGACGTTGGCGGGGTTGGCCGAGCAGGCAAGGTTGAAAGTGCCGGAGACCGTGGCCGCCTTGCCGGTCAGCTTCAGGTCGGAGCCGAGTTCTGCGATCTTCATCTGGAACGCGCCCACGAACTTGCTGCCGTCCAGCGTCGTGACGTTGAACGTGCCCGGCTCGGTGATCTTCCAGAGGTTGTCGCCCTTGGGCGCTACAACGGCGATGACGGCTCCTGGTCCGGAAGAGGCCCCGAGGGAGTTGAGAATGTAGGTGCCGGCTGCCTGCGGAAATTGAGCTGCCGTCGTCACATTGGTCGTATACATGGATATCGCGCCGCCGGGGCCATCACAGCCCATAAGGAAGCTCTCGCCTGTGGCGCTGAGGACCTTGTGCGCGGCTGGGCTGAGCCAGTAGCTCACCATCGCACTTGCCTTGGTCTGCTGGCTATCCCAGGAGGCGGCAAGGTCGCCGGTTATCGTAACTTTGCACGAGCCGGCACCGCTGACGGGCTGCGCCGCAACGCTGGCGACTGGCTGGACTGGCACGCTGGCGACGGGCTGCGGCGAGACTCCCGGTGCTACCGCGGCCACCGTGGCCCCCGGAAGGCCCTGCGTTGCGGCCGAACTGCTGCACCCGGCGGCGATAACCGAGAAGGCGACCACGGTCGCAAAGACGAGATGGAACGGCGCTGGGCTGCGGTGCATTGGCTAGTCCTTCATTTAGGTAGTTTCGCGAATACAGTGTCGCCGACTACCCTGTCGGGGAGGCGTCGTCGCCCCGTATGTCTCATCGGGCGGCCCGTGCGTACCGGAGCGCGCAACGCTGTGGACCAGACGGCCTTGCGGGCTCGGGCAGTCGCGCAAACGAAGCCTGGCGCCTAACGGATCTCCGTCCGACGCCAGGCGTTAGTGCGAAATGTGGCGGCATCCGGCTCGCGCCGCGATTGGTCAGCCGCAGGTGCTGGGGGCGCCCCTCGAGATCGGCACAGCGTACGGGCACAGCCGCTCCTTCGGGTAGGACACCAGCTCAGCGTGGCGGATCAGCGGCCAATCGTCACTAGTGTCCCGATTCGCCCATCGCTCTCGGCTTGCGTACCGCCTTGGCCAGGATCTCGTCGGCGCTCTTGATCCAGTGAAAGGGTGTTGAGCCCTCGTTCCAGCGAGCGATGAACGCGGTGATCATCGCGATCAGCTCCTTTACCGAGCGGAAGCTCCCGCGTCGGATAGCCTGACGGGACAGGATGCCGAACCAGGTCTCGATCTGGTTCATCCACGATGCGGAGGTGGGCGTGAAGTGGAAGCTGACTCGTGGATGGTCGGTGAGCCACTCGCGGATGGCCGGGGTCTTGTGGGAGCTGACGTTGTCGAGCACGACGTGCAGCTCGGCGTCGGGATAGGCCCGCTCGATCTGGCGCAGGAAAGCGAGGAAGTCAGCGCCGGTGTGGCGGGCTCGAGTCTGCGCGGTGACCCTGCCGGTCGCCACTTCGAGGGCGGCAAAGAGCTGCGTGGTGCCGTTGCGTTTGTAGTCGTGGGTGTGACGCTCGATTTGGCCGGGGCGCATCGGCAGCATGGGCGCTGTCCGATCGAGCGTCTGGATCTGGGTCTTCTCGTCGATCGAGAGGACGATCGCGTTCTCCGGCGGAGACAGATACAGCCCCACGACGTCGCGGACTTTGGCCACTAGTGTCCCGATCCGGAAGAAGCTGCACGGTAGCCAGACTTGGAACCACAGCGGCGATCACCGGCGACCACGGGCAGCCAATGGCCGCCACTGGCAGCGGCGTTTCCGTCAGGCCACGCGTCAGCGTGGTGGCCGGCA
>JANYJG010000032.1 GCA_025358515.1 Chloroflexota bacterium
CTTCCCATCATCCGACAGGGTGGAGCCGCCGCCACGCTTCCCGCCCACCTGCCGATAGATCAGGGCGAACCCGAGGTGCTCCTCGGCCCGTCGAACGACCTGCCAGGCCTTGCTGTACGCCATGCCCATCTCCGCCGCCGCGCACCGGAGCGATCCGGTGGATTCGACTCGCACGAGGAGCTGGCAAATTCCGCTCCCGAAGATCGGCTCGCCGCCGTCTTGCAGCCAGATTCGCCGGCCGAGGCGCATCTGGACGGCCTCGACCCGGGCCGGCAGCGAAGCTGAGTAGATCGTCGTCAACAGTTCATCCTTGAGCGTGATACTGCAGCGAGAATAACGGCATGGGGTAGCTGACCGGCCGGGCCGTTTGGCAGTCATCCGGGGGCACTCTGGCAGCGAAACCCCTCCGATGGGGTAGCTTGGCGCTCGATCAGGCCTTCGCGGCCGCCCAAGCCTCCAGCGATGTCCTGACCGGCGTTCCGCTGACTGCCGCTTCTTCGACCGCCAGCGCAACCATGTGGTCCTGGCAGCCCTCGGCCAGCGGGTACGGCGCCGCGGCCTCGTCCCGGCGCCAGGCTGCCATCGCCAGGAGCATCGTGCCGATGGCGATCTCCTCGTCGTTGAGTCGGAGCCCCGGGAACGGGTTTCGATAGAGGATGGTGTCGCCCAGGCTGATGTGGTCGGTGTCGTACGCGTCGAGGTCAAGGTCGTAGCCGGTCTGGCGACGCACCAGCGGCGACCGAACGATGGTTCGGGGCCCCGTCAGCCGGACCACCTCGTTGTCGACGATCTCGCCGCGCGAGCCACGAATCACGATCCGGCGCGAGCGCAGCTGGTTGTGCCATTGGTTGTCGGTGAAGTCGTACAGTCCCATCGCACCGGGCCCAAAATCGATCGTCCCGATGATCGTCTTGGCGGCGTGGGGCTGGTCGTCATCTGTCCACGCGTCCTTGACAAGCGGGTTGACCAGAGGCGCCACGAAGGTCCGCGCGTTCGCGATGGCAGGCCCGAATCCGGCACCGAGGTACGCCCGCATTAGCGCCACAGCGTGGTACATGTGCGTGGACGAAATCTGGACCGATGTCACGGTGCCGATCGCCCCGCTCCGGGCGACCGCCAGCCTCGCCGCGTGGCTGGGCAAGAGCGAGTATTGCTCGGCGACCTGGACCAGGCCGCTCGCCCCGACCGCTTGCCACAAGCTCCGGAGCCCGTCGAGGTCCGGCGCGGGCGGCGTCTCGCACAGGATCGGCAGCCCGAGTTCGACTGCGCCACGAACCACGTCCGGCGTCGTTGGCCACGGGACGGCGCTCACCACGAAATCGGGATGCTCGTTGGCTACGAGGGCAGCGAGGGAGTCGTAAGCGGGTACGCCCCACCGTTCCGCGGATTGGCTGGTCCGCTCAGGACTTCGCCCGACGAGCCCCACGACTTCGAGCTTTCCGGGCAGCAGGCCGCCCAGTTTCAAGAAGTACTGCGCCCGCCAACCGGCACCAATAACACCGAACCGGCCTGGCATGTGGTCACGCTCCTGGCTGTGAGTCTGGATCGGACCTCACGATATCAGGCTGTCGCCGGCGGCGGTCTGGTCGCACACACCCGCAACGAGGACGCCCGTCAGCGTTTCATCAGCGGCAAGGATCAGCGTGCGTGACAACAGGTGGTCGTACCCGCCAACCATGCCTAGGAGAAGTTGGACATGAAGCTTCAGACGCGTTCAGTCACGGCCGCGCTATTGATCTTGACCGTGGCGGTTGCCGCCTGCGGAGGCGGCTCCGCCACATCTTCGTCGGCAAGCCAAGGTCAGACGGGCACTCAGACACAGGCAGACGCTCCGGGAAATTCGACCGCATCGACCGCATCGACCCAGTCCATCAACGTTTGCGCGCTCATCACCGAGCCGGAGGCCACTGCTCTTCTGGGCTCAGACCCCGGGCCCGGCACGGCCACGGATATGGGCAGCGCAACATCGCCGGCCTGCGCCTATGGGGCATCGCTGACTTTTGGTGTCGACCGAACCGGCGGGAAGGCAAAATTCGATAGCGACACATCAAGCATGCAGGGAGCGGCCAACAGCCACACTCTTGCCGTGGGCGATGCCTGTGCCGCCACCATAGTGGCGAATACGGTCGCCTCGATGGAGATCCTCAAGGGCTCCACGATCCTGACGGTCATGGTCCAGGGCGACCCAACTCTCCAGAACATCACCCCAGCTGCACTGACTAAGCTTGGAACGGCCGCCGTGGGGCGCCTCTAAGGCCGCCCGACGAGCACGCCCGGCATGGCCGGCCGGATCAGCACTGCGTGCTGGGGCTCCTAGAGGTCCGAGCTCGACCTAAAGGGGCTCCATCCCGAACCGCGCGTGCAGCCGCTCCTGCTATCGTGGCGACATGGACCGCCGCTTCGCAGAGTCGCCCGAATCAAGCGCGAATTCCTCCGCGCCAATCGCCGCCTGGTGGATCGGCCGCACCCTGTACCGCGACGCCTGGGACCTGCAGCATCGGCTCGTGGCGGCGCGGGCCGCGGGCGCGATTGGCGACCAGCTGCTGCTCCTTGAGCACGAGCCGGTCCTGACCCTCGGCCGCCACAGCGCCCCAGCCCACGTCCTGGCATCGGCCCAGGAGCTGGAGTCGCGCGGTATCGAGTTGATCCGGACGGAGCGAGGCGGCGAGGTCACGTACCACGGCCCGGGTCAGTTGACCGCCTATCCGATCATTCGCATGGCCGATCGCGGTCTTCTCGTGCGGCCGCTGGTGCGGGCGCTGGAGGCGGCGCTCTCGCAGACAGCTGCCGTGTTTGGTGTGGAGGCCGGGCCGCGCGAAGGGTTTCCCGGCTGCTGGTGCGGTGCCGGAACCCGCAAGATCGGGGCAATCGGCGTGCGCATCGAGCGCGGCGTCAGCTACCACGGCGTCGCTCTCAACATCACCGTGCGGCTGTCGGACTTCGAATTGATCGACGCTTGCGGCATCCCCGGCGCCGTCTCCACCTCGATCGCCCGCGAGCTCGACCGGGCCGGCGGAGTCACGACGGAACCAACGACCGAATCGGTGGCGGCCGCGGGCGAAGCGTTTGCGCCGGCTCTGGCTGCCCAGCTCGGCGCCCCGCTGCTCGGCCGGTATTCCGGGGCCAATCCCCTCGTCGCCCGCCGCGAGCTGGAGGCGTTGCTCGCCGCGTGCGTCCCCGCGCCGGCCATGCCCGGGAGCGTGAGCTGATGGGCGCCGGCCTCTTCGAGTTGCGCCGCGACGAGATCACCGGTTGGTGGGTTGCCACCGTGGTTGACCGCCAGTTCCAGCGCGGTCGCTTCGCCCAGGCCGCGGCCCAGGTTGACGATGGCGGGGCGTGCCAGAACTGCGCTCAGCCGGCCGGCGATGGGATCCGGCTTCGGACCCTTAAGGACTATGCGTTCCATGTCGTCGGGACAGAGGCGGAGTCACGCGAGCAGGACCGCAGCCTGAGCCAGGTCGCGCTGTCGCAAGCTCGCGCCTCGGGCAGCTGGCGCACCATCGTCGCCCCGCCGGGGGAGCATCGCCCGATTCAGCAGGTCGGCAGCCGCATCCTGATAGAGATGCTGTCGATGGCGCGGGCGGCCATAGACGATGCCGCGAAGCTGGGCCAGACCGAGTACCTGCAGGTCGTCCAGAACTGGGGCGCACAGGCGGGCGCCCGCACCAACCACCTCTGCCTGGACCTGTATGACCTCCCTCAGGTACCACATCGGATCGCGGAGGAGATCGGCGGCTCCGCTCGGCAACTAATTCGAGAGGGCGGCTGCCCATACTGCCGCCTCGTCCGCGAGGAAACCCGCCCGGGCACGAGGATGATCTGGCAAGACAGCGCGAGCGTCGCCTTCGCGCCATTCGCCTCGCGGTCGCCGTTCGAGGTGTGGATCGTGCCGCGCCGCCACGCCGCGGACTTCGCCCACGCCACGGACACGGACGTCAGCTCTACTGCCGAGGCGATCCGCCAGGTGCTCACCCGGCTGGCGCGCCTGGACGGCCCTCCACACAACCTGATCCTGCACACGGCGCCCCTTCGCGAGAACGTCGATGCGACGTACCATTGGCACTGGGAAGTCCATCCGCGGTTGCGCGAAATCGCCGGCCTGGAGGTCGGGACCGGTCTGCCGGTCAATCCGGTCTCCCCTGAAGAGGCCGTGGAAGAATTGTTGCGGGAACGAGTAGAAGGGGAAATTGCAGGCACGCCATGACAAGAGGGGGATCGCAACCAAGGCGTCACAGCGGCCTGCATGGCGCCGTCTCAGGATCAGCGCGCCGGGGAGCGCCTGGTGTCCTGACGATATTGAATGGAGCGGCGGCAAACCCGTGGCAATCAGCACTGCGGCGTGGCGAATGGGGTCGGGCGTGACAATCCCGTCCGAGTCGACCGCCGATCGCGCCTTCATCGAGGAGCTGTTCGCCCTTCATCACAGTGAGATCTACGCTTATCTGGTCCGTATGCTCCGTGATTCGGAGCTTGCCGCAGATCTCGCCCAGGACACCTTCATCAAGGCCTACCGCGCTCAGGATTCACTGGAGGATCGTGCCAAGGCCCGGGCCTGGCTGTACCAGATCGCGCATCGGGTCGCCCTTGACGAGATCCGGCATCGCCGCATCGTCCGGTTCTTGCCCTGGACCGGCGAGTCCCACGGCGCCGCTCCCTCCGCGGAGCACCTTGCCATGGAAACCCGCCTCTCAGGCCCAATGGCTCGCGCAATTGCCCGCATCCCGGAAAGGCAGCGTGCTGCCTTGCTGATGGCCGAGGTCAATGACCTCACCGGGCTGGAACTGGCTGAGGCACTTGGGGTGAGCCACGTGGCTGCCCGCGCCCTCCTGACTCGAGCTCGCGAGAGCCTTCGTCAGGCCCTTGCCGACGAACGCAACCAGGAGAAGGAAAAGGAAGCCGCAATCGATTTCGCGTTCGCCGAACGCACCCGAGCGGCCGATCCTCGCGCCCAGGATCATCGCCCGCAGAAGCCGCGCCATCACTCGGACGATTCGACGGGAGTCGATCGATGAACCCGCAGACCCAGCGATCATCCCTTGACGCTGAGCGTATGCACGCCCACGCCCGCCAGTTGGCCTCCGAGTCGATTGATATCGCTCTTGCGCCGCAGGACTCCGAATGGCTGACCGGACACCTCGCCGGTTGCCCCGATTGCGCCACCGTCGCCGAGGAGTATCGAGCCCTCCACGGTGAACTGCGCGGGCTTCCGGAGCTGGTCCCGCCGCGGGATCTGTGGGCCCGGACGTCGGCCGCTCTCGATGTCGTCGATCGGCGGTCAGCCGCCCGCGCCGGTGGGTCGTTGATTTTCGGCAGGCCTCTGGGCTGGCGCTATGTGGGCGTCGCATTTGCGGCCGGCTTGATCGTTGTCGTGGCCGGCGCCTCGGTGCTGTCCCAGGTCCCCACCGCCAACCCGGGCGGGAGTTCGCCCAGCGCCGCTCTGGCGGTGGTCCCGAGCTCTTCGACTGCTTCGACAGCCCCACCGCAGGAGCCACTCGCTATTGTGGATGGCCAGGGCTACTGGATAGCAGCCGCCGCGGGCGTGTACCAGATCAAGGGTGGCTCGGCTGAGTGCTCGTCCGCGAATGCGAAATGCGCCGTCCTCACCGGCGGCGGCACTATTCTCGGCACGCTCGCCAGCGACACTTCCGTTTCCGCGGTGATCGCTCCCGATGCCCGCCAGGCCGCGGTCTGGACCGGAACCAAAGTCGTGATTATGCCGCTTGCCCAACCGGTTCCGGCTACCGTCTCGATCGACCTCCTCACGCCTCGCCCGAGCAGCCCGGCCAGCTTCACCGCCGCCCCAAGCCCGTCTTCCTCACCCACCGCGACAGTCAAGCTGTCGGCGGTCCCGAGCGCATCGGCTTCCCCATACGTCGCCCCCAGCAACTCGCCGACGCCCTCGCCCAGCTCGATCCCGTCCGTCCTGCCTGCCGTGGTCATGCGGCCGACGGCCATCCTGAACGGCTACGAGATCGTCGGACGCAGCCCTGAGTTTTCCGCCGACGGGACCTGGGTCGCGTTCTCGGCCAGACCCGTAGACCACAGCACGGGCCCGGATGTGTTCGTCTGGCATACCGGCGCCGAGACGGCCCTGACCGTGACATCTGCCCACGCGGACGTCTTCTCGGGCTGGTTCGGGTCACGGATCCTGATCAGTGAGTATTCGGCCGCTGGCGCGGGAGCCATTCCGAGCGCCGACCCTTCCCACAGCGCCGTTGCCCCGCTCGCCAGCCCGGACCCGAGCACCGTCACCGCTGCGGGCACGGTCACCGCTGCGGGCGCCGTCCTGTCCTCGCCAACGACGACCTCATACATATTCGATCCCCTCGCTCGAACGGCTCAGCGCATCGACCGCCGAATGCTCCTGCCCGTAGTGGATCCTACGGGTCGCTACCTCATCTATTGGTCCGGCACGGTGGAGCAGGATGCGGTCACGCAGGTCTGGAATCAGGTCCGCGGGGACCTCTTCGTCGACTCGTGGTCGAACCTCGCCCTGGTGCCGGCATGGCTTGGCGGTCCCGCCTCGGCGCCTCAGCCGGACCCGGCCGCCAACCCGAGTTCCGGCCCAACGTCTGCCAATACGATTAAGCCAAGCATGACGCCGACGGGCGAACCAACTTCGACGCCGACTCCATCTAGTCAACCCAGCGCGACGCCGACCATCGGCACCTTTGGCTTGCCGCAACGACTTCCTGTGGCTGCCGGGCATGTGACGGTCAGCAGCTGGAGCGTCCACTGGGATTCAGCCGGGCAGCATGTCGCGATCTGGGTGGCGGATGCTGGGGACGCCGGTGGGGTGGGGGACCTCAGACTTTTCGCCATCGACCCCTTCAGCGGGGTTGTAGAGGCGAACCGGCCGCTGGTGGCGGTCCGGGCAATGCCG
This sequence comes from Chloroflexota bacterium, assembly GCA_025358515.1. GTDB lineage: Bacteria > Chloroflexota > Limnocylindria > Limnocylindrales > CSP1-4 > Fen-1039. Next base: position 6,884 of record JANYJG010000032.1, read on the forward strand.
AACATCAGTTTCGACGGTGCCAATCTTGTCTACACCTCGGCTGGGGACGGCAAGACGTATCTCGTGCCGGTGCCCAGCCCAACGCCGTCTCCGATACCTTCGGCTACGCCAACTGCCAGTCCGGCACGTACAGCAAGTCCATCCTGAGCCGCCGTCCTGATTTGGCGGGAGGTCTCCCGGCGCTGTATTCTTCGCAAGACCCTTTAATGACCGGCACCGTGAGGCCGGGAAGGAGGACTGCGTCGTGCAGGGCAGCGAGACTCGATGACCGACCGGCAGATCATGACCGGAGACGAGATCCGACGAGCAATCGTTCGGATCTCCCATGAGATCGTCGAGAAGCAGGCCGGCACGCAGGCGCTAGCCCTCGTGGGGATCCAGCGACGCGGCGTTCCGCTCGCCCATCGCATCGCCGACGCGATCGAGGAGCACGAGGGAGTGCGGCTCCCGTACGGGGCCCTCGATATCACTTTCTACCGCGACGACTTGTCGCTTGTAGCCCAGCAGCCCATCGTAAAGGGCACTGATCTGCCCTTCGACCTGAACGGCACCACGATCGTGCTGGTCGACGATGTCCTGTACACGGGTCGGACGATCCGGGCCGCGATGGACGCGCTCATCGACTTTGGGCGGCCCCGGGCGATCCGGCTGGCGGTGCTCATAGACCGCGGCCACCGCGAACTGCCGATCCGCGCCGACCACGTCGGCAAGAACGTGCCCACCTCGCGCGAGGAGATTGTCAAAGTCCACGTCGTGGAGGTCGACGGCACCGACGAAGTCACGATCGCCCGCCAGGTCAAGGCCGCGGAGAGCGCGGCGGCGAACCAGTGACCGTCGACGTGGAGCCGACTGTGACGTCTGCGAAGGTCTCCGGTTCCGGCGCGGCGGGCGGTGCCGGTGCTGCCTCGGACGTAGCCTGGCACCATCGCCATCTTATCGACCTGGACGTGGTGACCTGGCCCGAGATCGAGCTGATAATGGACATTACGGACCAGATGAAGGGGATCCTGGCCCGGCCGATTCGCAAGGTCCCGGCCCTCAATGGCCGCCGCGTAACAACGCTCTTCTACGAGGCCTCGACCCGCACCCGGGTCTCCTTCGAGGCTGCCGCGCGCAACCTGTCCGCCGATGTGGTCAGCGTCTCCACGGCAACTTCGTCCGTCACGAAGGGCGAGTCCCTGGTGGATACGGTCCGGACCCTGGAGGCACTGGGCGCGGAGATCCTGGTCATGCGCCACTCCGTTTCGGGCGCGCCGTATCTGGCGGCCGAGGTCTTCGGCGGGCACGTCCTCAACGGCGGCGACGGCTGGCACGCCCACCCGACACAAGCGTTGCTCGATCTCTACACCATGCGCCAGCACCTTCCAGGCGGCGACCTGCGCGGCCGCAAGGTCGTGATCGTGGGTGACATCCTCCATTCCCGCGTGGCCCGGTCCAACATCTGGTCGCTGACTGCGGCGGGGGCGGACTTGTGGCTGTGCGGTCCCTCCACGCTCCTGCGGGGATTCGATCGCTGGGCGGCGGCTTGGGACGGCGGCGCGATCCCCGGGCACGGGCGCTTCCAGGTAACGAGTGATGTGGAGGCGGCGCTGCGGGACGCGGACGTGGTCATGGCCCTGCGGATCCAGCGCGAGCGGATGCAGGGCGGGCTGCTGCCCTCGCTGAGGGAATACGCCGCGCGCTTCGGCATCAACGCGGAGCGGATTTCGCTGGCAAAACCGGAAGCGATCGTCATGCATCCCGGACCGATGAACGAGGGCGTCGAGATCGCGCCTGACGTGGCCGTGAGCGGCCGAGCCGTGATCACCGAGCAAGTGGCCAACGGTGTGGCCGTCCGGATGGCCCTGCTGTATCTGCTTGCCGGCGCGCACGAAGCCGCACATGTCGGAGAGGTAGTCCGATGAGCGCCACGACGGCTTCCACCGGCCGCGGTCCAAGAGTAGGGGACACGGTCGAACGGTTCGAGCTGGCACAGGCCTGGCTGGTCGATCCAGTGTCGGGTCGCGAGGGCCCCGGCGAGATTGTCGTCAGCGACGGCATCCTCGAATCGGTCGTGTGGTTGGAAGGCCCGGAAGCGGCAGGAGCGACCGACACGGGCGTCGTGGTCGCGCCAGGCTTCTTGGACCTCCACGCCCATTTCCGCGAGCCCGGTTTCGAGGACGCCGAGACGGTTGCGTCCGGTTCGGCGGCGGCGGCGCACGGCGGCTATACGGCGGTCGTTGTGATGCCGAACACCGCTCCCGCGTTGGACGAGCCCGGTGTCCTGGAGCGCATTCGCTTAGCCTCGCGTGCCAGCGGTTCGCCGGTTGAGGTTCATGCCTTCGGCGCCGTCTCGGCCGCAAGGGCAGGGGAGCAGCTGTCGGCCATGGGCGAACTTGCCGACGCCGGTGTACTCGGCTACTCAGACGACGGCGCGCCCATCCGCTCGCCAAAGCTGCTGCGGAGCGCCCTGCTGTACGCCGGCATGCTCGGCCTGCCGGTGGTGGACCACGCCGAGGACTCCGAACTCACCCCCGGCGCCGAAGCTCACGAGGGTTATGTGGCATCGGTTATGGGCCTGGCGGGCTGGCCCGCAGCCGCAGAGGTCAACGTCGTCGCGCGCGATCTGGCGGTCCTCGCCGACGCCCTCGCCGACGAGCCGCGTGCCCGCCTCCACTTGACCCATGTTTCCACCGCCGCCGCCCTGGAACTCGTGCGCCGGGCCAGGGCCGCCGGGCTGCCCGTCACCTGCGACGTCACGCCCCACCATCTGGCGCTAACCGACGAGTGGATCGCCGGCGCCCGGCGCTGGTCGTGGGAGGCACTCGCCGCCGACGGCACGGCGCGCGACCCGTGGATCGATGGGGCGCTGCTCGCCGGCCCGTATAACACCTCACTCCGGGTCAACCCGCCGCTGAGTACCGCAACCGATGCCGCCGCTTGCCTGGCCGCACTGCTGGACGGCACCGCATCCGCCGTGGCCACGGACCACGCCCCGCATACGGTCGTGGACAAGGAACTGGAATTCGGGCGGGCCGCCAACGGCATCAGCGGCATCGAAACCGCGCTGGGCGTGCTGCTTTCCATGGTCGATGCCGGACGTCTGCCGCTGGCTCGGGCCATCGCCGCACTCACGACCGGACCAGCGTCGGTTGTGGCGGGCTGGCAGGGGGCCGCCGTTTCGACCGCCGCCCGGCCCCGCGGTTTGATCGAAGGAGCGCCCGCGGACCTAGTCGTGTTCGACCGGGCCGAACGGTGGCAGGTGACGCCTGCCGCACTGCTCTCCAAGGGCAAGAACTCCCCGCTATTGGGCCGCGCCCTGCCCGGGCGAGTGGTCCTGACGATCGCCGGCGGGCGGCTGGCGTACGAGGATCCAGAGGCCGCTGCCGCGGACAGTTGAGCGAGCCGCCGAGGTTGGGGCCCGGCGTGCGAGAATAGGAGACCGCGCCGGCGGTCGCCTGTTAATTGCGGTGACCACCGACGCCTCGAATGTGAGGAGAACGCAGACCCGTGCCCGTCCTTGCGACCTTCTTCTCGGTCCGCCGTGGACGAGATCCGTTCTTCAAGTTCTTCATGAAGACTCTCCTTCCGCGGCAGATGAAGGAGTACGAGGAAAAGTACGGGATAAAGTTCATGGGCTGGTTCAACGTCGCCCACGGGTGGGATTTCGACAACGTGATCCTGCTTGACCTGCCGGACTACGCAACGCTGGACAAACTGGAATTGGACGAAGGCGCCCGCGCCCTTGGCCACCGCGCCGGGGAGTGGATGTTCGAACGACATCATTCGATGTTTCTCCGGGAGCGGATCGGCCCGGATCTCCAGTTCAAGGGCTAAGGGAGGCCTGACCCGATGGATACGAGCCGTAATGACTTGCTCAGCGAACTCGCAGCGGACGCCGCCCTCGAGCGCTCGGACTACCTGGTCCAAGCCTCCGCGCAGCTCCGCCGTTTCCTCGACAAAAACGAGAGCAGGATCCGGGAGCTGGGCGGAATCATCCTCATCGACGACGAGGTTGACTACCTGGCTCTCGCTGCGGACCTGAGTTTCCGCAGCCGCAGCCGCTACCTGAACGAGGCCACCGGCAAGTGGGTAAGCGAGACCGATGTCATCGAGAATCCTTCCGAGCTGGTCGAGCTTTACAACCTGGCCGACGTCTTCGCCGCCTTCGGTGACGCGACCGGCTCAGAGGTAGGACTGGACGACGAGGCTCCGGGAGCTGAGTCCGGCGCGGACGGAGACGCCCAACCGACAGCCGTCGGCGGCGAGAACCCGTACGCGGCCCTTGCCGACGAGTGGGCTGCGGCCGGCCATGACAGCGAAGTTGCTCCCGAGAACGAGGAAGAGGCCGCCGCGCGTCTGTATGACCTCGCCTTGGCCTTCCAGGAGAGAAGCCAGCAGACCGAGGCCCATCTTCTCGAGCAGTTCGAGAGTGCCGCTGCGCAACTCACCGCCGTGTTGGGCGACCTGATCATCATCGACGACGAGGACGAGCGGCTCACGCTCCGGGCCTCCGGTGCGTTCGGTGGCGAGGTTATCCCCGAGACCGAGACCGAGGCTGGCCAGTGGCGCAAACTCGATGGCGCGGACGACATAGTTGAGTTCTACGATCCCACCGACATCTTCGGCGACCTGGCCGATGCGCTGGCCGAGTCCTTCCCTGCGCTCGGCGAGTACGACTCAGCTCAAACCGCACAGGAGGGTGCCGACGAGCCCGCCGCAGACGTGGTCGAGCCAGACGTGGCGCCCGATGGCGAAAGCGAGGGGGACGCTGACCGACGGTGACGATGCGCCTCGTCTCCGCCGAGCTTGTCGATAGCCGGCAGATCCTGCCGGGGCAGTGGGTCCAGTCGTTTCACGCCCCAGAGCTCGCCATCGGCTCGCGCGCGGGTCAATTCGTCCACGTCCGAACCGGCGACTACTCGGGACTGGTCCTGCGGCGACCGTTCTCGATCAACACCGCGGATCCGGCCACGGGGATCATCTCGATCCACTTCCGTATCGTCGGCAAGGGCACCGACTGGATGGCCCGCGTCCGCGAAGGCGAGCGGCTGGACATGCTCGGTCCCCTGGGCCGGCCCTTCGAGGTTGACCCGCGGAGTCGCCACTTACTGCTCATCGCCGGCGGCTTGGGCATGGCCGGCATTCGGATGCTCGCCGATGAGGCAGTCCGGGACGGGCGTCAGGTCACGATTCTGTTCGGGGCGCTGAGCGCCACGCACGTCTACCCCTCCAGCCTCTTGCCCGACGAGGCCGAGTACGTCGTTGCCACCGATGACGGGTCGCTCGGACATCGCGGCTACGTGACGGATCTCGTGCCCGACTACGAAGCCTGGGCGGACCAGGCCTTTGCCTGCGGCCCTCACCCGATGCTGGCCCGATTGGCCGATCTTGCCGCTGGTCGGCGCGAGCGAATGGGCGTCGCCAAGCTCGGCCGCAAACGCGGAGGCGGCAAGGCCGATGCCTCTGGTTCCACCGCCGCTCGGCGCAAGGCGTTCCTGCAGGTGTCCATGGAGCAGACGATGGGTTGCGCCGTGGGGGCATGCCTGGGCTGCGCGGTGATGGGCGTGGACGGACCGCTGCGCGTCTGCCGCGAAGGCCCGGTGTTTGCCGCGGACGAGATCGCGTGGCAGCCCCGTGTTTGAGGACGGGCGATGAAATCGACTCGGAAATCCAAGGCTCCGGCGACGCCGTCGCATCGCCCGCCGGCGACGCCGTCGCATCGCCCGCCGGCGACGCCGTCGCATCGTCCGCCTCCGACCGGGCGACCTCGGGTGGAGTCGGGCTTCGCCGCAGTGGCGGATCTCGGCGCGCCGTTCGTGGCCAGACCATCGCTTGCCGACCGCGACGCCCTGGATCGCGTCGATGTCTCGGTGGATATCGCTCCCCAACGCGGTCTGCGCCTGGCGACGCCCATTCTGGTGGCCTCGGGGACGTTCGGCTACGGCGTGGAATACGGCGAGGTCGTGGACGTGCAGCTCATCGGGGCGATCTGCTGCAAGGGCACGACGCTGCGACCACGGGCCGGCAATCGGCCGCCGCGGGTGACGGAAACGCCCGGAGGAATGCTCAACTCCATCGGCCTCCAGAACCCCGGCGTGGACGCGGTCATCGACAAGTACAGTTCGATCTGGCAAGGCTGGAAGGTGCCGGTCATCGTCAACGTCGCGGGCGAGTCCATCGACGATTACGTCGAGGTAGTCCGGCGGCTGGACGGCGTGCCGGGCGTGGCGGGCATCGAGCTGAACATCAGCTGCCCTAACGTCGGCAAGGGCGGGCTCCAGTTCGCGATCGATCGCGACGCCGCCCGCGCCGTCACCGCCGCCGTCCGGCGGGCCACGGATCTGCCGCTGCTGGTCAAGCTTTCGCCCAACGTGGCCGACGTACGGCCGATCGCCAAAGCGATCGAGGAAGCCGGCGCCGACGCGATAACGGCTATCAACACTCTTTCGGGCTTGGCCGTATCAGCCGACCGAACGCGGGCCTTCCTGGGCAACACCTACGGCGGGCTGTCCGGTCCGGCCATCAAGCCGGTCGCGCTGCGGATCGTGTATGAGGTTGCGCAGGTCGTCTCGATCCCGATAATCGCCATCGGCGGCGTGACATCTATAGATGACGTGCTGGACTTCCTGGCCTGCGGCGCAGTTGCGGTCCAGGTTGGGACGGCGATCTTCGCCGACCCCGAGCTGCCGGTGCGTCTGGGCGACGAACTCCGGGCCGAATGCGTGCGGCGCGGTCTGGCATCGTATGCGCCGCTCATCGGGACCGCTCTGCCGAAGCACGCCGGGGCGTCCTCCGCAAACGGGGCGGAGTATCGGCCTTGACCTCCAGGAGGCTCGCATGACGACGATTCGATCGGCCGTGGATCTCGCCGCGGCCAAGGCCATCGGGGCGCGGACCGAAGAGCTGTTCCGCGAGTCCGGAGCACTCCGCGAGGGCCACTTCCTGCTCAAAAGTGGCAAGCACTCCGAGCGTTACCTGGAGAAGTTCCTCGTACTCCAGGATCCCGCCGCGACCAGCGAGCTATGCGGCTTCTGGGCGGCCGCCCACCGCGATCCAGACGGCAAGCCGACAGTCGATGTCGTGGCCGGTCCCACGACCGGGGGCGTGCTGCTCGCCTTCGAGACAGCCCGGCAGCTGGGCGTGCGGAGCATCTTCGCCGAAGAGGTGAAGGATTCGGACGGCATCATCAGGCGCGAGTTCCGGCGCGGATTTACCATTGTCCCAGGGGAGCGGGTGCTGCTGGTGGACGATATCCTGACGACCGGCGGCTCGCTGCTGGCAATGATTCCGGCGGTGGAAACCCTCGGCGGCGAAATCGTTACGTGCGCCGTCATGGCAGATCGCTCGGGCGGGCTGGCTTCGCTGACCTCGCCCAAGACGGGGCGCAACTACCCCCTTCGGGCGCTCTGGAAGCTCGATCTGCCGACCTACGATGCGGGCTCGGCGACGTGCCCCGCCTGCGCCGCCGGGGTGCCGCTATACGCGCCGGGTAGCACCGGAGCGGCTGAGCCCAAGCTCCGCTGAGGGTCGGATCCTAAGGCGTGATGTAGACGTTCCGGAGCGCCACGGCCTGGTATCCGGAAGGGCTCTGCCAGGACCATTCGAGCTGCTGGGGGCCGACCGGATCGGCGACGGTCGGCGTGAAAACCATATCCAGCGAGACGGTCTGCCCGTCTGAAAGCTCCAGGCCGACGGCCGCTTGGATGGCCGCGCAATTGAGATATCGCTCCGGTGCGCGCCCGTCGTCTGGGATCACGAAGATCCGGTAGGTTGGACAGGGCGAGAGCGGTATCGACGCGCCGGTGGTGTTCGTCAGGTCCACGGTGAAGTGGCCCGCGGCGCCCTGGGAGAAATAGTATCCGCGGACGATGGTCGTCCTAACCGACCGCACCCGCACCTGGCTCGTTAGGGGCAGGCTGTCAAGCGGCGCGGGCGCAGCGACGGTTGTATCGACCCACGCGATTAAGGGGTGCGGAGTGGGCGAGCCCGTCGTCCCGGCGATACCCGTCGGCTCGGCGAAATAGGCTGCGAAGCGGCTCGTCATGGCCACCAAAGCGATCACCACGACCAGCCCAAGAAACAGGGGCAGCCCGAAACGATGCGTCCTTCGTCCCTGAGGCGCAAGCGGCTCGACCTGTAGCGGTCCTTTGGCTGCGGCGTCCCGCCCAGGCTGCCCTGTGTCGAACCCGCGATCCGTGCGCTTCATCGAGCTTCTCCGACCTATCGGCTGGGGGACGAAGCGGTCTTAGTCCAAGACGACGTGTTGATGCCAATGCGGCACGAGTGTGGGAAGCCCCAGGCCCTGGATCTTGGGTTCGAGGGCCTGCTGGGCGTCGGGATCGCCATGGACGATGAATACGCGCCGCGGAACGCCCGCGTCGCCTGCCTTGCGGCCTTCGATGAAGTGATCCAGCCAAGCCAGGATTTCGTTCTGGTCGGCGTGAGCGGAAAAGCCGCTGATCGATCGGACGGCGCAGCGGACCTGATACTCGGTGCCGTCGACTCGGGCTGTCTTGACGCCGGCCTGAAGGTGCGCACCCAGCGTTGCCTCACCCTGATAGCCGACGAACAGGATCATCCCGCGCGGGTCGCCGATGAGGGTGCGGAGATGGTTTAGCACGCGTCCGCCGGTCAGCATGCCGTTGGAGGCGACCAGCACGTAGGGCCGCCTGGCCTTCTCGATCCTCTCCGAATCGGCCCCCTTGGGCGTTTCCTGCTGATTCGGGAAGTCGATCGGCCCTTCGCCGTGGCTCAGCAGGGCCAGCGTTTCGGGGTCGTAGTAGTCGCGGTGCTCGCGATAGATGGTCGAGGCCTTGGAGGCCATGGGCGAGTCCAGGTAGAGCTGGATTCTGGGGATCCGGCCCGCGTCCAGGAGGTGGTTCAAGGCCCAGACGATTTCCTGGGTGCGGCCGATGGCGAAGGCCGGAATGAGGAGCACGCCCTGCTCGGCGATGACGTCCTTGACCGCCTTCTCCAGCTGAGTCAGCGAGTCTTCCTCCGGCTCGTGTTCTCGGCCACCGTAAGTCGACTCGACGACGACGTAGTCCGCCTCGCGGATGACTGTCGGGTCGCGCAGGATCGGGGCAGCCGTGCGGCCCAGGTCGCCGGAAAAGACGATGGTTCGGGCCGGTACGTCCTTCTGGGCTTCGACGTGAAGCTCCACGATGGAAGAGCCGAGGATGTGGCCCGCATCGTGGAATGTGGCGGTGACGCCGGGCGCGACCGTGACCGGCTTCTCGTAGTCCGTGGCAGAGAAGCGCGCCAGGGCCGTCTCGGCCTGAGCCAGGTCGTAGAGCGGCTCCTCCACAACCAGGTTCGGCCGGGCCGGGTTGCCGTTCATGGCGGCGTCGTGGTCGGGGTGACCGAACGGCGGGAAGCCGAGCCGGGTGCCCATGCCTTGCTCGTCGCGCAGGGCCAGCTCGTCGATGCCCGAGCCGATGGAGGGGGCGGAGGGGGCGGAGGCGGCTGAGGCGGCAGAGGGGGCAGAGGCGGCGTCTTCCTGCTCGGCCACTTGCTCTTCGGCCTCGATCTTCGCCAGCTCGGCCTGATCCTCGCGGGCCGCCTTGTCGGGATTCTTGAGGGCCCAATGGCGGTGCCGCTTGGCAAATTCCTCCTGGAGTTTGCCCGAGTCGAGCAGCACTAGGGCGGCCAGTTCGATCGTGCCGCGGGTTGCGTGGATCGGGCCGTTGTATCCCTCGGCCACGATGTGCGGAATCAGCCCGCAGTGGTCCAAGTGAGCATGCGTCAGGACGATGGCGTCTAGCTCGTGCGGATCGTAGGCGAGCGGAACGCGGTTGCGGACGACCTCATGCGGCCCGCCCTGGAACATACCGCAGTCGATCAGGACTTTGGCCCGCTCTGTTATGAGGAGGAACTGGGATCCGGTAACGGTGTTGGCAGCGCCAAGAAAGCGAATCTCCATGGCGCTCATAGTGCCATTCCGCGGGGTGCCCTGCCTAGCATATTCGGCGCGGGTCCGGCGCCCCTCGCCAGGACAGTATCTCAGTCCGCCAGGTCGATGTAGACCGGGGCGTGGTCCGAAGGCAGTTTGCCCTTGCGGGCGTCGCGGTCTATTTCTGCGGCGGTGCAGCGGGCCGCAACGGTGGCCGTTACGTAGAGGTGGTCGATGCGCATGCCCAGGCCCTTGTGGAAGTTGCCGGCCCGGTAATCCCACCACGAGAACTTGCCCGGCTCAGGGTGGTGGAGCCGGTAGGCGTCAACAAGGCCCCAATCGCGCAGGGCGGCAACGGCGGCGCGTTCGGGTGCGGAAACGTGTGTCGCGCCGACGAATTCCCCCGGGTCGTAGACGTCCAAGTCTTCGGGCGCGACGTTGAAGTCGCCGCCGATGACGATGGGCTGAGACGGATCGCACGAATCTCGCAGCCAGCGCGCCAGTCGATCGAACCAGGCCAGCTTGGCTCGGTAGAAGGGCGTGTCGAGGGCCCGGCCGTTGGGGGCGTAAATGCTTACCACGCGCACCCCGCCGCATACCGCCGAGATCATTCGAGCTTCGTCCATCGGAGACTCGGAAGCCTCGGCCGCCACAGCCTCCGCGATGGCGTCAGCACCGGGCGAGCGACGCACCGGCCCATCGCCGAAGTTCGTGACGACGTCCGCAATCCCGACGCGGCTGGCGATGGCCACGCCGTTCCAACGCCCCTCGCCGTGGTGGAGCAGCTCATAGCCGGCCATCTGGAATGGCATAGCCGGGGCCGCTTCATCGGCGAGCTTGGTCTCCTGCATCAGCAGGACGTCGGGGGCGCGCTCGGCCAGCCACTCCTCGACCCGCTCCATGCGGGCCTTGAGGGAGTTGACGTTCCAGGTCGCGATGCGCATTTAGTAGCGACGGCCCTTCTGGCGGGCGAAGTCGAATGTCGCGGTGTCGGCGATGCCCATGACCGCCATCGTGCCGGCCTGGACCGGGTCCGTAACGACGAGGTCGGCAACGTCCGTGACCGATCCGACCATGTTCAGGGCGATTACCGGAATGCCGACCGCTTGCAGTTCCAGCACGGCCTTGGTGATGTCGCCGCCCATGATGGAACCGGCGAGCAACAGCGCCCGAGCACGGTCTAGGTCGGCGACGGCGCGCACGGCGGCCGCCAGATTTTCCTCGCCGACGAGCGGAATTGTGTCGACGCTGATCTTCTCGCCGCGCAGGTTGTGGCGATCGGCCTCGCTGACCGCGCCCAGGACGGCTTGCGCAATCTGCGCGCCGCCACCGATGACGATGAGCCGCTTGCCGAAGACTTTGCCCAGGGACCGAGTCAAACGGCAGCCGCGCAGTTCCGGCAGACCATCGAGAATGCCCGTGACCTGGCCCTCATTGAGCCCCTCGACCTCGAGCTCGATCTCTACGAGCGGCCCGTCCTCCGGGTCCAGCCAGCGTCGGACGGTGCTCAGGGTTCTCAGGGTGCCACCGGCTGCGGCCACGCGGTTGGCGATGTCCGGGATCGCGGCCGGGCGGTCGGCGTAGTCGAGGCGGACCGCGACCGTAGGAGCGGAATCGTCGGCGCGCGACATCGCCTAGCTCCCGAGACCCATACCGCGATCGGTCAGGCCCTGAGAAACGCGAGGGTCATCGCCGAGGCTCAGGTTGCCGTCCGCGTCGTGTTCCTCGAACGCGAGGTTCAGGGACGCGAACGCGGCCCGGGTTCCTTCCGCGTTGCTCGTCGCCAGCATCAGGGCGCCGTCCGTATCTTCCGCGACGCCGACGATGGCGCTGATGTTAATTCCGCGCTCTGCCAGCGCGTTTGCCAACCGGCCCAGGGACCCCGGCTTGTCATCGAGTTCAACGGTGTACCAGATCACTCCGCACCTCCTGCGTGGATGGTACCCGCCGCAGGCTTCGGAGGGGAGCACGACGTTGCGAGTGGTTAGGTAACCTTTGGCTATGCCAGTTCCTGCCGTACTCACCGTCCAGATGTTCGGGCTCGTCGACTCGCGGTCGACACAGGCCGCTCAGCGATTCTTCAAGGAGCGGCGGGCCAGCGTCACGTTCGTGGACCTGCGGCGCAAGGCCATCGCGCCCGGCGAGCTGAAGCGGTTCGTGGAACGGCTCGGTGCCGCGGCTCTCGTGGACACCGAGGGGCGTCTGTACAAGGACCTGGGCCTGTCGTACATGCGACTGGGTGACGACGAGATCGTGGAGCGGCTGCTCGCCAACAACGGGCTGCTGAAGCTGCCCCTGGTTCGGTTCGGGAATGCCTTCACGGCGGGTCCGGCCGAGACGGCCTGGAAAGGCTGGCTCGCAGGCGCGGCCAAATAGCCAGCCGTTCCCGATTCCGGGGGTCATCTGCCGGGTACCCAGCGTCGAGGGGTGGGCGGCGACGAGGTGAGCGTGTCATCCTGTTCTCAACGAATGGAGAGAAGTATGTCTCGATCTAGCAAGAAGTTGGCCAGGGACCAACGTCCCGGCAAGAAGGGTCGCCCGACGCCGTCACCCGCCGCGACTCCAGATCCGGTGACCCAGGTCATCGGCAGCGCAGTTGCCCCCGGCAGCGGATTGGCCAACGACCACAACGTCAACGGCAACGGCTACCCCAACGGGAACCACGGGCGCCGCCGCAGCGGCCGCGTGACGTACCAGCCCAAGGCTTCGGCGATGCTGACCAGCCACGCCCGCACCGAGGACGAACGACTCCTCGACACCGGCACGCGGCCTGCCTTCCTGGACTCCGATCCGTGGCGTTCGCTGCGCATCCTGGCCGAGTTCGTGGAAGGCTTCGATGCCCTGGCCGCCATCGGCAAAGCGATCACGATCTTTGGCTCGGCGCGCATCCACGAGGATGACCCGTACTACGCCAAGGCTCGCGAGCTGGCGAGCCTCCTCGCCAAGGAGGGCTTCGCGGTCATCACCGGCGGTGGGCCCGGGATCATGGAGGCCGCCAACCGCGGCTGCCACGAATCGGGCGGGCTCTCGATCGGCTGCAATATCGAACTTCCGCACGAGCAGTCGGTAAATGCGTACGTTGACCTCGGCGTGGAGTTTCGGTACTTCTTTGCCCGAAAGACGATGTTTGTGAAGTACGCCGATGCGTTCGCAATCTTCCCCGGTGGATTCGGGACACTGGACGAACTATTCGAATCGTTGACGCTCATCCAGACGGGCAAGATCAAGCACTTCCCGGTGGTTCTGATCGGGACTGAGTACTGGTCCGGGTTGCTCGATTGGCTGCGCCGGGAGGCAGTTGCACGAGGCGCCATTGCGGCCGCGGACCTGGACCTGTTCCAGTGCACTGACGACATGAGCGAGGCTTGTCGGATGCTCACCGTTGGCGTGGCCCAGCGCGCCAGAGAAGTCGACAAGGCGGCCCGATCGGAAGCGAAGGCGAGCGGGGCCGCCCAACGGTAGGCGCACCGGTAGGACCGACGCTTGGCCGGCGCAGCGATCGGCCCGCCGACCAGGGCGGCCCGGGCTAGACCGGGCGGATCTACTCCGGCAGAATTGGCAGCTGCGCCTCCAGGCGGCCGTCGCGGATTCTGGCGGGGTAGTAGCGCAACCGATTCACTCGCGTGAGTCGCCGCGCATCGAGTTTCTTGGACGGCGGCTCAGACTTGGGCAGCGCACCTGTCGGCGACCACGGCGAGTGGTAGCGGCCGTCCGCGTCCAGACCGCCGGTCGTGGGCATCTGGACCGTCTCGCCGGTGCACAGGTTGAATTGTCCCTCGTGGAGCGGGCACGCCACCACGTTGCCGGCCAGGCCCCCGACGGAGAGGGGAGCGGACATGTGCGGGCAGCGGTCGTCCGTGACGAGGATGCCATCGGGCGTCCACACCACGAGCAGGTCGAGGTCCGCCAGGGTCACTCGAGTCATCGTCCCGGGCCTCAACGCGGCGACCGCGGCCAGGTCCACGAACGGCGCCGCCCGTGTGCCGGCGGCGTGCAGCTCGCGCGGAACCGCGGCGATGGTCGCGACCGCGGACGGCCCGTCTGCGCCTCGCCGGCCGGCTTCGCCACTCGATCCCGCGTCACGACCGGTCTGCGACGCCTCCGCCAGATCTTCGGGTGTCAGCCCAAATACCACGGCGTCGATCGGCTGGTCGTCGCGATCGGTTTCCCAATTGCGTGCCAGACCCTCGAATCGAAAACCGGCCGCTTCGGCAACGGCCTGAGAGGCGACATTGCCCGGTAGCGTCCAGAGAGACAGTCGTTGCATGTGGAGGCGCTCGAAACCCCAGCGTGAGACTAATCGCACCGCCCGGACCGCGACTCCACGGCGGCGAGCCGCCGGCGCGACCCAGTAGCCAATGGCGTACCGGCGCGGATTCGGCCCAAGGTGCAGGCCGATCGAGCCCAGCAGAAGATCCGTCGTCGCATCGACGATGGCGAACTCGGCCGAGGTGCCGTCGTGCCATGCCTGGAGCGTCATCATCACGTAGCGCCTGGCGTCGGCATCGGTGTATGGGATCGGGATCAGCGGAATCCAGCGCTGAATCTCGGGGTCCTGGCAGGCCGCAACCACGGCATCTACATCGTCCGGACGAAAGGGCCGGACTGCGATGGGGCCATCTCGGAGCGGTGGGTTCGGTGGTTCGACCCGATCGGGCATCTGCATCATGATCGGAATTATGGCCGGTCTCGAACCGAGCGCCCGGGCCGGCGGACCACCGCACCGCCCGCCGCCAAGCTCGGCCGCCCACCGCCAAGCTCGGCCGAAGAAAAGGCGGGCCGGTGAGGGGGTGCCGGCCCGCCAAAGGGATATGCGATTCAGTGGGTCGCGTCGGGTCCCCACTCCGGACGGAACCCCGGCAGTTTACCGAAGCGCGACGCTTCGTGCAGCGGCTGCGCGCAATTTCGCCCACCCGAGAGAGAAAACCTGGCGTTGCGGAGAGCCCTGTTCCGCGGTGCAGTACTGTGGAGCCGAACGGGGCATCATCGACGTGTTTTGCGACGACAGCAATACCGCCTCCCGATCGCCGTGGGCAGGAGGACCCGATGCGTTTCGCGCTTATGCTCGAGCCCCAGCAGGGCCTCTCCTACGCCGACCAGCTGTCGCTGGCGCGACTCGCCGAACACCTCCGTTTTGAGGCCCTGTTCCGTTCCGACCACTATCGCAGCTTCCTCGGGTCGGCCGAGCAGCCCACCACAGACGCCTGGACAGTGCTGGCAGGCCTCGCCCGCGAAACGGTACGGATCCGGCTGGGTGTACTTGTTTCGCCCGTGACCTTTCGCCATCCTGGGTCCTTCGCCAAGGTGGTCACGACCGTGGACGAGATGAGCGGCGGTCGCGTAGAGGTCGGCGTGGGGGCCGGGTGGAACGATTTGGAGCACAGCCAGTTGGGTCTGCCGTTTCCCGATATCAAGGAGCGGGCGGACAGGATGGAGGATGAACTGCAGATCCTTCACGGCTTGTGGGAGGGTCCGGACCTGTGGTCCTTCGAGGGTAAGAAAGTCCGAATCGATGGCGCGGTCTTCTACCCCAAGTCCGTTCAGCAGCCTCATCCGCCGATAATCGTCGGTGGCGAAGGCAGCCCGAGATCGATTCGCATGGCGGCGCGGTGGGCCGACGAGTACAACATGTCGAGTTCCGACCCAGAAGCCTGCGCGGAGGCGTTCGGGCGACTGGACGACGAATGCCGCAGGATCGGGCGAGACCCGGCCACCATCGGGCGGTCGGCGATGGCAGGATTCCTGATGGGGACGGATGAGGCGGAGGTGGATCGTCGAGCGGCCGAACAGGTCAGGACGGTCGGCGCCCCCGGCACGGACCCGCATGCGTGGCTGGAGGATCGCCGGCCGCGCTGGATACTGGGCACGCCGGATCAGGCTCGGGCGATGGTCGCCCGCTTCGAGGCTGCCGGCGTCCAGCGGATCATGCTTCAGGACCTGATGCCCCTTGACCATGCCATGATCGAGTTGGCCGCCGCCGCTCTTATAGCCCGGAGCTGATGTCGTGGCCGAGGCGGCGACGTGCCAGCCTCCCCATCCGGCGGAGCGGGCCGTAGCGGAACCACGCCCGACCCACCAGGGCCTCAAGCGGCACCGGTCCGTAGCGCCGCGAATCGATGGAAACCGCGGCGTTGTCACCCAGCAGCCAAGCTTCGTCGCCGGCTAGACGCAGCATCCCCTCCGAGATTCGGACCTGGTCGCCGGGTCCGGCCGCCACGCGCTTGATGGCCAGCGTCCCCGTCCCGGGCTCACCGAACACGACGATGCTGCCGCGCTTCGGCCAGCGCCGGGCCGTGGGATCGAGCAGAAGCCAGTCACCCGGGCCAAGGGTCGGAAACATACTGTTCTCGGCCACAGCCACTCGCCAGACGGCGTGGCGGTGGCTATCGGAAACGGAAACGCCGGAGGGCGTTCCTCCGGCGTTTGGTCCGTCCGATTGCTCGGCCATTACTTCTTGGTCGACCAGAAGATGTCTGCGAATTCCTTGACTGCCGCCTCGAGCTCGGCCGCGGCAGCAGCATCGATGTTCTGCTTATTCTTGCCCGCGAGCTTGAGGATCTTCCAGGTTCGGTCGTGCAGATCGGGGTAGCGCTCGACGTGCTCGGGCTTGAAGTAGTCGCTCCAGATCACCTGGATCTCGCGCTTCACGATCTCGGCGTGCTGCTCCTTGATCGCGATGCAGCGGACGAACTTGGCCCGGTCCGCCTCTGAGGGGCTCTCCTTGGGCAGCTGGCCGATCATTTCGACCATGCGGGCGACGGTTCGAGCCGCCAGTTCGGCCTGGTGGGGGTCGTATATGCCGCATGGGACGTCGCAGTGTGCGTATGCGGTCATGGTGGGCTGTAGCCAGCTGGTCAGTCGAGTCATCGATCTCCTCCAGGCTCGGGACGTCAGGCGAGGCGATACGGAGCAGGCACCTTCGCTGGCCTCGGGCGTGTGCAAGTGTTGGAGTCACCGACCCGCGTGTCAAACTTGAGCCTGCCCGGACTGTGAACGGACAGCGATTCTGTCCGAGATAAGCGGACAGCGATTTTGTCACCCTCGATCCCATGAAGACCAGGGAGACGATCACGTTGGACGCTCGGGCGCAGCAGCGCCTCATCGTATTGACCCATGTTCTCGCTGGAG
>JANYJG010000054.1 GCA_025358515.1 Chloroflexota bacterium
GTGCCTCAGTGGTCGGCGGGAACAGGAGCCACCACATCGGAAGCCTGAGCCAGCGGATGATCGCTACCGCGCTCAATGCAGTGAGTGCGAGCCAGAGCGCCGTGAACTGACTTTCCGATAGCAGCGCGCTCGGCGAGAACAGGAGAGTTGTAGCCGGCGACCCGGCGTAATTGAACACGGCGCCCGAGTTGACGACCACGGTGGCCGCCCATGGATCGCGGCCGTGGAGCCACTCCTGTACGCCCCGGTAGTAGATCTGGACGTCCAGGCCGAGCGGGACGTTTTGCTGGATGAAGGTCGAGATCCGGTTGTACGACTGGCCGGCGAACCAGGCCGCGAGGGCGATTTCGCCGATGATTCGAAGCCGGTCCGCACCAACTCGGTCGCGAACGGCGCGGAAACGGAGCACCGCGGTACCGATCCACCGGCTCAGCACCACTGTCGCCACGCGGCTGGACCGCCACCTTTAACGGCGCCGATCCGGCAGCCTTCGGCAAGTCCCCCGTCCATTCGCGATCCCCCATTTGTGTCAGCCGGCAGCCTCAAGAGCTGCCCCAATAATAGCCCCCCGCAGAAGTGCCCTCCCATGCACTGATCCTCTGATGGCACCCGACGCGAATAGATAGCGTCTGGCGTTTGACGACGGTTCACCGTCGCAGTCCGCATGGAGGGGTTCCGATGAGAGTCACGAACAGAAGCCTGGCCGCCTTCGCGCTGCTGGTGCTTGTCGGCCTGAGCTTGGCCGCCTGCTCCACTTCCGCGACCAATGCTGGCCCCGCCCAGGTTCCTCAGTTTGCTGGAGCAGGCAACAAAGATTTGGGGGTTCTCCCGACAGTTGCCCCCTTGGCCGGCGAAACCACCGCACCTCTGATCGGTGCAAAGACGCTGATCATCAAGACCGGCCAATTGGACATGCAGGTTTCCAAACCCGAGGCTTCGGCGGCCCAGGCCGACGGCATTGTCGGAGCGGCCGGCGGGTACGTATCCGCCTCGGGGCGCTCCGGCGACGCCGACAAGTTGGTCATCTCGGTCACCTATCGAATCCCGGTGGCCAAATGGGATGCCACACTCGCGTCTATCCACGGCGCCAACGGTGGCGGCACGCTGAAGATCCTCAATGAGCAGATCCAGACCCAGGACGTCACCGCCTCGGCGGTAGATCTGGACGCGCGCTTGACCAATCTGCGCGCCGCTGACCAGGCCCTGCTGGTCATCATGACCAAGGCGACCACCATCACCGACACCCTGGCGGTTCAGACCCAGCTCACCACCGTCCTGGGGCAGATCGAGCAACTACAGGGCCAGCGTAACCAGTTGGGTGACCAGGCGGCTTTTAGCACGCTTACGGTGCAATTCGAGGCGACCCAGATAACCCAGACCACCAGCGCAACGAGCGGCTGGAGTATCAACGGCACCGTCGACGAGGCCGCCGCGACCCTGGTCAAGGTCGGCCAGGGTCTCGCTTCCCTGGGCGTTTGGCTGGTCATCGTCGGGCTACCGGTCGGCCTCGGGCTTGTGCTTCTGTTCTTGGCCTATCGATTCTTCCGAATAGTCCGGCGTCGAACGGCACAACCGCCCACGACTATTTGACCCCTTCGGAGCGGCCGCGATTCTCAGGCGCGACCCATGCGCTGATGATTGGCCGACGAGAATAGATTCCGCAGACCACCCGGCGCAGAATGAACTTCGCGGCTCCATTCAAGGTCTGGATAGGCCACGCAAGGAGTCAGCTGTTGTTTGCTGTTGAGGTACCGGTGGCGGAAGGGGCAGTGAGGCGGCGGAGGAACGCGCGGCAGCAATGGTTCGCGACGAGTTCGTGCGCCTGGCCGCCCGTCACCTGGACGGCGCTTACAAGCTGGCGGGGTACTTGCTGGGCGACGCCGCCGAGGCCGAGGACGCGATGCAGGAAGCGCTGACCAGAGCCTGGCGGGCATGGCCGCAGTTGCGCGAACCGGACAGCCTGGGCCCATGGTTGGACCGCATTGTGGCCAACGTCTGCAAGACCCGGGTACGGGCGCGGAGGCAGATCCGGAGCGTCGCCTTTGACGACGACCTGGACGTCCACGCCCCGGACCCGTTCCGTGCAACCCTGACGCGCGACGCCGTCGGGCGGGCTCTCGACAGGCTGTCGCCGGAGCAGCGCCTCGTGGTGGTGCTGCGCTACTGGCGAGACATGCCGCTAGAACAGATCGCGAAACGTCTGGATGTTCCACTGGGCACGGTGAAGTCCCGGCTGTTCTATGCGCTTCGGATACTCGGCCGGGAGATCGACCGATGAGACCGTTCGGCCGGACCGGTCGCCCGACACCGCCGCCCGAGCTGGACGCCAAACTCCACCAGATCTTCGACGACCGACGAACTCCTGGCGCGCCCGAAACGCTGTACTTACACCTGAGGGAGGTTTCGATGGACTCATCAACGAGCAGCGGTCGCGGCCGAGGATGGTTACTGGGCGGACTGGGCCGCATGTCTCGCACAGCAACCGCTTTGACGGCTGT
>JANYJG010000111.1 GCA_025358515.1 Chloroflexota bacterium
CTGGCGGCGATGATCGCCATCGGAATGGTGGCCCGCTGATGAACCCAATCGTCTACGGAGCGCTCTTCGTGGTCCTGGCACCGGTCTTCGGAGGCCTCCTGGCCGGCGTGGATCGCATCGTCAGCGCCCGAATGCAGAGCCGCGTCGGACCGCCGCTACTCCAGCCCTTCTACGACGTCTGCAAGCTATTCCAGAAGGACGTCCGCCAGGTCAACCCCATAGTGGAACCGCTGCTCCTGGGCCACCTCGGCTTCATGGCCGCGACCGGTGCAATGCTCCTGGGCGGGACGGACCTGATCTTCACGGCTTTCGCCCTCGCCCTGGCCGCGCTGTTCCTGGTCCTGGCCGCGGGCTCGGTCAACTCGCCGTACAGCTTCGCCGGCGCCGAGCGCGAACTGATCGTGCTCCTCGCCTCCGAGCCGTTCTTCATCCTGATGCTCGCGGCCATCTGCAAGGTCACCAACGCGAGCACCTACCAGGGCGTGCTGGCGTCCAATGTCATGGTCGCGCCCCAGCTCATCGGTGTCCTGATCGCCTTCTCGTTCGTGGCGACCATCAAGCTGCGCAAATCTCCCTTTGACATATCGACCTCGCACCACGCCCACCAGGAACTCGTCAGCGGCCTGACTTCGGACATGTCCGGCCGCCTGCTCGGGTACGTCGAGATGGCCCACTGGTACGAGTCGGCAATCCTGTGCGCGTTCCTCGTGCTCTTCTTCAACTGGAGCTGGCCGCTCGGAGTCGCGGCCTTTGGGGTCGCTTACCTGCTCGAAATCCTGGTCGACAACTCGACCTCGCGGGCCAAGTGGCAGCTGGTCCTGCGGTCGACCTGGATCGTGACCCTGCTCTTCTCCGGCGGGAACGTCCTCGCCCTCTTCCTTCTGAAGTAGGAGAGTCAGTGTCGTTCTTCAGTAAGTCGCCCTGGATCCTTCACTACGACGCCTCGAGCTGCAACGGCTGCGACATCGAAGTCCTGGCCTGTCTGACGCCCCTTTACGACCTCGAGCGCTTCGGCGTCGTCAACACCGGCAATCCCAAGCACGCCGACATCCTGCTCATCACGGGCAGTGTCAACGAGCGAAATGTCGAGATCATCGAGAACCTGTACCGGCAGATGCCGGACCCCAAGGTCGTTGTGGCGGTGGGCGCCTGCGCCTGCTCGGGCGGAATCTTCGCCCGCGCCTACAACATCCAGGGCGGGATAGACAAGGTGCTGCCCGTGGACGTCTACGTCCCCGGCTGCGCCGCAAGACCGGAGAGCATCATCGACGGCGTAGTACAGGGCATCGGCGCCCTCGAGCAGAAGCGAAAGATCAGCGCCTGATGGACAGACAAGCATTTCTCGCCCGGGTCGGCGAATATCACCGGAATGGCTGGCGCCTGGCCCTCATCAACGCCACGACCATCGTGCCACCGGCCGCCGAGGCGACAACCCCGGCCACCGAGGCGACAACACCTGCCGCCCCGGAAGCACCGGGTGCTTTCGAGATCACCTGGGCCTTCTCCAAGGACGATGAGGCCAAGCTCGAGTCTCTGCGCGAATTGGTAACAGCCGGAGACAAGGTCCCGAGCGTTTCCGAGTTCTTCGGCGCCGCGTTCCTGTACGAGAACGAGATCCGCGAGCTCTTCGGCATCGACATCGAAGGCATCGGCCTGGACCTCCAGGGCCAGCTCTACAAGACCGCTACCAAAATTCCCTTCTCCCACGCCGCGATCAAGGCGCGCCTCGCGGCCGTGGCAGCGGCCTCGGCTGCCGCAACCATCCTGGGGAAGAAGGCATGAAGCGCACCGTTATGCCGTTTGGGCCACAGCACCCGGTTCTGCCGGAACCTCTCGTCCTGGATCTCATTCTCGAGGACGAGAAGGTCATCGACGCCATCCCGACGATCGGCTACATCCACCGCGGCCTCGAGATGATGGTGGAACGCGTCGAGTACACCGAGATGGGCTTCGTGGTGGAGCGGATCTGCGGCATCTGCAGCTTCATGCACGGCATGGGTTACTGCGTCTCGCTCGAAAGCATCATGAACGTCGAGGTGCCGGAACGGGCTCGCTGGCTGCGCATCATCTGGGCTGAAATCTCCCGTATCCAGAGCCACCTGCTGTGGCTCGGCCTGGGCGCCGATGCCTTCGGCTTCGAAAACCTCTTCATGCACTGCTGGCGCATGCGTGAACAGATCCTGGACATCTTCGAGCGGACGACAGGCGGCCGGATCATCCATTCGGTCAACCGCATCGGCGGCGTGAAGCGTGACATCGCCGATACGGAGCTAACGGCAATCGTCGCCAAGCTCGAAGAACTCGGGAACGCGTTCGCGGCGACCGCGCGGGTCTTCGCCAAGGATCCCTCGATCAACCATCGTTTGGCTGGAGTTGGGGTTCTGAGCGCCGAGGACGCTCGCGCCGTCGACGCCGTGGGTCCAATGGCTCGGGCCTCGGGCGTGGTCATGGACACTCGCCTATCCGGCACATTCGGCTACGACCAGCTCACAATCGAGCCCGTCCTCGAGACGGCCGGTGACTGCCTGGCCCGAGTCGTCGTCAGGATGCGCGAGGTTCAGCAGTCGATAGGTTTGGTTCGCCAGGCGGTCGAGAAGATGCCCAAGGGCGAAGGCCTGGCGATCGAGACGAAGGTTCGCGGCCTGCCAAGCGGCGAGACCTTCGCCAGGCTGGAGCAGCCCCGCGGCGAAGTCCTGTACTACGTCAAGGCCAACGGGACCAAGAACCTGGAGCGATTCCGGGCCCGGACGCCAACGTTCGCAAATATCCCCGCCATGATCAAGCTGGTCAAGGGTTGCGACCTGGCCGATGTCCCGAACATCATCCTGACCATCGATCCCTGCATCAGCTGCACCGAGCGCTGAAGATGAGCAATCCCTTCCGACTCCCCATGGTCCCCCGGGCGTTACGGAATCTCGTGTCCCGGCCGGCCACGCGCCGCTATCCCACCGAGATCCGGCCGCGATTCGACGGCGCCCGCGGCACGATTCTGTTCGATGTCGAAACCTGTAACTACTGCATGCTCTGCGCACGACGCTGCCCGGCGGCCGCGATCACGGTTTCCCGTGAGGATCGCATGTGGTCGATCGAACATCTGACCTGCATCGGCTGCAACGTTTGCGTCGAGGTCTGCGCCAAGAAGAGCCTTACGATGTCCACGGAAGCCAAGCACGTCCACACTCACGCCGAAGTTGGCCCGCAGGGTCAGCGCCCCGGCCACGAGGAATGGCACGGCGTGGACCCGGCCATCGCGGCAGCGGCGGCAGCGGCGGCAGCGGCGGTAGCGGCGGCTAAGGCGGCGGCGGTAGCGGCCCAGGCCGCCGAGGCGGAATCACTTTCGGGCGCCCCTCTAGGCTAGCCTGCCCGTCCGTATCTGAGATGCAACCGCTACTTCGTAATCTCCCAAATATGACCGCCCGGATCGCAGAAGCTCGCAGTTCGTACGCCCCAAGGCCTGTCCATAGGCCCGTTCAGAAGCTTCACCCCGCGCGAGGCCAGTTCAGCGCACATCGCATCCACGTCATCCACCTGGATCGTGAACACCAAGCGAGATCCGGCCCCGCGAGTCGCCACCGTCGCCGGCGATATGAGGACCTCCGCCTCAGAGATCTTCAGCAGGTTGATGAGTGTGTCCCCGAGCCTGAAGACGGTCGAGTTCTCGTCCTCGAATACGACTGGCAAACCGAAGACGTCCAGGTAGAACTGCCTCGCGGTTCCCAGATCCTCGACGAACAGCGTGATGGCATAGATGCCCTTCGGCCAGGACTCCATATCTGCTCCTTTCCGTCGCTTCGAATATAGGCCGAGCGGGCGCGGCATAACCGGCAGCGGTCTTGAGGCCTCGTCAGGCGAGAAGATGGCGGGCCCTCCGCTCCGCGCCGCACCCGCGCCGTCGCTGCTAGTCTGTTGCAACATGCCGCGGGGCTACCCGACCGGGCGGCCGGATGTGACCTTCGGCCCGGTGGTATGGGCCTGACTGGGCGTGTGTCCCTGCCGGCCGAGCGGTCACTATAGCCAATAAAGTAGTAGTGGCGTAGGCAACGTTTATGCGCACACTCAGCGGAGCAAGATGCACCCGATAGTCGCCAAGGCGCAGTTGTCGCCAAATGTCACCCGTCTCGTGGTGGAGGCCCCCAGGATCGCCGAGATTCGCCGGCCCGGGCAGTTCGTCATCGTCCGGAGCGGTCCCGGAGGCGAGCGTATTCCGCTCACCATCGCCGACGTAGACAGGTCCGCCGGCACGATCTCGTTGGTGATCCAGGCGATCGGCAAGAGCACCCACGAGCTGACGTCGCTCAACGTCGGCGAGGCGATCACCGACATCGCCGGCCCTCTGGGCAATCCTACGCATCTGCTGGACGCGGGCCACGCCGTGTGCGTCGGCGGCGGCGTCGGGACCGCAGTGGTTTACCCCATCGCCCAAGCCCTGGCCGCGAATGGCGTCAAGGTCACTAGCGTCATCGGCGGACGATCCAAGGAATGGGTCATTTACGAGGAAGAGTTGCGAGCCGCGGGCGACGTCATCGTCTGCACAGACGACGGCAGCTACGGCCGCCACGGCTTCGTGACCGAGGCCCTCAAGGAGCTGTGCGAGGCCGGCGGCATCGACGAGGTTTTCGCCATCGGACCGGTGCCGATGATGCGGGCCTGCTCCGAACTGACCCGCCCATACGCCATCAAGACGACCGTCTCGCTCAATTCGATCATGATCGACGGCACCGGAATGTGCGGCGGCTGCCGCGTTTCGATCGACGGCAAGACCGAGTACGCCTGCGTCGACGGCCCCGAGTTTGACGGCCACAAGGTCGACTTCCGGCAGATGGCCGATCGCCTGACCACCTACCGAGAATTCGAACAGGCGGCGCTCGAACGCTGGACGACCGAGCATCCCCAGGCCCACTCATGAGCGACCTGGCAGGCCGCGCCGCCGAGAACCGCGAACCGCTCCCCAAGAAGGAACGGATGAAGATTCTGCGCGGCTCGATGCCCGAGCAGGACGCCATGGCTCGGGCCCGCAACTTCGCCGAAGTGAACCTGGGCTACAACGAGCAGCTGGCCCTCATCGAGGCGGACCGCTGCCTGCAATGCCCCAAACCGTATTGCGTGGACGGCTGCCCCGTTTCGGTCAATATCCCCAATTTCATTCGGCTGCTCGGCGAGGGCAACATCAAGGCAGCGGCCGACTCGCTCCTGGGCGACAACGCCCTGCCCTGTATCACCGGCCGAGTCTGCCCCCAGGAAACCCAGTGCGAGCAGGTCTGCCTACGCGCCAAGACCGGCACGCCCGTGGCCATCGGCTACCTGGAGCGTTTCGTCGCCGACTGGGCGATCAACCATCGTGACGTCTTCGAGCCAGCCAACCCCGCCTCCACGGGCAAGACCGTCGCCATCGTCGGCTCTGGCCCGGCCGGCCTTACGGCGGCCGGCGAACTGAACAAGCGCGGCCACAAGGTCACGATCTTTGAGGCCTTCCACGCCCCCGGCGGCGTCCTGATCTATGGCATCCCTGAGTTCCGCTTGCCCAAGGACATCGTCCAGAAGGAAGTGGACCGGCTGGTCGCCGATGGCGTCGAGATCCGACCTAACCAGATCATCGGCAAGACTTACACCCTGCCGGAACTGCGCCAGAAATTCGACGCCGTCTTCGTCGCCGTTGGCGCGGGCCTGCCAGTCTTTATGAACGTGCCGGGCGAGAACCTCAAAGGCGTCTACTCGGCCAACGAGTACCTGACCCGCGTCAACCTGATGGGCGCGTACAACCCCGATTCGGACACGCCGGTCCTGCATGGCCAGCGCGTGGCGGTGGTGGGCGGCGGCAACGTGGCCATGGACTCAGTCAGAACCGCGCGCCGCATGGGTGCCGCCGAGGCCGTGTGCGTCTATCGCCGCTCCCGCGCGGAACTGCCGGCTCGAGCCGAGGAAGTCCACCACGCCGAACAGGAAGGCGTCCGATTCGACTTCCTGGTCGCCCCGACCGAAGTCATCGGCGACGACAAGGGCTGGGTCACCGGACTGCGGTGCGTTCGCATGGAACTCGGCGAGCCCGATGCCTCCGGGCGGCGCCGACCGATCGAGATTCCCGGGTCCGAGTTCGTGCTGCCGTGCGAGATGGTAGTGGTGGCGATCGGGACGAAGTCCAATCCGCTCCTTACGTCCACATCGCCAGACCTGCGGGTCAACAAGTGGGGCTATATCGAGATCGACGACAACCTCCAGACCTCCATGGACGGAGTCTTCGCCGGTGGTGACATCGTCCGCGGCGCGGCCACGGTCATCCTGGCCATGGGCGACGGCAAGAGAGCGGCGGCGAACATAGACGCTTACTTGCGGGAAGCGCTGAGCTGACCACTGCCGTCGCACGGCGTCGGCAAGAGAGCGGCGGCGAACATAGACGCTTACTTGCGGGAAGCGCTGAGTTGACCACTGCCGTCGCACCGGAGTGGGCGGGGTGGAGATCCCGACGCCAGCCGACTTCGACGTGCCGCCCGACCGTGCGCCGACCTCGGCCGGCACCACGGCTAGTCTCGGTTACAGGGGCCGCGACCAGGACGATGCGCTTTCCGGAGCAAAGGCGTGGAATCTAGGTGGCAGGCCTTCACAAGGCTTCGCCGCGGGCGCCAACCCACGGCCGCCACCGCCAGATCCACCAGCCGGCCGCAGCCAGGACGATGACCGCCACCGCGCTCACCTGCGTGACCCACGAGAACATCCATAGCAGGCCCAGCAGGTACGCCGCAACCACCGCCCGTGTCCGCCACGGCTCGCCCACTCCGCCCGCCAGAACCCAGCAGACGAACGGGAAAGCGAGCGCCGCCTCATAGCCCCAGGCACGGGGACCGGCCGCCAGCCCCACCAGACACGCGGCGCTCGCCGCCTCCACGATCCCGGCGCGCCGCAGCCCCGGTACGGCCGCGACTGCCAACGCCACGCTCCCAAACACAGGCACGAGCCACGGTACAGGCAGCCGTGCCAGGAGCCCGGGCAGGCTGATCGCCTTGTCCGCGTTCTTGACCCCGTCGGCGGGAAGCCAGACCGCCGCTTCACGCAGCCACGTCGCCAGCCAGTTCCAATCGCCACCGGCGGCGGCAACGGACAGCAGGAAGGCCACTCCGCCGCCGGCGACGGCCACCCCCAGTTCGCGCCAGCGTCCGCGCACCAGAAACAACGCCACGAAACCGAGGGCCAGCGTTGGTTTGTACCAGAGGACCGCCGCCGCGCAGCCCGCCAGCCACGGCCGATCCGTGGCCAGAGCCCAGATCGCCACCATTGCCAGGAGCAGTGCGAAGGGAGCGTTCTGGCCTGTCACGATCGATGCCGTAGATGGCGCCCAAGCCAGTGACGCCAGCACCGCCAGCTCCGGTGTTAGCCCATAGACCCGTGCCGCCAGGACCCCGGCCGCCGCCAGACATGCGACCATCAGGATGGCCTGGACCCAGAACGAGAGATCGACCGGCATCCAGGCGAACGGCCAGAAGAGCCACGCGGCGGCCGGCGGGTAGGCGAAGAAAGCCTGCGAAACGCCGTGAGCCGCCTGCCAGTCCACGTGCCGGCCGGCATCCACCAGGTCCGGACCGCCAGCGGTCGCGCCGGCAGCCCACAGGGCACCCCAATCGTGCCAGTGGTTCAGCGGCGCGCCGATGATCGGCACCACGCCCATCGCGAATAGCCCGAGCGCCCACAACCTAACGCGCCCGACGCTGAGCCTCAGCACTGGGCTCCTGCCCAAGATCGGACCTGGGCCCCCGATCGATTCGGCCGCCTGTGCCATCGTTGGCCCCCAGCCCGTGGACTCTGCTGAGCTATCCCCTGGCCGCGGACAGCCGTTCCATGACGATCGGCTTCACCTGCGAGATGTCGACCCGGATCTGCTCCATAGAGTCGCGGTCGCGGATCGTGGCCTTGCCGTC
>JANYJG010000115.1 GCA_025358515.1 Chloroflexota bacterium
CTACTTCACGTTCACTCTCCAGCAGGGCGGCACAAACGGACCCGGGATCCTGGAGGCGGGTGCGTTCCTCACCCTGATCGTGCCGGTGGTGATCTTCTTTGTAGCGCAGCGATTCTTCATGCGCGGCATCGTCGTCTCGGGTGTCGAGAAGTAGCCGAGTCTCGGGGGATATCGACGTCACGCAGCTCGTCGCTCATGCCCAGCCTATCGCGCGGGAACACACCCCCGGTGTGCTCGTTGGCGCTAGCGTGCCGGGCCTTAACTGCGCCACGGACTTGCTGGCGGCGGTCGATCTGATCGAGTGCAGGGAGGCGGAGCGTCTCAACCGTATCGATCAGGAAATGGTCCGATACTAGACAGTCCTCCAGTCGCTGCCCGGCATGATGCGCCGCATGAACTCGTCGAAGAGCGGAACGGTGAAGCCCGTGTCGCCGTGGCTGGGACTCCAGATCATGCCCTTGCTGATGATCTGGCTTCGCATCGGGGCCAGCGATGTGACGGGCCGCCCCAGCACCCGGGCAATGTCGCCAGATCGGTGTGGCCCGGGCCCGAGCTCTGCCATGGCACGTAGGTATCGCTTTTCGCTAGGGTTCAAACGATCGAACCGGACGCCGAAGAAGCCCGCATCCAAGGCAGCGATGGCTGTCAACGACGCGGCGGCGACATCCGCAGCGGTGATGGGCGATGAGGCTGCCGCATCCCATGCGTGCTTCCCCCATTCCTGGAGGAAGTACGCATAGCCCTGCGTGGTCCGTACTATGGCTGCGACCGCGTCGGGCTGGATCTCCGCCTGCTCGTCGTTGATCGGCTTGACGATGGCGCGCTCAGCGGCTTCGCCGGAGAGCGCGCCGACCTCCGGAAAGTCGAACAGTCGCTCTGCGTATGACTTCGCCCGACCCATCCGACCGCGCAGCTGGGGAAGGCCGGCGCCGACCAGCACAACCGGAAGCTGACGCTGGGCGGCACGATGGAGGGCAATGATCAGCGCGGCAAGTTCCTCTTCGGCCACGTACTGGAGCTCATCCACGAACAGCACGAGGGCCGTGCCCGCTGCCTTCGCCGCGGCACCGGACGCCTCGAGGAGCGCCTGCAGGTCCTGTTCGAGATCCCCGTTGTCCGCGAGGCCGGGCTCCGGCTCGTAGTCGATCCCGACCTCGATGTCTTGGTACTTGACCTTCAGCGCCCTCGCAAACCCGGCCAGACCTCGCAACGCGCGTGTCGCCAGTGTCCTCGCACGTTCTTCGCGCGACAGGCGCAGCAGCGACCGCCGAAGTTCCGGAGCCAGAAGAGCGGGCAGCGAACGTCCCTCGGGGGCCTCCATCCGGAGCGTGTGCAGGCCTTCCGCCTCGGCGTCGTCGCGCATCCGGTCGAGAAGGACGGTCTTGCCGACGCCGCGCAGACCGATCATGAGCACGCTCTTGGCGGAGCGCCCGGCGCGGACACGGGCCAGCGTCACCCGCATGTTCTCCAGCAACTCGTCGCGGCCTGCCAGTTCCGGCGGTGGCGTTCCGGCGCCCGGGGCGAAGGGGTTCGTGGCTGGGTTCATGGCTTGCCTATGTGGAGTTTAGGGAAGTTATGCTCACGCACTAAGATCACTAAGATCCACATAATACGCCTCACGACGGCAACTCCGCGCGGGCGAGCAGCTCGGCCAACTGGTAGTTGCGGCTGGTCTCGGCAAAGTCCGGCTCACGGTGGAACGGCTGGCGCACATAGTGGAAATCCTCCTCCTTGCCCCCCCACCACTACATGTTGTGGTGTTGGCGCGCCCGGAGGTGTCTGAGTTCAGGACATAGGTGACACCTGATAGGTTACTGGTGAGTCGGGACATGCGCGACAGTCCGCTGCATGTCGAAGCACCAAGTGGCTGGCCGCGGCGAGGCGGCTGGCATGAGGGCCCGGCAGCTGCGTGGCGAGCCACCGAGGACTTGCACCGCACGTCAGGTGGACGTGCTTGCCGCCTTCGTCGAGGCCGGCGGTTCAGTGTCACATGCGGCAGCCCGTGTCGGCATTCGTCCACGCACCGCGAAGCGGCACTTGGCCGATCTCCGCGCCCGGTCGGGCCTCACCACGGAGCAGCTGATCTACTGCGGACGAGCGGAGGGTTGGCTCGTCATCCCCAGCCTTGAAACGGAATAAGAATTCAGATCGCCGGTAAGTTAGTGAGGCCGCGAGGCCACCGCGTGCTACGGCCTCGACGAAGGTGGATCAGTCGATTCGCTGGGCCAAGGACACGATGATCCCCTCGGGTCCACGCACATACGCCATGCGCCAGATGTTCTCGTACTGACCGATGCCGCCGACCAGGCGGTAACCGTCCGCAGCCAGCCTGTCGACGATCGCCTGGAGGTCGTCCACCTCGAACGCGATGTTGCGCAGCCCCAGTTCATTGGACATGGCTTGTGGCGATCCCGGTTCGTGGTCGGGCCGGATGAAGCTCGACAGCTCCAGCTTGGTTCCTCCGTCGGGCAGCAGCAGCGTGACGATCTCGGAACGGGAGTTCGCGATGCCAATGACGGTATCGACGAACTCGCCCTCCATGAACATCCTGCCTTCGACCTGGAGACCCAGCTCGACGAAGAACGCCATCACCGTGTCGAGATCTGCGACGGTGATGCCGACGTGATCGAAGCGTCTGATACGTGCCATGGGGCGCATTCTCCTGTGTTGTTCCGGCCCATCAGGTTCTCGTTGCTGCCTTCAAAATGCCTACGACGAGAGGCTGGAATATACGCCTCGACTCTTGCGCGTTCGCCGCCCCGACAATCTACGCATCGCGCATGCGAGAGCTGACGGGGCACCGACGGTCTAGTCGGAGGTTCGACGGGTGTGAGGCCACGCTTTCCAGCCTCGCCCCTCGGCCTACTAGCACCTCCGCGGCGCCCAGGACTATCGGCAACACCACCCGGTCGAGTTACGGGTGATACAAGTTCGCCTCGGCAGAGGCGAACTTTCCGCCGCCTGCGATCAGGACCTGCCCGTCTGGCAAGAGTGTGGCGGAGTGTCCTGATCGCTGAGTCGTCATGGAGCCGGTGGTGAGGAAGGTGCCCACCTTTGGGTCATATAGCTAGGCTTCGGAGATTGCCCCGATCGTTGTGCCGGCGTAGCCACCCGCTAAAAGAACCCTGCCGTCAGGCAGCAGAGTGGCGGTAAACGGCCATCCAGACTCGCTCCGCGCCAGATAGGTCTGTCCGCCACGGGAGAGAGAGCTGGCGGCGATACTCGGCGACCAGGGCTTCGACACGGTCCACGTCAAACGCCCTTCCAGCCGGTAATTCCGTCGAGGTGGTGGAAGGTGATGCCCGTCATCCCGCCGCTGCTCCGATACTCGAGCCAACCGCTCCGTGCAGATGACTCTGCCATCTCCCGGAGCACGGCTCCTTCGGTGTCTAGCAAGTGTGCCCATCGTGTGTCGAAGAGCGCCGGACCGATGGCTCCCTCGATGTGGCCGAGGTAAAGCGCATAGACGACTGCGGGGTAGTCGACGATCGGGTGGACGCGTCGCTTGGCTCGCGTGCCGGCCAACAGCCCGGCCTGCGTCCAAGAGGACGCAATGTTCTGGCCGAGGTTGCGGAGGGTGTTCGCCGAATACCGACCCGGAAACATCTCGCCGATGCGCGCAGTCAGGACTTCTGCTTCGACATGTGAACCCTCAGGAGTTGTCAGCACGACTTCCGAAGTCAGCCGGTAGAGAACATCCCGGGCATTGGCGCAAAGCATCGCGAGTAGAGGCTGGCTCGTCGAGCTCACTGGCCAGAGCTCGCGCAAGGCCGCAAATACAGGGAGCTCGGGACGCAGGCCGTAGATCTGCTTGACGTATTTGAGGGTGTTGCTGCGGTTCGCTGCGGTGGCCTTCGCGAGCGCATTCCCTTCGACGACGGCCTGTCGGTAATCAGCGTAGGACGCCGGCCCAGTGACCGCACCGAGGAGCAGGCGCAACTCCGACAGCATCATCGTCTTGCCGGTGTGCGTGCCGATGGGCTCGTTGGAGAAGCCGGCTGTCACGGCCTGCGGTGTCACGTATGGGCTTGGAGCGGTCTGCAACATCAGCTGGAGCCTATCGCAATCCCGGTGCCTGTGGCCAGGTCCGGCCGATGCCTTCGGCCAATCTGGCGGCCTCGCCATTCATCTTGATGCATCCGTAGGTCTAGCGCGGCGCGCAAGTCGCGGTCCCTGGTCTACGTTCTGCAAAGCGCTCATGTCCGGGCTCGCAGAAATGACCTTCTGCCTGCAGTGATCCGTGACAGGCAGATGGCCTTGCCGGACTTCCAGCGCGACTTCGTTTCGGGCCCGTCCATGACCGATGAGCTTATCGAGTCGATCATCTCCTCAAGAAATCGACCGTGACGAGCTAGCCGCACCCACGGCGCACTGGTCATTGAAGCTTCATGGTTTGCGATATGTCAGACGCCCGCGGAAGCTCATTCTCCAGCGCCTCGAACCAGGCTAGGCGCGTGGGTTTCCCTTCAAGGTGGGCCGTGCTCTGGTTCGCCGCCGAGGCGCTCGGCAGAACCAAGACCTTGACGCCACCCACGGTCCATGACTGGAGGCCCAACGCAACATGCGAGCCGAAATCAAATGAACGGCTCACGGCCGTGGCCGAGGTCTTGCCGTGAAATGCCAACCACGCCGGCCGACAGCGGTGCATCTTCTCGACTAGGCCCGAAACGTCGAAGTCGTCCGGCGACAGGTCCCGGTCTCGGCTCGCCGAGCGTTTCTTCGCCAAGTCCGTAAGCCCGACAGCGAATCGCACCACCTGATCATCCTGCTCAGGGGTCAGTGCGACCGGAACGATCCTCGACCTGTACAGCAGTGACCAGAACTCATTGCCAGGCCCGGCGTAGTAGTGCCCCACGGCGGCCGAACGGTTTCCTGCCGCCGTGCCACAGAAGACGACTCGGAGATCTGGGGCGAGGTAGTCCCGAAGAACGCTCATCGCCAATCCACTGGCGCACCGGGTGCCACGCCTTTCCGCCGCGCGTCAGTTCCCATCGCTGTGACCCCACTCCAGCCCGAGGGACTCAATCCGGCTGACAAGCGCGGCCATGCCAATCGGGCCCGGCTCAGTCAGAACGTCGCGCAGCAAGGCCCCGGCCTGATCCACCGGGGCCCGTCCCAACGGATCGCCGATGTGCAAGACGAGCCGGTCGACGCCAGCCATGTCGGCGGCCAGCGCCTGGAGCAACGTCATCATCACGCGGTTGCCGCCAAAGGCGCCGCAGCCCCAGAAGCCGGAGTGGACGATGACTCCGGCAGCGGATCCGGTGGCGCGGCGCGACTCAAAGACGGCGGTGCGGAACCCGGAATAGGCGGTGGCAAGAACGAGTTCGATCTGGTCCTTGCGGTACTTACCGTAGCCGCCTGCCGGCGCGGCGACGGCGATGATGTTGGAGGCCGTCGGCGGATCGATCACGGTCATCGCGCGGCGGACGGCGTCGGCGGCGGCGTCTGCGAACGCGTTGCCGTAGAGACCATAGGGCCGGCCTTCGGTCGCGCTCCGATCGGTCGCGATCCGCACACGCCGCTCGGCGCCCATCACGAGAACAGGCGTGGGCCGGCCGTTCTCCACCGTGAGAGTGGAGCGGCGCTCGGCTACCAACACCTCCCGAAGTGACCCGAGTACTGGATGCTCGGCGACCTGCATTTCATCCTGGGCGAAGAGCGACGACCCGTAGGCGTAGAAGAGCCGCGGATCGGCGAAGTTGACGTGCCACTCGAGCGCAGGCTCAGTCCCGAAAGGCTCGTAATCGTAGAAGCCGTCCCTCACCGCGAGGCGTCCCGCCGCTCGCCCGGGATCGACGGTCGCCGGCGGCGACGTCTCCGGCCAGCGACTGTACGAGACGTGGCCGCCAGCGGTGCCATCGGGGCAGGCAGTGCGGAAGACGACCAGCTTGATCGGACTGCGCAGGACCGGCGGGTACTGCCGCATCAACGTTGCGGCGTCGAACTCGCCGCGATGCAGGGGTTCAGGGTTGGGCGCGACCATGCTCTGCATCGCTAGCGCCCGAACAGCGCTTCGTCGTTCTTGGTTCGGTTGCAGTCGCCGCAGATGTCGCTGCCCCAACCTTCGCCGTTTATCTCGTCCTCAAGGTCTCCGCCCAAGAGAGCGCCGCAGATGCAACAGAAGTGGAGTTCAGCTGCGGAGTCATCGACGGCTTCGTTCATCGTCGGTCGCGCGTTGGCTTGACTGTCCACCACACGTTTCTTGCCCCATCTCATACCATCCATGGTGGCAGACTGTCTTGCTGGCGTGTCAGCTCACATGGCACAGGGATTCGCACACAGGGTCCGATGTCAGTCATCAGCGGTCGCGACGAGCCGCCATTGCGAAGGCGAAGAAGTAGGCGTCGAGC
>JANYJG010000125.1 GCA_025358515.1 Chloroflexota bacterium
TGCCCTTGCGGCTGCGGCGGGATCCGCTGAACCGTCCCGGGCAGCGGCGGTGGGAGGTGACCCCGCCCGGCCTCCGCGAAGTCCAGGGCACATTTCCGGCACCACTGGAGATCGTCGAGGCGCTGCGTGCCGCAGCGCGGGCAGAACGCGATCTGCACACTCCCTCCGAGCTTCCCCTGCCGCACCAGCTCGTGGTGACCGCGACGAAGCGTATCGAGGGATGCGGTGCGACGACCGTGCCAATGTCCCGCAGATGGACCCCTTCGTCAGGCGACGGAGCGGAGTCGTCGTCAGACCGACGCTAGCCGTACCCGCGGACGCCGTCGGTCGGTGCCACCCCGTCCTACCCGTGAGGCAAGCGTCCCTGTTGTGCGGTGCACCCGGTGGGGATTGAGGCTTTCTAACAGTCCGAACGGCCCGTCAACTGCGGCTTACGGCCCACTACCCTTCGAGCCAGCGCCCCGTGATAGCGATCGCTCGCGACTGTCTCGACTTAGGAGGAGTAATGCGCCGTTCGTTTGGGGCTCTGACGCTCGCCATCGCGGTGTTTGCGGGTTGCGCTGGTCAGCCGCCCACCCCTATCCCGACGGTGCAGGCAACCGCAAGCGTGTCGGCCTCGGCCCAGGCGCCGACAGACCTGCCGTCAAACGATGCGGATGCGACGCCAATCCCTTCTGATGTCGTCGGGGCGCCTCCGTCCGAAGCAACCGTGCCGGCCACCGCCAGGCCCAAGGGGGCTGCTACTGCAAGGCCGACCCGGGTCCCCGTGCAAACCGCGGTTCCGGAGGTCACCGAGGCTCCTGTCGCCACGGAGGAGCCCGCGCCAAGCGAGGCTCCCGTGGCCACGCCGGAGCCCGCGCGAACAGAGACTCCTGTGCCTACGCCGGTGCCATTCCCTGCCGGGTCCGTCTCGGCGGGCGGTGCAATCGGGTACGTCGGCCAGGTGGCGACCGTCTGCGGGAGGGTCGTCAGCGCGTCCTACGCGTCCTACGCGAATGGCGGCCCGACTTTCCTCAACATCGACAAGCCCTATCCGAACTCTCCGTTCACGATCCTCATCTGGGAGGAGCATCGCGCATCGTTCGGCGGGGCACCTGAGCAGGCGTTCCTCGGTGCCCGCGTGTGCATCACAGGCCCGGTATCTATCTACAGCGGGCGAGCGCAGATCGAGTCGAGCGGCGGAGACATCGATGTCTACGATTGATGTCCGCAAGAGGCGAAATAGGACCTCCGACGCCGGTCGACTGCCCATCCCGGCGAGCCCAAGCGGGGACGCTTGATGTTTCGCGGCGGCCCTTATTCGCGGCTTACCTGAGGGCGCCCATAGCGGCTTGTGGCCCCTCGGATCGTTCGCGCTGGCGCGTACACTCCGGCCGTGGAGGATCTCGGGAGCTGCCGCGATGTAGGGGGCGCCTCGATGAACTGTCCGGTCGGGCCTTTCCGACAGGAGCAGGCCCTGCACGACAGTTAGCCTGGCCCGGATGGATTACCGCGCGTATCACTTTGTCGAACCTGGGCTGAGCCGGGTGATTGACTCAGCGATCGCGTCCTTGTCCAAGAGGGCGTGGACGTTGCTGGTCGCGCCGGACGAGTGCCTTGATGGTGTTCACGTGTGGCAAGAGTTGCTGCGCGAAACACACATCGAGTCCGAGTGGCTCGGCGCCGTCATGCACCCCGACTATTCCGGATCGGGTGGCTACCGTCTGACGGACGGTTCGCTCCTAGACCACCACTATCTGGCGGTAGGACCCGCCTTGGCGCTATTCGATCCGACCGGTTGGCAGAAGACTATCCGGGACGATGGCGGCCCTAGTCTGGAGCGCTACGTTACCTCGAGCCCGGGTGGAGTGGATGTGACGTTCCTACGGTGGCGAAGCGCTCGATTGGCGGCTACATAACGTCCCCGCCGCGGGACGCGCGGCGCAAGAGCGACGCGCAAATCCACGCCTTCGCGGACTCCGGGCAGCCGTGACACCAGAGCTGGCACGGCTTGCTGCGACTCTCGTCCAGATGTGCGCAGACCCGTTGCCGTTCACATGACCGTCCGGCTCGATCGTGCCCCCGCGTCGGGGGCAGCCGCCGGAGGAATCCATGCGCCTCACGTACGACGCGACGATGGACGTCGCGTATCTCTCGCTGCGTCCGATTGCCCAGGACGAGCCCGTCGGT
The DNA here is from genome assembly GCA_025358515.1 of Chloroflexota bacterium. GTDB lineage: Bacteria > Chloroflexota > Limnocylindria > Limnocylindrales > CSP1-4 > Fen-1039. The sequence continues at coordinate 2,170 of JANYJG010000125.1, forward strand.
CCGACGCTTCTGCTCGAGACGGACCCCGAGTTCGCGGGCTTCGTCGCGCTCGACTTCTCGCTCGCAGACGGGCGTGCCGTGGGGCTTGAGTTCCAGTGCGCCTCTGCCTGCCTTCCAGCCGAGCTCCTGAAGACGGCCAAGCGCCGCGACGGCAAGAGTCTCGGTGACC
>JANYJG010000126.1 GCA_025358515.1 Chloroflexota bacterium
CGATCTGACGACACGCTCGTCAACGACATCCCGCCTAAAGACCGCGACATCGCGATGGTCTTCCAGAACTACGCGCTGTACCCGCACATGACCGTTTATGAGAACATGGCCTTCGGCCTGAAGCTCCGCAAATACCCCAAAGAAGAGATCAAGCAGCGCGTGAACGAAGCCGCTGAGATCTTAGGCATCCAGGAATACCTGAACCGCAAGCCAAAGGCTTTGTCGGGCGGTCAGCGTCAGCGTGTGGCCTTGGGCCGCGCCATCGTGCGCAAGCCGAAGGTCTTCCTCTTCGACGAACCCTTGTCCAACTTGGACGCCAAGATGCGCGTGCAGATGCGCGCCGAGATCAGCAAGCTGCACACCCGCTTGCAGGCGACCATGATCTACGTGACCCACGACCAGGTCGAAGCCATGACTATGGGCGATCGCATCGTGGTGATGAAGGACGGCTTGGTCCAACAGATCGCCGATCCCTTGAACCTCTACGATAAGCCCAAGAACCGCTTCGTGGCCGGCTTCATCGGCAGTCCGGCGATGAACTTCAGCTACGTGGAAGTCTCCGGCAGCGGCGACGGCATCCAGCTGACAGGTACCAACATCACTGTTCCGCTCCCGCCGCAGTTCCGCGAGTCGGTCGGCGCGTCCGGTCGACAGCTGATCGCCGGCTTCCGCCCCGAGCACCTCGTGCTCGGCCCGGTGACCGGCAACACGGCCGTGGTCAACGCCAAGGCCGAAGTCGTCGAGTACCTCGGCAACGAGGAGCTGATCCACGCCTCCGGTGCCGGTCGCGACATTGTGGCCGTGGTCGACTCCGCTTACCGAGTCCGACCGGGCGACATGCTCGAACTTCGAGTTCCGCTCGATCGTATCCAGCTCTTCGATCCCGACACGAACTTCGCCCTCCCGTTCGGACCCGTTACTGCCTAACTCCCCGGTTCAGGGACCCGACGCCTCGGCCATCGGCCGGGGCGTCGGTTTGTTAACTCGAAACTCACGGTCGCGGATTCGCTCCTATAGTTCCGCCGTGATCGATCCGCCAGCCCGCCGCCGCCCGCGACGCGAACTCACCGGCCGCCCAAACCTCGATGCCGTGGTCGCGGAGTTGATCCGAGCCGACGAAACCCTCCTCGAGCGCGTGACCGAGCGCCAGCTCCTCTATCGCGGTCGCTACATGACGTTCGAGAAGGATGCCATCGCGCTTGCCGACGGGACCGCCTCGTCACGCGATCTGGTCGTCCATCCAGGCGCGGTAGTGATTGCGCCGGTCGACGACGAGGGCCGCCTGCTGCTCGTCACCCAGTTCCGCGTGGCCGCCGGCGGAGCGCTGCTCGAATTGCCGGCCGGCACGCTGGATGTCCACGATGGCGTGGTAGAGGATCCGGAACTGGCCGCCCACCGCGAACTGGAAGAAGAGACCGGGCATCGGGCCGGGCGGCTGGAGCGCATCGGCGGCTTCTGGACCGCTCCGGGCTTTTCGACCGAGTACCTCACTCTGTACCTCGCGACAGCCCTTCGTCCGGCCGTTGAGGGTCGGCTCGCCCCGGATGAGGACGAGCGACTTCTCCTGTCGCGTTTGCCATGGCGAGACGCGGTCGCGGCGATCGAAGCCGGCCTGATAGAGGACGCAAAGTCCGTTGCAGGGATCCTGTGGGTGGCTCGAATTCTGGAGCGCGGGCCGGCCTGAGCGGCAGCAGCGCGGGCGGTGACTCAGACCAGGGCCGACTCGATGCGATCACGCGCGCGGCGGTAGGCCGCATTCTCCGGGTCCATGACCACGGCGAGCCGCAGGTGGGCTCGAGCCTCGTGCTCCTGTCCGATGCGCTCCAAACTCAACCCCAGGCCGAAATGGCCGTAGTGGGCGGAGGGATCGATTTCCAGCAACGTTTCGAAGACCTCGGCCGCCCGGGCATGCTGGCCACTGTTGTAGTAGGCCCGCCCGAGGGCCTCAACGATCGAGCCCTTGGCCGGCTCCAGGCGAGCAGCCCTCTCCAGCACCACCGCAGCCTGAGCGTTGTGCTGGTCCCGCAGCAGGGCTTGGCCGCGCTGCAAGAGTTCGTAGACGCTCTCTAGAGGCGGCAAGGAAGCGTCCGTTACGTCCCAGGCATCCGCCGATCCGCCGGCCGGCGAGAACCCCGTCGCCGTCGCGGCTTCAGCCGCCAGAGGAATGGCCCTGGACCGGCGCCGCCCTCCAAATGTGAGGATCAGCACGACCAGCAGCAGAAGCACGCCGGCAGTTCCCACCGCCGCGCCGAGAAGTCGGATCTGGCCCGCACCGGCCGCCCCCGACCATTCGGCCCAAGCCTGGTTGGCAAGGCTCTCGGCTCGACCGACGTCGCCCTTGGAGAACGCGGTCCTGGCCAGACTCAGATCGGACTCAGGGTTCGAACCCAGGAAGCCCAACGCCGGGGCGCCGTGACTGCCGGCTCGCGCGACCCTCGCTCCCGTCAGCGCATTGAGAGCCGCGAGTTCGTTGTTAGCCTCCTGCGACCCGCCCGCAACCCCTGATTCAAAGGCCAGTCTTAGGGCCGGCGGCACGCTGGTCGATTCGGCAATGGCCTGCTGCGTGATCCGATCCCTTGCAGACAGCGTGGCCCGGGCCTGGCCGATGAACGAAATCGCCTGGTCGAATTGCCAATTGTCCATGGCCCGCCTGATGTCGGGCGGCAGGTTCCAGGTGCCGGCCTCCGCCACAACCTCGGTGTACGTCGATCGCGCCAGGTCCCGTTGTTGTAGCAGCAGGAACTCCGATGGAGCGACAACCCACTGCCGCCAGATCGAGTCGTAGGACCGGCTCGTCGTCTGCTCCAGATAATCGAGCAATCCCCGCCAGCCGGTCCCGCCTCCAAACCCGATCTCGGCCGTTTGAACCTTCGCCGGCTGGTACGCCCACGTGCCAGAACGGATTTGGGACCAAACCCGTTGCAGACCGTCCTGTCCCGCGACTGTGACGATTTCCTGTGCCGCCTGAAGTGAGGCGCCGTACAAATAGGCTTCGCTTGCCGAGCCCGGCTGGCCGGCTGACAGCCAGCTGTCGAGCGGAGCGGAGGCGGCCAGCAGCCGGTTGGAGAGTTTGGGTGAGTGGTCTGGCAGGCCCAGCCGCGAGATCGCCTGCTGGGCGTAGTAGGAGGCGAAGCCCTCCGCTATCCAGCGATCGGCGGCGAGGCGGCCGTTGAACCACAGGTGAGCCGTTTCGTGCAGGATGACGAACGGATCGGCAAAGTAGGAAACCTGAACGCGCCCGTTCAGCTCCTCGTACGAACCGGTGAAACCGCCGATCGCCTGGCTGGATGACTCTTCCACGGTCATGGTCGTGCCGAGCGGGTCGCCGACGCCGATCATCCCCGCCAGGATCGGGTAGCCAGACGTCAGGACACGCTCCACCTGGTCCGCCCAGCCCGGGTCGTCGACCCAATAGCGCAACTCTACGTGGACCGAGCCGATGACGATCGAGCGGGTCCTAACGTCGCTCGCCGGAACCGGCTCCACGGCCGTGAACCACGCCGCCAGGGCGGTGGCATCGTCAAGGGAACCGGACGCATAGGTGACGTTGCCGTCGCTATCGGTCGACCTCGTCAGCCCGCCGTATTCCTCCTGGACACTGAAGCCGGCTGGGAAGACAACCGTTGTGGAACTACCCGGAGTGCCTGGACTGCCGAAGGCGGTGACCGGGAACGACACAAGGTTCCGCCCAATGCGAAGGTCTCGGTCGGTGGAACCGCCCCGGTCCACAATGTCGAAAACGAGGTCCAGGGTCGTCGATTGGCCCGCGTAGAGGCGACGGCCGAGGCTGACCTCCGCCACAACCCCGGACGGGGAACTGGCCCGAACGACGACGGATAATGGCTTGCCGTCTGCGGTGGTGGCGGCGAACTCGCTCGAGGCGGCTGGTAACGTAAGTATCAGGTTTGAGTAGAAGTAGCGGCGGTTCGGCGAATCGACGGCATTAGAAGTCACCAGGAAGGTCGCCGAGACGTGGACGCGGCCCTCCGCTGGATCGGCCCTCCATAGCGCGTTGGATGAGTAGCTAAGGTCAGATTGCGCAGCCGCAACCTCTGCCGGGGCTGCCCCCTGCCACACAGACCCGACCGCAGCCATGATCAGGGCGCAGGCCGCGACCCTGATAGTTGTGCGCCCGCCGCCTGCCATCGAGTGCGACCTGCTACGCCGTCACGACGAGGCCCGCGGCCGCATGACGGGAGCGTCCGAACCGCGCCCAGGTGCGGAGATGCGCGTCGGAACCGCGGTCAATCTTTGGCCTCGGATGAGCGCCGGCCACCTGTGGCCGGCCGGGTCGAGACCTCGATTCCGACAGGCCCCAACTCGGAGGACGCGGCGGCGGAGTCTCGCCCGTCATCGGGTCCGGCCGCCTGAGCCGCTGCCATGGTGGCCCGAAGTGGGCGCTCCCTGGGACGCTCCACCGTGGAGCCACTGCGGATAACCCGCGTTGGAAAGTCCGCAGCCCTGGCGCCCTCACCGATCAGGACGTTGCGCCCAATTCGGACGCCCCGAGGAACCACCGCCTGCTTGCCGACGACGGTGATGCCCGTGTTGAGGCGGCCGGGCTCGCGCCTGTTGGGAACGTCATAGTCCGTGCCCTCGCCGATCATGGCGCCCGGCCCGACAGCGACCTCCTTGTCCAGGATTGCCCGGTCTACCACGGCGCCCGGCCTGATTACGCAGTCGAAGAGGACGATCGAGTCCCGCACAACGGCGCCCACGTCTACTACGACGCCGGGAGACAGGACCGAGTTCACCACGGAACCATTTATCACGCAGCCATGGCTGATCAGGCTGCGGTGGACCTGGGCCGTGGCTCCGATCTTGGCCGGGGCACGTTCCTCGGACCGGGTGTGGATGATCCACTCGCGGTCGTACAGATCCAGTTCCGGAGTGTCGGCTAGGAGCGCCAGGTTGGCCTCCCAGTAGGACTGGACGGTTCCCACGTCCTGCCAGTAACCGTCGAAGCGGTAGCCGTAGACGCGAGCGCCGGCCTCGATCATGGCCGGGATGACGTTGTGACCGAAGTCGGGCCGCGACTCGGCGAGCCATTGGTGGAGCGCCCGCTTGGAGAAGACGTAGACGCCCATGCTGGCCAGGTCGCTCTTGGGCTGGCGAGGCTTCTCCTGCCATTCGACGATGCGATCGTTCTCGTCCAAGGCGAGGATTCCCATTCGCGTGGCGTCCGCGAGGGGAACACGGCGCACGGCAATGGTGACGTCCGCCCGGTGCCGCCGGTGCGCGGCAACGAAGGGCTGGTAGTCCATCTTGTAGATGTGATCTCCGGCCAGAACCAGGACGGCATCGCCGGGCGCCTGCTCGATCACGTTAAGATTCTGGAGGACGGCATCGGCGGTGCCGCGATACCACTCCGCGACGCGGCCGCGGGCAATATACGGCTGGAGCATCCGGACGCCGCCGTAGTTGCGGTCCAGGTCCCACGGACGGCCCATGCCGATGTGATCGTTTAGGGAGCGGGGGTTGTACTGGGTCAAGACGACGACGTTGTCGATGTCCGAGTTAACGCAGTTCGACAGGGTGAAGTCGATGATGCGGTACTTGCCGCCGAACGGCACCGCCGGCTTGGCGCGCAGTGACGAGAGAATGGAGAGTCGTTCGCCTTCGCCGCCGGCGAGTATTACCGCCAGAGTTCGCTTCATGGGGCGTCCTCTCGGTCGAATCGATGGGTTCCCAGGATTGGACCGATGCTAGCACCCCGGGGCCATATCTGACGCAGGACCGGGGCTTCGCGTAGCCGAGCTACAGGAATAGCCGGGGATTGACGAAGGCGCCGTTCACCCGGACGGCCCAGTGGAGGTGGCAACCAGACGAGTGGCCGGTCGTGTTCTCCGTGCCGACCAGCTGTCCGGCGGTCACGTGAGCCCCAACATAGATGCCTGGCGGCGCCTTACCAGTCATGTGGGCGTACCACGTCACCATGCTCGTCGAATGGGCGATGATCACGAGCCAGGCCCGAGGCGGGGCGTCGTAGGGATTGTACCCGGCGAAGACGACGACGCCTGCGCCGGCGGCGCGGATCTGCGTCAAACAGGGCGCGGCGATATCGATGCCCTGATGGAAGTGGGCGCAGTTGCCGACGCGAGGTTCGGACAAGACGCCGGTGCAGCCGAAGTCCTGAGTGATTACCCCGCCCATCGGCCATGCCAGCGTGCCGCTGTATTGCGATGGGATCTTGCCGCTCGATCCCTGCTCCGCGACCAGCTTGTCGATCCTCTTGCCCAGACTGTCGGTCGCTTGCCCGTTCGACCTGATCGCCGCCGCGAGTTCAACCTTGTTCTTCTCGAGCTTTGCCTCGGTTCCCTTCTGAGTGGCCAGCTGTCGCTGGAGTTGCTTCTGCAGAGACGCGAGTTGGGAATTGGCGGCATTGAGCTGGGCGACTTCAGTGTCGAGCTGTTTCTTCTGGGCGGCGATCTGGAGAATTGCGTCGTGGGTGGCCGCGGACGTCGTCGCGACACTTTCCTGGAGCTGACTCAGGGTCGCTTGATCTCTTTTGATCTGTTCCGCGAGGGCCTTGTCGGCCTCGCCCAGGTCCATGAAGTACGAGACATCCGAGATGATGTCCGTGAGCGAGTGGGCCGTAAGGAGGCGTTGCAGCAGCGGCGTCCGGTCCGCCTCATATGCGGCCACGATCCTCCCGGCGAGCACCGACTGGCGATTCGTGAGTTCCGCCTGCTTGGCGTCCTGCCGGGCCTGAAGCTGCTGGAGTTGGTCCAGGAGGGTCGCGTCCTGCTGTGCCAGATTGTCGTATGTGGCCTGGACGTCGGCGACCTTGAGCTTCAGATCCGCGACCTGAGCCTGGGCCTCGTCGAGCGATGTCCGCACACCGGCCAAGTCCTGAGCCGTGGATGCGATCTCGCCGTTGAGGCTCGCCTGCATGGTCTTTAGATGGGCGAGCTGCTTCTTCTGGTCGACGATCAGCTTGTTGAGCCGCCGCTGCTCGGCGATTGCGTCGGAGAGATCGCTGCCGTGGGCGACGGGGATCGGGGCCTGCGCGGCGACGGTAGGCGTGAGGATTGCCACGGCGAGCAGAATTCGCAGCAGGCCGCTCAGGCGGGGGCGCCTAACGGCGCGTCGGTCGTTCGAGGCAGTCACGTGCGAGCAAACTCCGTGGTTCGCGCCCGACTTGAGCGCGGCATGCGGTTACGCCCGCCGGTGACGCCGTCCATTGGAAGGGCACCGCCTCAGGACGACTCCGGCTGGTGAGGATGATACATCCCCTCGCAATCCGCACAACTGTTCGCGCCCCAGCTAGCGGTGCGGCCGGCGACAAGCGGCAATCCTGGAGTTCGGGGCCGCCACGACCGCTACATAGCAATCCGGCACTCGCACTAACCGGCCCAAGGGTGCTAGCCTCTTCCTGAAGGCGCGATTCCGCGCGTCCCGCTGCCGTCTGAGCACCAATTGCTCCCTCGTCCGTCCGAGCGGAATCTCGGTGCTATCACGAGGGAGGGAGATTCCCGATAATGCCGCTGTTCGGTCCCCCCAACATCTCTGCGATGCAATCCAAGAGGGATGCGCAAGGCCTGATCAAGGCGCTCACATACAAGGACGCCGCGATTCGCCAGGCCGCCGCCGAAGCGCTGGCCCCGTTCAAGGATCCGCTGGCCGTCGATTCGCTCGCCGTTGCCCTAGCCGACGTCAATCCTGGCGTGCGCAAGGCCTCCGTCGCAGCGCTCGCAGCGCGCGGCGGCTTTCGCGTCGTGGAGCCGCTGGTCAACGCCCTGCAGGACCACGATCCCGAAGTGCGCGCCGCCGCGGCCAGCGCCGTCTATCGACGCCTCATGGCCGATCCTGATCAGGACGCGCGTCAGGCCACCGCCACGGCCCTCGGTCGAGTCCGTGCCGCCGATGCCGTTGAGCCGCTGATAAAGGCCGTCATGGACTCGGATGAGGGCGTTCGCGTGGCCGCGATCAAGGCCCTCCAGTCCATCGGTGACAGCCAGGCGGTCATGCCATTGATCATCGTTCTGGCCCACGAGCAGGTTCGCCAGAAGTCGACCGGCCGAAGCAGTCTTGCCGTGGAGCGAGCCGCCTCAACCGCACTCGACACACTGGCCGAAACTGGTGCCATCGAGCCGCTTCAAGCGGCCCTTTCGCACGATGACATCGCTGTTCGCGAGATCGCCGTTCGCCGGCTCGCCCGCATCGGTTCACCCATCGTCTCCGGCTCGCTGGCGGCCGCCCTCGACGACAAGGATCCGGTGATCCGCAGGGCCGCGGCGCGCGGGCTGGCGGAAATCGGATGGCAGCCGCCCGCTGACGAGAGCGGGGCCCGCTATTGGGCGGCCCTCAGGGAGTGGCGCCGCGTGCCGGAGTGCGGCCCGGCCGGCGTGCCGTTGCTCATCTCATCGTTTGCGAGCGTCGACGCCTTGGAACGGGCCGACATCATCGACGCCCTCCTCAGGCTCGGTTGGGAACCACTGGAACCGGATGCGTTGGCTGCCCACTACTACGCGTCGCAAAGTCGCTGGGACAAATGCCGGGAGATCGGCGAGCCGAGCGTCGAGGCGCTGGACGCCGTGTTGCGCAACGGCCCCAAGTGGCGAGACCGCGTGGCCGCCGCGACGACGATGGCGATGCTGGGGCAGACGAGGCCCTATCCATTCTTACGCCTGGATCTGGTACAGCGAGCACTGGCGGTGCTGGACGCCGAGGGCGACGTCGAAGCGAAGCGCAACGTCATGCAGACCCTGCTGGCGGATGAGCATCAGTTCGACGCCAGGAACAAAGAGCGAGTCGAATACTGCAAATGCGGCTACCCTGCCGCGCGGGTGCGCAAGGACGGACTGCGTGAGCCGGTGGCCGATCTCCTTGGCTTCGAGAAGAGCTCCAGCAACGTGATCACTTATTACTGCCCCAGCTGCGACACGCGTCGAGCCACCGTCGCGGGCTGATCGGGCGCTTCCCGACGCCCTGTCCGGGCGCTAACTCGCGGGCAGCAGCGCCGCCCAGACCGCTCCCACGATCAGGAACGGCCCAAATGGCACGTAACTCTTGAGCGTGATCCGTCGTGCGATGAGCAGCCCGAAGATCACCACGCCACCGACGATGGCCCCGGCGAAAAGGGCCAGAACGATGCGCGTCAGCCCGATCAGCAGCCCCACGCCAACCAGAAATTTGACGTCGCCGACGCCCAACGCCCCCGACCCGAACGGCACCGAGAGCGCCAATAGCAGGCCCGGCACAATGATCGCGCCGGCCACCGCCAGCCAGGCCGGGGATCGCGAAACCAGGGAATCGCCGCCCCACATGAGCGCAACCGCGCCGACCACTATCAGCGGCAGCGTGATCACGTCGGGCAGGAGCTTCTGGTCTAGGTCCGTGGCCATGAGTAGCACCATGGCCGCGAAGTACGCCCCAAAGAGGACCCGTTGCGCGGTATCGCCGAAACGAACCGGGACGGCCGCCAGCGCCGCCGCCCCGAACAGGACCACGATCACGCTGCGCCAGTCAATGCGCCGCACCGAGGCATCCTCGTGGGCCGGCCAGCGCGCGCCTATTCGGTCCGCGGCCAAGCCCCAGGCGGCGCCGGCGACGCACAGAACGAGTACGAGCGGATCGAGCCCGCCTGGCAATGACGGCAACTGAGCCTCCCTTTACCTAAGCCTTCGCGCCGGCCAGGGCCAGTTCCACGAGCGTCGCGTGAGAAACGCCGGTCGCTCCCGCCGGCGCGTACGCGGTCTTCTTGCGGAAGTATGCGGTGCCGGCGATATCGAGATGGACCCACGGAACCGTCGCGAATTCGCGCAGAAAGAGCGCGCTCTTGATCAGGCCGCCCTCGGGCGACCCGGTGTTAGTGAAGTCCGCGTACCAGCTGTCGAGGTCGCTGCGGTACTCCTCGATGAACGGCAACTGCCAGTACCGCTCCCCGGCGCGCGCCCCGGCCGCGGCCACAGTGTCGTACCAGGCCTGGGGAGTGCCGAAGGCGCCGGTCATCTGGTCGCCAAAGGCACGCGACACCGCGCCGGTAAGGGTCGCGACGTCCACCAGGTGCGTCGCCCCCAGCTTCTCCGCGTAGCACATGGCGTCGCCCAGGATCAGCCGGCCCTCGGCATCGGTGTTGAGGATGTCCACGGTCTTGCCGTTCATCGCCTTGACCACGTCACCGGGCCGGGCGGAATGAGGTCCGGGCATGTTCTCGACTGCAGGCGCAATAGCCAGAAGCGGCGTTCCGGGAGCGAGTCGGGCAACAGTCGCGATGGCGGCAATGACCGTGCAGGCGCCGGTCTTATCCATCTTCATTTCTTCCATGTGATCGGCCGGCTTGATGCTGATGCCACCCGAGTCGAAGCAAACGCCCTTGCCCACCATAGCGAGGCGCCGCCCGGCCGCGTCCTTGGCACCCTCGGCGCCCGATCGCAGGACGATCATTCGGGGCGGATTGGCGCTGCCCCGACCCACCGCCAGGAACATGCCCATGCCGAGCTTCTCTGCCTGCTCCGGCTCGATGACGTCGATCGATAGGCCGTGCTGCTGGGCGATCGCCCGCGCCTCCTGGGCGAGGACCTCCGGGCTGACGTCGTTGGCGGCCCGGTTGTCCAGGCGGCGGGCCAGGTTCGCGCCTTCGCCCATGATCACGCCACGATCCGCGGCCTTCTTGAGGGCAGCCACGTCCGCTCCCGGCGCCACCAGGATCAGCTCGCTCAGTTCGGGCGGCGCGGACTTGACGTTGTCCCGGTAGATCGTGGCGGGCTCGAAGGAACCCTCGACGACGCCGCGGGCCAGCAGTTCCGCAACGGCCTCCGCTCCCCCATCGACGTGGGCCGGCAGATCGCCCAGCCAGATCGCCAGCGACTTTACGCTGCGGCCGCCGAGCCGGCGCTCTATGGCGGACCCGAGGCGCACCACGACCTGGCGCGAGATCGTATCGGCGTCGCCGGCGCCAACGGCCAGCAAGCGTCCGGCTTTCATCTCGCCCGCGGCGGCGACAACGGCCCCGAACCGCTCTCCCCCTAACTCCCCGAAGGAGGCAAGGGCGCTCAGTTCGCGGCCTGAGCGCTTGTCGATTTCGGCCAGGAGTCCGCCGAACACCGGCTCGCCGATGAAAGGGACCGCCAGAACGTCCGCCGCGACTTCCCAAGGCTGATCGGCCACAACGCGCAACTGCATGAACCAGGCCCTCCGGTCTGACAGCGGCTCGACATGGGGGCCGCTCACCCACATTGGCAACTAGTCTAGTCAGTCGCGAGGCCTCTGCCGGGCCTGCGCTCGCACCGCCCCCGGCCGGGGGCCTATGGTCCGAAGACGGTGCCGCCGACTAGATCGCTCAGGGCGCTGGAGAGCTGCCCCCTGGCGACCTCGATTGAGATACCGTCGGCCGTCATCTGCACGCCCAGCTCATACATGACCACCGCCAGGACCGCGTTGCCATCCGGCAGAAGGGCCTTGACGTCGGCCACGTTCTTGAGAGCCGCCTTCACCTGAGACGTCACTCGCCCATTCGAGTCCCGGACTGTCTGCCACAACAGCCGCAGCGCGTCGTCCATGTTCTTCGTCCGCGTCAGCCAGTCCTGGAGCGTGGAGACGTCCGCAACCTTGGCCAACAAGGTGGCAATTCGAGTGGCGTCCGTGATGGAAGCAGCGGCCGCGTCGAGTTGCGCAATCGCGTCGCTGTAGCGGCCGGCGGTAGCGCTCTTGAGGGCGCCCTGGGTCACGGTGTCGTGATCGTTGATGTCCGCAGCGACCTGCATCGCCACCCGGCCGGACGCCACCAGCCCGTCCCACGAGTCGTGTATGGGGGCCACCGAAGCTATTGCCAGGCAAACCTGATGGTAGCGGTCGATCATGTCCGAGCTGTAGGTCTTGGCCAGCTCGGCCTCTCGAGCGGCATCCCAGGACTGGCAGCCAAGACCGCCATTGAGCTTGGCGGCCCCGGCGTCGATGGCCAGAACGGCCGCATTTCCACCTTCGACATCCGCACCCAGGTCAGCGGCGCTGACCTGGCTCACTGCGGATCTCGCGCTGCGGGCCAGCGTACCGATGTGCTCGACCTGGTCGTTGAGCGTGACTAGTGCCCGAACCGAGGCATCCAGTCGAGCCTTGAGGCTCTGATCGGCGCCCCAAGTCAACTCCGGCCGACCGCCGGCCGCTGGGGAGTGCTGGGTTGCCGCCACGACACCGGCGGAACCCAGAGCGACGGCCGCGGCCAGACCCAGCCACGTCAGCCCGGCGAGGACCCGGCCGAGCCAACGTCGGAAGCGGTCCGGCCGACCGGGCTCGTCATCGTAATAGTCCGGGTCGGCACCCTCGTCGGACCCACCAGGCCACTCTTCGCGTAGATCGATTCCTTGGATTGGTCGGAGTCCAGATCCGGAGGAGGGGCGGATTGGATGGCTGGTCATAGTCACGGCGATGCTACACCGACGGTGCCCCAGTTCGTGGACGACCTCGCGGTCTAGTGGCCCGCGGCCGGGCGGCCCTGGCGACCCGAAGTCGGGCGACGCTTGCCGTTGCCGCGCTTGCGCGTTGCGCCCCGACCGGGCTCCCATCGCGGGCCATCGCCATCGGCTGGATCGACCGCCGGCCCGGGCCTTGGCGGAGCCGCCCCTGCCCCGACCTGCGTGCCGGCGCCGCCCCCGCCGGCGCCACCCCCGCCGGCTCCGGCAGCCTGCGGCCCGGGTCTTCCCGCGGACGGGGCCGAGAGCCGCTGGCGATCCAGTCGATCGGACAGCCAGGCGTTCCGGACCGTTCGCGCGCCGGCTCTTCGAACGGTTCCCGCCAGAGCAATGTCGTCGGTGACGACCAGGGTGCCGTACGGACTTGCCGCAAATTCGTACTCGGCCAAGCGGATTATGACCTCGTCCGCGGTCCAACTCCCGGAGTACCGAACCTGCACTCCGGAGGCGACGCGGCGCGATGCCAGGCCGTGCTCGGGCGAGCCATCGAGGATGACGATAACGGAGACCCCGGCCGGAACGATAGCCCGCAATCGGCCGATCAGCGTGGCCGGCGGGAGCGGACTCGCCGTCCGCCTCAGCATGTGCAGCACGTTTGTGCCGTCCACGACCAGACGCTCGACGCCTTCGAGAACCTTTCGATCGTCAGTCATGAGCGCCCGCGGCTGGCGCGAGCCCGCGCTTCGGGCGTCCGTCCGGTAGCATCCTGGCCATGCTATTGCTTGTCGACCTCGATGGCGTTGTCTATCGCGGTGCCCAACCGGTGCCGGGCGTCGCAGCCGTTCTGACGGCCCGAGCCGCCGCCGGCGATGAAGTCGTGTACGTGACCAACAACTCGATGTGGTATCGCGCCGACTACGTTACCCGGCTTTCGGCTATGGGTGCGCCCGTTACGCCGGATCGCATCGTCTCTTCTGCCCGCGCCACCGCCCTGTACCTGCGCGACCTGCAGCCGCCGGTGCGCCGAGTCCTCGTGGTTGGCGCGGCCGGCCTGGTTCACGAGCTGCAGGACGTGGGCCTTGAAGTGGAGAACTCGGGCGACGCCGCGGAACGCTGGACCGCCAACGGCCGTGACGCCGAGGCGGCCACGGGCAAGGTGGACGCGGTGATCGTGGGCCTGGATCTGGAGTTCACCTACGCCCGGCTCGCCGTCGCCGCCGAGGCCGTTCGAGCGGGAGCACGCTTCATCGCCACCAACCGAGACCCGGTCTACCCGCTGGAGCACGGCCTGATGCCCGGAGCCGGATCGGTGGTTGCGGCGGTCGAGACCGCGTCGGGAGTGACGCCTGTTTCCATCGGCAAGCCCGGGACGCTATTGCTCGAAGTAGCCGCTCACGCCCTCGGCCACAACGTCAGCGAGGCCGTCATGATCGGCGACAGCATGGTCACGGACATTCCGGCGGCTATCGCAGTGGGGGCTCGGTCGATCCTGATGCTCACCGGCATCACCACCGCCGACGAACTGGCGCGCGTTCCCGAATCGCAACGGCCGACGGCAGTTGCGGCGGACGCAGGCGAACTGGCGCGCATCCTCGATCGCCTGGCCTGAACCGCGCCCGCCGCAGCGTTTTCCGGGCCCCAGACTTTATGCAGACCGGATGACCCCAGGGCAAACGGCTGAAGCGTCAGGCGGCCTTCGGCGAGGCGATTCTGCGTCATTTCGGGGATGTAGCGGATGTATTGTTCAGCCACTATTGGGCAAGGCGAGCGGGGGTCAGGTTCGGCGCAGGTGAGGGTGATGATTCCGGATGAGATCCGATCTGGACGCTGAATCCGTTTCCGACGAGTTCGGCGTCATCGCACAGTCCGCCTACGAGTTGCCGGCCGACATCCGCGCTCGGGCGGGGCAGATGATGATGGTCGGCTTCCGCGGAATGACTTCCCTCGAGGCTCAGCCGACCATTCGCAACATCGCGAACGGCTCCGTGGGTGCCGTAGTGCTCTTCGACGTGGACGCCGAGACCGGTGAACCTCGCAACATCCAGTCCCCAACCCAACTCCGAACCCTCATTTTGGCGCTCAAGTCCGCCGGCGAGATTCCCATTCTGGTATGTGTCGATGCGGAAGGCGGCTTCTACCACCGCCTAAAGGAGCGGTACGGATTTCCGCCCACGACTTCGGCAGCGGAATTGGGCCAACGCAACGACCTGGCGTTCACCCGCAGCGCCGTCGGCGTCGCTGCTGCCGCCCTCGCCGACGTAGGCATAGACATGAACCTAGCCCCGGTCGTCGACCTACTGAACCCGGCTAACCTGACCGTCAGCGCTCGTCGTCGCAGCTTCTCGTCCGATCCGGCTTTGGTCGCAGCACACGCTCGCGAGTTCATAGATGCGCACCACGAGCACGGCATCCTTACCGCTTCCAAGCATTTCCCCGGCATGGGCGGCATTCTGCGGCCATATCTGCCGGGTCATGGCGAGACGATCGAGAACTGGACCATGGCTGAGTTGGAGCCATACCGAATTCTGGCAGCCGAAGGGCGTCTAGACGCGGTGCTCGCCGCGCGAATCACGCACCCGATGCTGGACCCCGACTATCCGGCCTGTCTCTCGCGCAAAATCGTGCAGGGCGTCCTTCGCGACAAGCTGGGCTTCGATGGCGTGGTCATCTCCGACGCGCTGGAGATGCTGGCGATCTGGGATGTATACGGTTTCGAACGCGGCATAATCCTGGCGGTCAACGCCGGCGTCGACATGCTGCTGTTCTGCAATGAGTCGGGCCTCGTCCCATACAGCGACGAGCGCGGACCGGACGCGGTCGAGGTCATCGTCAGCGCCGTTGCCCGCGGCGAGATCCCCGAAGAGCGTGTGAACGAGGCCTGCCGCCGCATCCTGGCCCTGAAGTCGCGCCGGACGTAAGGGTCGCCCCGGCAAGCGCCACGATATCCACTGCCGCACAGGCATGGTAGTATAGAACGCACGTGCTAATTAGCACACGCATCCGCCCGCTGTGACGGAGCCGGCGGGATCTCCCGAGGGTGCCTGGGCGATCCTCGGCAACGGCTGGGCGGCGCTGGCCCCCAAAGCGCCCACAGTGCTGCAAACCACCCTTTCGGGCCCCGGTCGGGCGGCGTCCCTGCCGCGGGCACATCTAGATGTGGTGGTTGCGACCGGCAGGATACCACAATATGTTGTGGTTTTGGGGCTTGACGCCCCAATTTGAGAAGCGTACATTCCGCCGGTCAGTCCGGTCGATGGGAGGCCCGAAAGGCGCCCAACGAATCGAGGAAAGCGGCCAGCAACCCGCTTTCGACACACGCCGTCGGAGGAAGTTATCGGCCCTTGTCGCAGCTATCGCCACGCCGCCTGCCGGTAGGCCGCACGGGCGAGTTACGTCGGCGAACAGCTGCAGGAGTCTATTGGAGAGGCCGCGCGGGATGACGCCATGAACCGGCGCCAACCGCCACGCCACCACCACCCGCGCCACCACCACCCCGCCACCATGCCACCGCGCCGCAATCGAACCAGCGTCCCAGCAGAAACCAACGAACCAGGCAAGAGGTACAGGAAATGACTCCAGCCGCCGACGGCGCGATCCCCGTCATGGATCAGAGTGCCACGCCGATGCTCCCCGACGGCCGCTTCACCGGTATCGGCGTCAACGGCCTCCACTTCGAACGGCGCTGGACCACGCCCGGCGTCCATCCCTACGACCAGATCGATTGGGAGATCCGGACCGCCGGCATCGGCAACGAGAAGGGCGTCAGTGTCTTCGAGCAGAAGGACGTAGAAGTTCCCGCGTTCTGGAGTCAGCTGGCCACCAACGTCGTCGTCAGCAAGTACTTCCGCGGCCACCTGGGCACGCCCGAGCGTGAGACCAGCGTCCGCCAGCTGATCGACCGCGTCGTCAACACCATCACCGGCTGGGCCGAAACGCAGCACTACTTCGCCACGGACGAAGATCTGCGCGCTTTCCAGGCCGAGCTGACCCACCTGCTCGTCCACCAGAAAATGAGTTTCAACTCGCCCGTCTGGTTCAACGTCGGCGTCGAAGAACATCCCCAGTGCTCGGCCTGCTTCATCAATTCGGTCCAGGACACCATGTCCAGCATCATGGATTTGGCCAAGACCGAGGCCATGCTGTTCAAGTTCGGCTCGGGCGCCGGGAGCAACCTTTCAACCATTCGATCGAGCAAGGAGAAGATGTCGGGCGGGGGCACCGCTTCCGGCCCGGTCAGCTTCATGCGCGGCTACGACGCCTTCGCCGGCGTGGTCAAGTCGGGCGGCAAGACCCGCCGGGCCGCCAAGATGGTGATCCTCGACATCGGCCACCCCGACATTGAGGAGTTCATCAACTGCAAGATCAAGGAAGAGAAGAAGGCCTGGGCCCTGATCGAGGCCGGCTACGACGCCTCCTTCACCGGTGAGGCCTACGGGTCGGTCGCCTTCCAAAACGCCAACCATTCCGTCCGCGTGACGGACGAATACATGCGTGCGGTCGCCGCCGATGGCACTTGGACGACCCACGCTGTGCGCGGCGGCGCCGTCATGGACAACTACAAGGCCGGTGCTCTGTTCCGTGAGATGGCCGAGGCCGCCTGGCTCTGCGGCGACCCCGGCATCCAGTACGACACCACCATCAACGACTGGAACCCGGTTTCCAACTCGGACCGCCAGTACGCGACTAACCCCTGCTCAGAGTTCAGCTTCCTCAACGACACCAGCTGCAACCTGGCCAGCCTCAACCTTATGAAGTTCGTTGGCGCGGACGGCGAGTTCGACGTCGAGGGCTTCCGCTACGCCAGCCGCCTGACCATCACCGCCCAGGAAATCCTGGTCGACAACGCCAGCTACCCGACGCCCAAGATCACCGACAACTCGCACTTCTTCCGGCCGCTCGGTCTCGGTTACGCCAACCTG
Source organism: Chloroflexota bacterium (assembly GCA_025358515.1). Lineage (GTDB taxonomy): Bacteria > Chloroflexota > Limnocylindria > Limnocylindrales > CSP1-4 > Fen-1039. The sequence goes on from JANYJG010000126.1 coordinate 17,273, forward strand.
GGCGCGCTGCTGATGAGCCGCGGCCTCGCCTATGACTCGCCCGAGGGTCAGGCCTACGCCGCCGCCATCACCTCGATCATGACCGCCGAGGCTTACCGCCAGAGCGCGATCATCGCCCGCGACCACGGCGGCCCGTTCTCCGAATACGCCAAGAACCGCGAGCCTTTCCTGCGCGTCATCGAGAAGCACCGCGACGCCTCCCACGGCATCCCCCAGAAGCTGGGGCTGCCGAACGACCTGCACCGCGCCGCCCGCGACATCTGGGACGAGACGCTCGCCCTGGGCAAGCAATTCGGATACAGAAGTGCTCAAGTTAGCCTTTTAGCGCCCACGGGAACCATCGCCTTCATGATGGATTGCGATACCACCGGCGTCGAGCCGGACATCGCCCTCGTCAAGTACAAGAAGCTCGTCGGCGAGGGCTTTCTCAAGATCGTCAACCAGACCGTCCCGGGCGCCCTGCGCAAGCTCGGTTACACGCCTGAACAGGTCGACGCGATCATCGCCTACGTCAACGAACGCGAGACCATCGAGGGCGCGCCGGAGCTCAAGCCCGAGCACCTGTCGGTCTTCGACTGCGCCTTCAAGCCCATGAACGGCACCCGCTCAATCCACTACCTGGGCCACCTGCGGATGATGTCCGCGGTCCAGCCCTTCCTCTCGGGCGCGATCAGCAAGACCGTCAACATGCCCGAAAACGCCACCCCGGCGGAGATCGAGCAGGTCTACCTCGAGGGCTGGCGCCTCGGCCTCAAGGCCATCGCCATCTATCGCGACAATTCCAAGCGCAGCCAGCCCCTCAACACCGGCAAGAAGAAGGCAGAGTCGGCCGCGGTAGTCGCAGCTCAGGCGCCGCCCGTGGTCGAGCCCAAACCGTATCGCCACCGCCTCCCGGCAGAACGCCAGGCGATCACCCACAAGTTCGACATCGCCGGCCACGAGGGCTACATCACCGTCGGCTTGTACGAGGATGGCCAACCGGGCGAAATCTTCCTCAAGATGGCCAAGGAAGGCTCCACCATCTCAGGGTTGATGGACACCTTCGCGACCACCGTCAGCGTCGCCCTGCAGTACGGCGTGCCGCTGCGCGACCTGGTCCACAAGTTCGCCCACGTCCGCTTCGAGCCGTCCGGCTTCACCTCCAACCCGGAAATCCCGATCGCCAAGTCGATCGTGGACTACATCTTCCGCTGGATGGGTTCACGCTTCCTGCCGGCCGAAGAGCGAGCGAGCCTCGGTTTGATCGACCGATCATCTGTCTCCGAATCGTCGGTCCAGCCGCTCAACCTGGGATTCGGCGGGTCGGCCGGAGCCGGCAGCGCCGGGACTTCAGGGAGTGGCAGCGGGGCGGCCGCCCCGCTGCGCGCCGCGGGGCCGGCTTCACCGCTCAGTGGTGGTACTGCGGGTTCGTTTGAGACCGGTGCTACCGCCCCGGTCGCCTCCTCACCCGCCACCGCGCCGGCCAACGCAATGTCGAACGGCACTCCCCGCGTGACCCTCGGCAGCCTCGGCATCGGCAAGGCCCAGGTCACCTTCACCTCCCAGGCCGACGCCCCCAGCTGTGCCGACTGCGGCTCGATCATGGTCCGCAACGGCTCCTGCTACAAGTGCCTGAACTGCGGCTCTACGAGCGGCTGCTCGTGAGGTTCGAAAGGAGAACATCATGGCGAAGAACCTAGACAAGACCGATGGGCATTTAGATGGGGCAATCAAGGGTAGGAGCCAGTTCGAGCGCCCCGATGGCCACCACGTCGAGCGCGACACAGCCACTGGTCAGTTTCTAGACGTGAAACACGACAGGGGCCCGTTCAAGAGCGTCAGGCGGGAGAAGCCCTAGAACCGACCGGCGTGGGCAGCTAGACGCGCATACATCTGCCATTCCCGAGGGAGCCCTCCCAGGGCGGCCTGACAAGGCGTAGACTCGTCGCATGGCTCGAAACCCCGCGTGGGGACGGGACGAGCTCATCCTCGCCCTCCATCTCTACCTATCCGATGGACAACTCCCTCCCGACGACCCAAGTGTTGTGGAGCTGAGCGAGCGGCTGC
>JANYJG010000133.1 GCA_025358515.1 Chloroflexota bacterium
TTCGCGTACTGGCGGCCGAACTGGCCGGCCGGTTCTCTACGGCTGCGCGTGGTTCGGCCACGATCGCCCAGGAGCGGGCCGTGCTGCGCATGCTCGGCGTCGATGGGCTGGACCATGACGGCCGGCCGCTGGCGGCCGCGCTGGTCGAACGGTATTGCGGATCGGATCGACGTCGACTGGCTCGCGGTGTGCTTCTGCCGTTTGCAGTGGCCCTGCTTGAGTACGATCTTCCGGCGCGCGAACTGGCCCTCGAAGGAGCTTCGGGGGCGATAGACCTGGGTCTGGAGGCGGAGCTGCTCGAGCGGCCGGACCGCCTTGCCGCCGCCGAGAAGCTGGCCCAGAGCCTCGTGGACGCGGCGCTGGCCAGATTCGATGCCAACCGCACCGCCGCCCGCGAGATGCGAGCGGTTCTCGGTGGACCGGCCGAGCCCTGGCTTGGCGTAACTCTCCGTTCCTTGGAGGTCGAGGAGGCTGCGAAGGAGACGCGCGCTCTCATTTTGGAGGGCGCCGACGTAGTTGAGGTGCGCGTTCCTGCCAGTTGGGAATTGTCGGAGGCGCGCCGCCAGGTCGGCCTGGAGACGGCCGGCCGCTTCCAGAGCGAAGCCGGCCGTCGGGGCCGCACCGGCGGGGGTACTCGCGCCGCTCGCGGACGGGGAAAGAAGCCCTCAAGCCGAGCGGAGGTGCGGGCCGGCTCGCCCGTTCCGGCGGGGAGTCAGCGCGGCCTGGCCTGGCTGCGTCGCGCCGCCGATGACGCCGCCGCAGCCCGGGGTTCATATGCGTCGCTGATGACGGTCACTTCCGCGTTCGCCGCCCCAGAGCAGGCCGTTGTCGCGGCCTTCGAGCGGATCGATATCGTGGAGGCAGACCCGATCCGAGAGATCGTTGAGGACAACGTCGATCCCGCGCGAGCCATCGCGGACCACGCCTTTGCGCATCGCCTCCAGGCCCGCGCCGGTTGCCGCGTGGTCGTCGGCCCGGGGCCGCTGGCGCTGGGGGCGGACGTGGCCAATGGCCATCCCTCCGATGCCATGACGCGCGCCGGAACCGGGCTCGCCCTTCAGGCTCTCGGCGTGGAATTAGCCCTGGCCGATGGTCTGCCAGCGGAACGCCTGCTTCTGGGAGCCGTGCCGGGCTGGATCGCCGGTGAGGGCGATTCCGCCGCGGTGTTGCTGCAGGCGTGGTTGCGACGCCTGCTGTTCCCGGACCAGCGACTGATGGTCGGCCACTCATCGCGGGCCCCAGGCGTGGGCACGTCGCCGAACGCGACCGCGGTTGAGGTTGTTGCGGCGCTGGCCGGCGCACCGGCGACACTGGTTCTTCGCCGGGCGGAGCGAGGCCAGGTTGCGGACGCGGCCCGGGACCTGGCGGCGGGCTGGACGGCGGCCCGGGCCATCAGGGCGTCACTCTTAGACGGCGCGCTCCACGGCGACGCTGCAGACGCCGCTGCTAGGACGTTGGATGCGGCTTGTTCCACGCTGGAGAGGCTTGCGGGCGATGGTTGGGCCAGCCTGCTCGGTCCCGTTGGCGGCGCTGACGAGGAGCGGCTCGGGCGCACGGCGGTGGTCGATCGCGATGCCGGTCCCAGTTCCGGATCCCGTCTGCTCGCTGCTCTCGTCTAGGGGCCCGGGAGGGTACGTCCCAAGGTTCGTGCCGGCGCTCGCCTGGTAGTATCCGCCGAGGCGATCCAATGTCGGAGGAAGGAGACACCCTGAGCACCACCTACGAGCGCAGCATCGTGCTCGCCGGCCGTCGCGTGCCAGTCGTCGTTATGCTCGGACTGGTCGCCGCCGTCGCCACCTGGCTGTTCATCGTCGCCTGGGCCGAGCCTTACGGCCGCTGGCCGGGCACGGCCATGGATGCCCACGCCTACTGGCTCGCGCCGGGCGGCTCGGACCCGTACGCGATAGCGTCCGTCGGCCATCCGAACGCATACCTCTACTCGCCGATCTTCCTGCAGCTGTTGTGGCCGCTGCGGCTATTGCCGTGGCAGGCATTCGTGGCCGCCTGGGCGCTCTTCCCGCTGGCGGCGCTGGCCTATCTGACGGGCCCTCGGCTCTTCCTGCTCGGGCTCGCATTCGCCTTTACGGAGGTCGCGGGCGGCAACATAGAACTTCTGATCGGCGTGGCGATAGTCGTGGGCTTCCGATGGCCGGCGGCCTGGTCGTTCGTGTTGCTCACGAAAGTGACCCCGGGCGTGAGCTTGCTGTGGTTCGTGGTCCGTCGCGAGTGGAAGTCGCTGTTCATTGCCCTGGCAGCTACCGCCGCCATCGTCGCCGTCTCGGCCATCATCGCGCCGGAAGCGTGGCGGCGCTGGCCGCAGGTTCTTACCACCAATACCGGCGCTACCAACGGGACTTGGGCCGCCGTGCCGGTCCCGTTGATGATTCGCGGCCCGATCGCCCTGATTCTGGTCGTGTGGGGCGCTCGCACGAATCATCGCTGGACGGTCCCGATCTCGGCCATGCTGGCTCTCCCGGCGTTGTGGTTCGGTGGGCTCAGCATCATCATCGCCACGGTGCCGCTGATGGGGGCGCGCTCCTGGAGCGACCTCGGCGGGGTCGCGGGACGAGCTCGAGACGAACTGGCGGCTTGGCGAGCGATTGGACTGGTGGCCGGTTTGCGTCGGGACTTCGTGGAAGGGCGGCCCGAATCAGCCGCCTGACCGGTCTGCCGTAGGATTAGCCCAACATCGATCGAGGCCCGTACCAGGGAGGAGACGACTAAGTGCCTGAACCCTCTCCGTTGGAGGAGCGCGACGCGGCTTGGCCGACGCTGCACGTCTCGCGACACCCGGCGATCCTGCATAAGCTGCGGATCCTGCGCGACGAGAAGACGGAGCCAAAGAAGTTCCGCGAAGTTGTGCGCGAGCTTTCCTGGCTGCTCGGCTACGAAGCGCTGGCGGACGTCGAGGTCCGGCCTCTCGAAGTCCACACGCCCATGGAGATCACCGACGCTCATGAGCTGGGCGTCCGGATCGGACTCGTGCCGATCCTCCGGGCCGGCCTGGGCATGGTCGATGCCATGCTGGAGCTGATGCCCACGGCCGAGGTCTGGCACCTGGGGCTGTTCCGCGATGAGCGGACACTCCGGCCGGTGGAGTACTACAACAAGCTTCCGGATTCAGCGACCGTCGACCTGTGCCTGATCCTCGATCCGATGCTCGCCACCGGCGGCTCGGCCACGGCCGCGATCGAGGTTCTCAAGCGCTGGGGCGCGACCCGGATCAAGCTCGTCAACCTGATCGTTGCGCCGGAAGGTCTCGACGCCGTGACGGCGGCCCATCCGGACGTGGAGATCTACTGCGCGGCGGTAGACCGCCAGCTCAACGAGAACGGCTACATCCTGCCTGGCCTCGGAGACGCCGGCGACCGCCAGTTCGGGACGGGCCGGGCGGGCTAGAGGCACTTACAAAGAAGCGGGCGGCATTGCGGCATTCGTTATTCGAAAGCCGCGGCCGCCCGCTTCTCTTTTGCGATACGTGGATGGCTACGCGGCGGCCGGTGCCTCTTCATCGCGCCTGCGCCCAAAGGCGTTGAGGACCTGGTAGAGGATGATCGCGCCGAAGCAGGCCGTGCCGATGCCGCCGAGCGAGAAGTCGCCCCAGTTGATCGTCAGGTTGCCGGCGCCCATCGTTAGCGCCGCCGCCGCCGTGATCAGGTTCTTGTTGACCGAGAAGTCGACCTTGTTCTCGACCCAGATGCGTCCGCCTGTGGCGGCGATCAGGCCGAAGAGGATGATCGCGAGACCGCCCAGGACCGGCGTCGGAATGGTCGAGATGAGCGCGCCGAACTTCGGGCAGAAGCCCATCGTCAGAGCCACCAAGGCCGCGATAACGAAGATGAGACTCGAGTAGATCTTCGTGACGGCCATAACGCCAATGTTCTCGGCATAGGTCGTGACGCCGGTGCCGCCGCCGGATCCGGAGACCATGGTGGCGAGGCCGTCGCCCAGGAAGGCCCGGCCGATGAATGGATCGAGGTCGCGCTTGGTCATGCCGGCCACCGCCTTGACGTGACCGAGGTTCTCGGCGACGAGGACGATTGCGACCGGTGCTATCAGGCTAATTGCGCGGCCATCGAACGTAGGAGCGGTGAAGTGGGGAAGACCGATCCAGCTCGCATGCCAGACGGCGTCGAAGCTGATCTGCTTGGCCGCGGGCACGAGGTTCATCAGGTTGCCCAGGACGAAGTAAATGAGGTAGCCGATGATTCCGCCGATGAGGATCGGGAGCGGCCTCAGGATGCGCGGGGCATACACGGCGACGGCCGCGACCGCAAGGGCGGTCAGCAGGCCAATGACGATGCCGAGGGTGTCGAGGTTGGGGTTGTTGAACGCGGGAGTGTTGATCTTGAGGTCGTTGATGGCAACCGGCGCCAGGTTGAGGCCGATGACCGCCACGATGGAGCCGGTCACGACCGGCGGCATGATGAATTCGATCCAGCGGTAGCCGACAGCCATGACGATCAGGCCGATGGCGGCGTAGATGGCGCCGCAAATGATGATGCCGCCCAGGGCCGTCGACAGGTTCGGGTTCGCCTGTCCGAAGAATGCGGGAGCGTATCCCGTTGCGGTTCCGACTACCGCGATGAACGCGAAGCTTGAACCCAGGTAGCTCGGCACCCGGCCCCGGACGCAGACGAAGAAGATCAGCGTGCCGATGCCCGAGAAGAAGATCGCGGTATTCGGGTCGAAGCCCATGAGTAGGGGACCCAGGACCGTCGCGCCGAACATCGCGAAGATGTGCTGGATGCCCAGGGCGACCGATTGACCGGCCGGTGGCCGCTCGTCCGGGGCGATGATTCCGTCGCGTTTGACGGTCCATTGGAACATCCCGCGGACGTACGCGGCGGCAGCTGACATGAACTCCTCCTACCGTTGACGGACTCTCCTCCCCCGGGCAAAGCGACCCATCCCCAGGGTCTCCGGGCTCCCGCTTAGGGTGTCAAAAAGCGCGACCCTCCGCACGGCGTTTGCGCAACCTTCTGTGCGTCCGATGGGGAACTCGGGGCGGGTGCGTTAGTCGGCCAGCACTCCGCGGCGGGAGAGCGCCTCACGCCAGTAGTCGACCGACGCAGTCAGGTCGTCGAGGACGGCCCTGTCTTCCTGCTCGAATGCTGGGATGACCTCCAGCACCAGCGCCAATTCATCGACCCCACCTTCGCCCAGGGCATCGATGACCCTATCGGCGTCGATGCGGCCGCGGCGGTTGGCCTCGGCCGTGAACGGCCAGTGATGGTCGCCCTCGGCATCTGACTGCTGCAGCTGCACCTCGAATGCTGCTCTGCCCAGCTCGCGCAGCCAGGCGTACGGGTCGCGGTCGTCACCGGTGGTGCCCGGGACGCACATGTGGCCCACGTCCAGCGCGAGACGTACGGCGGCGTGGCTGGTGTCCGGCTGGACCACCAGGTCGCGAATCATCTCCATCGTCGATGGCTCACGGGCGGCGGCGAGGTTCTCCACCAGTAACGCCTGTTGGCCGTGTGCGTGGGCTTCGGCGGCCAGGCCATGCAAGCTGGCGCGAAGCCCCTCCCAGCGCTCAGAACGAATCTTGGCGTCATGCCAGTCTGCGACGGAGAAGGCGCCGACGTGTCCACCCGTGGCCACGGCGCCGACGCTCTGGCTGAACGCGATGGCGCGGCGGAACCACGTGAGGGCGTGTGCCCTAACGTCGGCGTCCGGGCTGAGAAACATGTTTGACGAATAGGCTGCCAGGCCGGTGAAGGTAGACCGAATGGTCAGCCCGAACTCATCTGCTGCCCAAACCACGGCGGCGGACTGCTCGGATGCCGCATCGGCGCCCAAATCCACCAAATCGAAGGAATGCTCCACCAGCCGTAGTTGGAGGCGATCGCGAACGACTCGGGCCCATTCGGACGGAAGCGGCCAACGCTTGACCGCAAAGCAAGTGTTGATCCCGAGTTCGAGTCGCATGGTCGGACTCCTTGTGGTTCGGGTAGCCGTCAGCCCTGGGTTCGGGTCACGACGGCCGAGCCGGCGAGCTCCGCGTAGGCCTGATAGGCTCGGTCATAGGTTTCTCGCGCGGCTTCGGACGGCTCAATAGCCAGATCTGGCTGCACGCAGCGGGCGATTGCCTCGTCCACGTCACGATAGACGCCCGCCCCAAGGCCGGCCAGCATGGCTACTCCGGTCGCCGTCGCGTCTCCGGGGATAGGCCGTACCGGCAGCCCCGTGACGTCGGCCTTGATCCGATTCCAGGTCACCAGCCGCGTGTCGCCCCCGGAAACTCGCAGCTCAG
>JANYJG010000173.1 GCA_025358515.1 Chloroflexota bacterium
CGAAGGCGCGGAACTCCGCCCCACCCTTTAGGGCGAGGTACTTGGTGATCGCTGCGGTGAGCGTCGTCTTGCCATGGTCGATATGGCCGATGGTGCCGATGTTGACGTGCGGCTTAGTCCGCTCGAACTTCTTCTTCGCCATCTCGGGCTGCTCCCTCGCTCCTAATGCGAACTGGATGGACTGGTCAGACTCTGGACTTCTGAATGAGCTCCTGCGCCAGATGGGCGGGGACCTCGGCGTAATGAGACAGCTCCATGGAATAACTCGCGCGCCCCTGTGTCATCGACCTCAGATCGGTCGCATAACCGAACATCTCGGCCAGCGGCACCCGTGCTCGAATGACCTGGGTGGAGGCTCGCGCTTCCATTGACTCGATGTGACCGCGGCGAGAGTTGAGATCGCCGATGACATCGCCCAGAAACTGCTCCGGCATGGTCACTTCGACCTGCATAAGCGGCTCCAGAATTGCCGGAGAAGCCTTCGCGATAGCATCCTTGACTGCCATCGAGCCGGCGATGCGGAAGGCCATTTCGCTCGAGTCGACCTCGTGGAACGAACCGTCGAAGAGCGTGACCTTGACGTCAACCATGGGATAGCCCGCGTACACACCCGTGTTGAGAGTCTCGCGGATACCCATGTCGACCGGCTTGATGTACTCCCGAGGAATGGTCCCGCCGACGATCTTGTCGATGAACTCGTAGCCCTTGCCGGGCTCGTTGGGCTCGATCTTGATGACGGCGTGTCCGTACTGGCCCTTGCCACCGGTCTGGCGGACGAAGCGACCGTTGCCCTCGGCGGCGCGGCGAATGGTCTCGCGATAGGAGACCGACGGCCGGCCGACGTTGGCGGCGACCTTGAACTCGCGGATCATGCGATCCACGAGGACGTCCAGGTGCAACTCGCCCATGCCGGCGATGCGAGTCTGACCGCTTTCCTCGTCCGTGTGGACGCGGAAGGTCGGATCCTCCTCCGCAAGGCGCTGCAGGGCGATGGCCAGCTTGTCCTGGTCGGCCTTGGTCTTGGGCTCGATGGCGACCTCGATGACCGGCTCCGGGAAGACGATCGACTCAAGGACGATCGGGTGATCCGGGTCGGACAGCGTGTCGCCGGTGAAGGTTTCCTTGAGGCCGACGGCGGCGGCGATGTCGCCGGCGTAGACCGTCTCGATCTCCTCGCGGTGGTTGGCATGCATCAGAAGAATGCGGCCGATCCGCTCCCTCTTGCCCTTTGTGGCGTTGTAGACGTAAGAACCGGAGTTCAGCGTGCCGGAGTAGACCCGGAAGTAGGCGACCTTGCCGACGTACGGATCCGCGGCGATCTTGAAGGCCAGAGCGCTAAACGGCTCGGAGTCGTTCGCTGTCCGGATCACTTCTGCGTGCGTGACCGGATGCTCACCGATGACCGGCGGCACGTCGAGCGGCGACGGCAGGTAATCCACGACCGCATCCAGGACGGGCTGCACGCCCTTGTTCTTCAGGGCCGAACCGGCGAGCACCGGAACGATCCGGTACTCGAGGGTACCCAGGCGCAGGCCGCGCTTGATGTCCTCGTTGCTGAGGGTGTGGCCCTCGAGGTATTTATGAGTGAGCTCGTCGTCCATCTCGGCGACGATCTCGACCATCTTCTCGCGCTGGATCTTGGCCGGCTCGATGAGGTCGGCAGGGATGTCGATGATGTCCGCTTCGGCGCCGAGGTCTTCCGCCTTGTAGACGATCGCCTTCATGGTGATCAGGTCGACGATGCCGCGAAACTTATCCTCGTTGCCGATGGGCAGCTGGATGACCACAGGGCGCGCGCCCAGGCGATCCTTGATCATCTCAACGCAGCGCCAGAAATCGGCGCCCGTGCGATCGAGCTTGTTGATGAAACAGATGCGCGGCACACGATAGCGATCCGCCTGGCGCCAGACCGTCTCGGACTGGGGCTCGACACCGGCCACACCGTCGAACACGACGACTGCGCCATCGAGGACGCGCAGGCTGCGCTCTACCTCCACGGTGAAGTCCACGTGCCCGGGCGTATCGATTATGTTGATTCGGTGATCGTCCCAGAAACAGGTAGTAGCCGCGGCAGTAATCGTAATGCCGCGCTCCTGCTCCTGAGGCATCCAGTCCATGGTGGCCGCGCCCTCATGGACCTCACCGATCTTGTAGATCTTCTTCGTATAGAAAAGGACCCGCTCGGTGACCGTGGTCTTCCCAGCGTCGATATGGGCAATGATTCCGATGGTCCGCGTTTTAGCTAGCGGAACCAGTCGTGGCACGAGTCTCTATCGCTCCCTTGTAGTGGGGTTTACCACTTGAAGTGGCTGAACGCCTTGTTGGCGTCGGCCATCTTGTGGGTATCCTCACGACGCTTGACGGCTGCCCCGATGCCATTCATGGCATCCACGAGCTCGGCTGCAAGCTTTTCAGACATGCTTTTGCCACTGCGCTTACGGGCCGCTTGGACCAGCCAGCGCACGCCAAGAGACATGCGACGATCGCCCCGGATCTCGACCGGGACCTGGTAAGTTGCGCCACCCACGCGGCGCGGTTTGACCTCGATGATTGGGGTTGCGTTGCGCATGGCCGATTCGAGGACCTCGACGCCGGGGCGACGAGCCTGGGCCTCGGCACGGGCTAGGGCTTCGCGGAGGATGCGCTCGGACAGGTGGCGCTTGCCGTCCGTCATCAGCTTGGTGGCAAAACGGCCGCTGAGACGAGTGCTCGGCGCGCTCTGGTACTTGGTCTTGCGGGCGATGGTATGACGACGCGGCATCTTACTTCTTGCCCTTCTGCTGAACGGCCTTGGCGCCGTACTTGGAGCGACCCTGCTTGCGGTCCTTCACACCGGCGGCGTCGAGCGTGCCACGGATGATGTGGTACTTGACCGAAGGCAGGTCCTTCACGCGGCCACCGCGAACCAGAACCACGGAGTGCTCCTGGAGGTTATGGCCGATCCCGGGGATGTAGGCCGTGACTTCCATCTGGTTGGTGAGGCGGACGCGGGCGATCTTGCGAAGGGCCGAATTCGGCTTCTTCGGCGTCATCGTGCGCACCTGCAGGCAGACGCCGCGCTTCTGCGGTGCACCGGGGATCGGCACCTGGCGCTGGCGAAGGCTGTTCCAGTTCTTGCGCATAGCCGGCGCCTTGATCTTGGAGATCTTCGGCTGGCGGCCATGCCGCACGAGCTGGCTGATTGTCGGCACGGAGACGCTGCTCCTTTCGCTTTCGTCAGATTGACCTAGATGGTCCAAGTCGGCGACCCACACCCCGACACGGCTCTCAAGGCCGGGTTTGCCCCAGGCTCAAGTCCGATCGACGGGATGCTGCGCTGCTCGGAGACTTCCGGCGTTCCGACTGCCGCCTTGCGGCGCCGGTCGCGACTGGGAAGCACTCGCCTGCTGGCGCGGATCGCTTCGATGGTGTTGCGGGCCGATGCGGTCCGGCAAGAGCCGGTCTGTTCCTTTATCGGTGTCCGCTTTCCGGAGTTGCTCATCGGAGTCCGCGAGTGGCGCACGCCGACCGCGACCTCCCTGAGGCCACGAGGGCGGAGTCTATCAGTGGGGCCCTTAAGGTGTCAAACCTCCGAGGGTCGTGGCTGAGGTTCTCCGCTCTCGCTCGATAAGGTGTCTTGGACTTGCGTCTAAGACTACTCGTCTTCCTTGCTGTCCTTGCCTAGAATCTTCTCAAGATCGGGGGCATCGGGAGCCTCCGAGTTAGTGCCTTCTTCGGTACCCAGGGCCGCAAGGAATGGGTTGACGAAGTCGGTTTCTTCCCCACGAGTCTCGCCGGTGCTGGAGGCCAGAATCGAGGCCAAGTCTGTCGTCTCGTCGGAGGGCAGTCCGACTGCCTCCTCGAGGAACGGGTTGTACTCGTACTCCGGACCGCGCAGCTTCTCGATCGACTCGCCCGCGAGTGCTTCTTCGGCCGCTCGACGAGCCCGCTCTCGAGCGGCAGCGATGTTGGCAGGCGCACCCGACCCGGCCGGAATGAGCTTGCCGATGATGACGTTCTCCTTGAGACCGATCAGGTGATCCTTGGCGCCGTTGATGGCGGCCTCGGTCAGCACTCGGGTCGTCTCCTGGAAGGAGGCCGCCGCCAGGAAGCTGGAGGTATTGAGCGATGCCTTGGTGACGCCAAGCAGAACGGTCTGGGCGGTTGAAGGCTCGCCGCCCTCTGCCAGAACGCGGTTGTTCACCTGCTCGAAGTCGAGACGGTCGATCAACTCGGTCGGCAGGAGGTCCGTGTCGCCCGGCTGGTCGATGCGAACCTTGCGAAGCATCTGCCGGACGATGATCTCGATGTGCTTGTCGTTGATTGTCACGCCCTGGCTGCGGTAGACCCGCTGGACCTCCTTGACCAGGTAACGCTGGACGGAATCCTTGCCCCGCGTTTCGAGGTATTCCTGCGGGTTGATTGGGCCGTCCGTAATGGCGTCGCCGGCGCGGATCTCCGCTCCGTTCTCGACCATCAGTTTGGCGTTGTGGGGAATGGCGTATTCGCGCTCGACGATGTCCTCGGACCGGACGACCACGTCCTCGCCCTCACGGACAAGGAAGCCCTTGGCAGGCGCGGACACGTCGGTGGTCTTGTCGCCGCCCTCACCACGGGCGAGGACCTGACCGGCCTCCACGATGTCGCCGGGGGCCGCAAGGAACTCGGCTCCGGGCGGCAAGGCGATGTGGGTGTCGTACTGTTCGCGGCTGGTGACCTTGACGCGCGTTCCGGCGTCACCGCGGACGATTTCCACGATGCCGTCGATGTGGCTGATCTCGGCCTTGCCCTTAGGCACGCGGCCTTCGACTAGCTCCTCGACTCGCGGCAGACCCGCGGTGATGTCGAGGCCGGCCACGCCGCCGGTATGGAACGTTCGCATGGTCAGCTGGGTGCCCGGCTCGCCGATCGACTGAGCGGCGATGATGCCGACGGCCTCGCCGATACCGACCAGATGGCCGGTGGCCAGGTTGCGGCCGTAGCAGAGCCTGCAGACGCCGTGTCGAGCCTCGCAGGAGAGCGGGGACCGGACCAGGACCTCATCGATCCCGGACTCGTCCACGGCGGCGGCGGCCAGCTCGGTGAGTTCCTCGTTGCGAGCAACGAGCAGTTCCCCGGTCGTGGGGTGGCGAAGATCTGCGGCGGAGAGCCGCCCGACCATTCGCTTCTGATAAGCGCCTTTTTCGTTGCTGGCGATCTCGGAGGATTCCGACCGCGTGATCCAGCTGCCCTCCAGCGTGGCGCAGTCTTCCTCGCGGGTGATGACGTCCTGGGCAACGTCGACCAGACGCCGGGTGAGGTAGCCCGAGTCGGCGGTGCGGAGGGCGGTGTCGGCCAGACCCTTGCGGGCGCCGTGGGTGCTGATGAAGTACTCGAGGACGGTCATTCCCTCGCGGAAGTTGCTCCGCACCGGGACGTCGATGATGCGCCCCGAAGGGTCGGCCATGAGGCCTCGCATACCGCCGAGCTGGCTGATCTGACCCTTGTTACCTCGGGCGCCGGAGTCGGACATCATTCGGACCGAACCGTACGGGTCAAGGCCATCCATCATCTGGCTCGACAGATCGTTGGTGGTCCGCTGCCAGACGTCGACGACCTGCTCATAGCGCTCGTCGTCCGTGATCAGGCCGCGTTGGAACTGGCGGTCGATCTGATCGACGGCCGCGTCGGCCTCGACCAGGCTCTTAGCCTTGTTGGGCGGGATCACGATGTCGCCGACGGCGATGGTCATGCCGCCGCGGGTTGCGTATTCGAAGCCAACACCCTTGACGCCGTCCACGACGACTGCCGTTGCCTCGGGACCGAGGATGCGGTAGCACTCGTCGACGAGCTTGCGGAGCTCGGTTCGCTTCATGTTTACGTTCTTGAAGCGGAGCCGGTCGGGCACGATCTGGTTGAAGATGATCCGACCGACGGTCGTTCGAACGCGGGTGTCGATGGCCGCGTCGGCCTCTTCATTCCAGGCTCGAACCATAGCGATGACAGGCTCGTGGAGCGTCACCTCACGCATCTGATAGGTCAGGATGGCCTCGTCCTCGCTGGAGAAGAGGCGTTCCTTCTTACCCTCGGCGAGGGGCTTGTCCATCGTCAGGTAGAAGCAGCCCAGGACCATGTCCTGCGTAGGGGCCACGACCGGGCTGCCGTCCGCTGGGGAAAGCAGGTTGGCGGTCGACAGCATCATCGTCTTCGCCTCTTCCTGCGCGGCAGTAGAAAGCGGCACGTGGACGGCCATCTGGTCGCCATCGAAGTCGGCGTTGAAGGCGGTGCAGACGAGGGGGTGGATCTGGATCGCGGAGCCCTCGACCAGGACCGGCATGAATGCCTGGATGCCCAGTCGGTGAAGCGTGGGAGCGCGGTTAAGAAGGACCGGGTGGTCCTTGATCACTTCTTCGAGAACGTCCCAGACCTCGGGTCGGACGCGCTCGACGATGCGTTTGGCGCTCTTGATGTTGTGGGCGAAGCCCTTCTCGACGAGCAGGCGCATGACGAACGGCTTGAACAGCTCGAGCGCCATCTTCTTGGGCAGGCCGCACTGGTGCAGCTTGAGGTCCGGGCCGACGACGATGACCGAGCGGCCGGAGTAGTCCACGCGCTTGCCGAGCAGGTTCTGGCGGAACCGTCCCTGCTTGCCCTTGAGCATGTCGGAGAGGCTCTTGAGGCGATGGTTGCCCGTGCCGGCGATGGCCCGTCCGCGCCGACCGTTGTCGATCAGGGCGTCGCAGGCTTCCTGGAGCATTCGCTTTTCGTTGCGAATGATGATCTCCGGGGCGCCGAGCTCGAGCAGTCGCTTGAGCCGGTTGTTGCGGTTGATCACGCGGCGGTACAGGTCGTTCAGGTCGGAGGTCGCGAAGCGGCCGCCGTCGAGCTGGACCATGGGCCGCAGATCCGGCGGAATGACAGGGATGACAGACAGGATCATCCACTCCGGGCGAGTGCCGGAGCGGCGAAAGGCTTCGATAAGACGCAGTCGCTTAATGGCCTTCTTGCGGCGCTGGCCGGAGGTGGTCCGAACCTCCACGTGGAGGGACTTGGCCAGGTCCTCGAGCTCCATCCGACCAATGATGTCGCGGACGGCTTCGGCGCCCATGGCGGCGTGGAAGATGCGGCCACCGCGACTGCCCGAGCCGTATCGCTCGTCCAAGTAGCGGAAGTCGTTCTCGGTGAGGGTCATCAGCGGCTTGATCGATTCGATCTCGTCGCGCTGCTTGCGGATGTCGTCCTTGGCCCCATCGGCCTCGTGGCGCAAACGCTCGCGCTCGGATTCGACCTCCGCATCGTTGGCGAGCTGGAGGTCGCCGACCTTCTGGGTGACGCTGCGCTCCTCGTCCGCTTCACGCGCCTGGATCTCGGCGGTTACCCGCTCCGTCTCCGCGGCGACGATCTTGCGCAGGGAAGCGGTGGCTTCCTTGCCCGCGGTGGCGCCGGCGGCAACGACCAACTCACCCGTGATCAGGAATGCGATCGCGTCGGGCGAGGCTTGCTTGCCGAGTCCGGCGAGGAGCTTCTCGACCTGCTGGGCGGCCACAACGATCTCTTCGGTACGAGCCGTCCGCTGAAGCTCGAGCTCGCTCTTGGTCGTGGCTAGGGCCGCGTTGAGCTCGTCCTTGTGGCGATGGAAGCGAGACCGAAGGTCATCCTCCAGGTCTGTCAGGGCCTTGCCGCCCTTGCCTCCCCTGCCCTCGGCCTCGTCCTCAAGAGCGGCTAGGGCCCGGCGGCGGGCCTCTTCGTCGATGTGAGTGACGATGTACAGGGCGAAATAGAGGATGCGCTCAAGGTTGCGGGGGCTGATGTCGAGCAAGATGCCCAGCCGCGACGGCGTGCCCTTGAAGTACCAGATATGGCTGACAGGGCTGGCCAACTGGATGTGGCCCATGCGCTCGCGGCGGACCTTGGAGCGAGTGACCTCCACGCCGCATTTGTCGCAGATGATGCCCTTATAGCGAATCCGCTTGTACTTTCCGCAGTAGCACTCCCAGTCCTTGGTGGGGCCGAAGATGCGCTCGTCGAAGAGCCCGTCCTTCTCCGGCTTGAGAGTGCGGTAGTTGATCGTCTCGGGCTTCGTTACCTCGCCCGACGACCAGTCCCGAATTTGCTCGGGGCTGGCCAGCGAGATGCGGATCGCGTTGAAGTTGTTAACCTCGAGCATTGCTCTCCTCCACGCCATCGCCTGGCTTGATGGCGTAGTTCGGACCGGGGGCCGACGACGCCTGGCTGGCCGGGCTCAGGAGCCGCGTCATTGAATACGGTTGGATCAGTCTTCGAACCCGGCGAGGTTGATCCCGCCCAGGTCCGGCATCGGATAGGTGCTGGAGTCCTCGGCGAAGCGGATCTCCTCGTCGTTCTCGTTGAGGATCTCCACGTTGAGCCCCAGGCTCTGGAGTTCCTTGATAAGAACCTTGAACGACTCGGGGACGCCTGGTGCCTGGATCTCCTCGCCCTTGACGATCGCCTCGTAGGTCTGAACGCGACCCATGACGTCGTCCGATTTGACCGTCAGCAGTTCCTGAAGGATGTTCGCCGCGCCGTACGCTTCGAGCGCCCAGACCTCCATCTCACCGAAGCGCTGGCCGCCGAATTGGGCCTTACCGCCCAGAGGCTGCTGCGTGATGAGGCTGTAGGGTCCGGTTGACCGAGCGTGGATCTTGTCCTCGACGAGGTGATGGAGCTTGAGCATGTAGATGTAGCCAACCGTGATCGGCCGGTCGAACGTTTCACCGCTTCGGCCGTCTCGCAGCTCGATCTTGCCGTCCTCGGGCAGACCGGACTCGCGCAATTCGGCCCGGATCTGCTCTTCTGTCGCGCCGTCGAAAACGGCTGTGGCCGCCTTCAGGCCACGCTTCTGGAGCGCCCAGCCGAGATGCGTCTCAAGGATCTGACCGATATTCATTCGGCTCGGTACACCGAGTGGATTGAGAACGATATCGACGGGCGTTCCGTCCGGCAGATAGGGCATGTCCTCGATCGGCAGGACCTTGGCGATGACGCCCTTGTTGCCGTGGCGGCCGGCCATCTTGTCGCCGACGCTGACCTTGCGCTTCTGGGCCACGGAGACTCGGACCAGGCGGTTCACGCCCGGCATGAGTTCGTCGCCTTCCTCGCGACTGAAGATGCGGACATCGACCACCTTGCCACGCTCACCATGAGGCAGGCGCAGGCTGGAGTCCTTCACTTCGCGGGCCTTCTCACCGAAGATCGCGCGCAGCAGCCGCTCCTCTGCAGTCAGTTCGGTCTCGCCCTTCGGCGTGATCTTGCCCACCAGAATGTCGCCCGGCTGGACTTCGGCCCCGATGTAAACGATGCCTTCCTCGTCCAGATCCTTGAGCGACTCCTCGCCCACGTTCGGAATGTCGCGGGTGATCTCTTCGGGACCGAGCTTGGTGTCACGTGACTCCAGCTCGTGCTTCTCGATGTGACTGCTGGTGAAGAAGTCTTCCTTGACGAGGCGCTCGCTGATGACGATCGCGTCCTCGTAGTTGCCGCCTTCCCAGCTCATGAACGCCACCAGGACGTTCCGGCCGAGAGCCAGCTCGCCGTGGTCGGTGGAGCTTGAGTCGGCGATCGGATCGCCCTTCTCCAGACGCTCGCCGACGTCGACGATGGGACGCTGGTTGATGCACGTGCCCTGGTTGGAGCGCCCGGACTTCTGCAGCGGGTATTCGTCCAGCTCGCCGGCGTCGGTCTCCATCTGGACCCGGTCCGCGGTCACGCTGGTGACCAGGCCCGGCCGCTTGGCGATCACGACCTGTCCGGAGTCCAGGGCGGACCGCCATTCCATGCCGGTGCCGACGATGGGCGCCTCCGGCTCAAGGAGCGGCACCGCTTGGCGCTGCATGTTG
>JANYJG010000198.1 GCA_025358515.1 Chloroflexota bacterium
AGGAGACCGCGGTTGCCCTGGCACAGGCGGCGCGGTTCTCACAGGTCTGCCGCGTTTACGCCCCGATGTACCCGCAGCTCACGCTGGCCGCGATCTCCAAGACGGACGCGATAACTATTGCCGGCGGGCTGATCCCCTACGCCACCGTGGCCTCGTCGTTCCGCGACTACATGGTCAACTACAACCAGGGTCGCGGCATCGTCTTCATCGGCCATTCCCAGGGCGCGGTGATGCTGACGGCACTCCTCAAGTTCCAGGTCGATCCCAAACCTGAGACGCGCCGATTGCTCGTCTCGGCACTGCTGCTGGGCGGCAACGTCACGGTGCCGGTGGGCAAGTCGGTCGGCGGCGATTTCGCGAACATTCCGGCCTGCGCCTCGGCCACCCAGGTCGGCTGCGTAGTTGCGTATTCGAGCTTTGACCGAACGCCGCCGTCGAATGCCTTCTTCGGCCGAACCGACACCGGCCTCAACCCGTTCACTCGAGGCTCGACGCCGCCGATGCAGGTCTTGTGCGTGAACCCCGCATCGCCGAGCGGCGGCACAGGCGCGCTGCTGCCCTACTTCCCGACCAAGGGTCTGGCCGTGCTGGTCAAAGGCGCGCCGACTTCGGCGGCGACCACGCCATTCATCACCTACCCCAACGATTACTCCGCGCGCTGCATCAGCAAGGGCGGGACAACCTGGCTCCAGATCGATCGAACCGGCGGCGCGGCGGACCATCGGCCGACTCTGGCAGTGGTCGAGTCGCCGACATGGGGGCTCCACGTGGTGGACGTGAACATCGCCCTGGGCAACCTGGTCGAATTGGTTCGATCCGAGTCGGCCGCTTTCCACTGACCGCCGCCGCCTGACCGCCGCCGCCGGTGCGGTGCTATAGGCTAGGCGGGTAGACGGGCGGCCGAATGTCGTCCCGCAACCATTCGGGGTTGACCTTGTCCAGAGAAGAGCGACGAGCCAGGCGCACACTCGCGGGATCGCGCAGAACTTCGCGGCCGGCCGGCCCACAACCGGCAGGGCCCCGATCGATCGGATCCACGAAGCCGGTTCGACCCGGCATCTGGCCACAGTCGGGAGGCTTGGCGCGAGCGCAGCTGGCCATGGTCATCGCTTCGGTCGCGGCATCCGTGCTTGGAGCGGCGATCGGCGCAAGAGGCGGCTTCTGGACGGCGATCCTGGGGGTAGCCCTCGGCGTAGTCGCCGCCGGGTTGTCGGTCTTCCTGATCAACTGGGCCATGATGCTCCTGGTCAGGGCCAGCGGCCGCGATCCTCGGCGGCTCGAATACCGGCTCACAACATTGGCTACCTGGAGCGTAGCCTCCCTGGCCACGCTGGCCGCAGTTGGCGCTGCGATCGGGCTCTACTAAGCGGGGGATTCCAGAGGCCGGCCTTGACATGGCAGGCGCTCACGTCAAGGCCGCTGAGGGTACAGCCCCTCTAGTTGGGCTTGGCGGAGCCTTCCGATCCGGCTGGGCTTGCGCCCAGCTCGACTGTCACAGTCAGTTCCTCGACCCCGCGGACCAGACCGATCTCCACCCGGCCCGTGCCAACCTTGGCCAGAGCGGCGTGGAGTGCGTCCGGATCCTCGATCGGCGAGCCGCCGGCGGCGACGATCAGATCGCCTTCGCGGATGCCCGCCAGTTCAGCCGGGCTCTCCGACTCGACGCCCCGAACGAGCACGCCGTCCCGATCCGGCAGGCCGACCGCTCGGCGCAGATGGCGCGCCACGTGACCGGGTGCGACAGCGATGCCCAGCATCGGTCGGGCCGTGGATACGCCGCGAGACAGCGCCTCGACGCGGGCCCTCAGACTTGAGTCGGCGGGCAGTGCCAGGTAGAACCCCTCGCCGATCCGCTGTGTGTTCAAGCCGAGCAGGCGCCCTTCGGCGTCGAGCACGGGACTGCCGGACGACCCCGCGGCGAGCGGCGCGGTATGTTCGATCGAGCCGCCGATGACGTGCCCGCCGGGACCGCGGAACGACCGATCGTTCCCCGAAACCAACCCGACCGTCGTTCGGACGCCACCGCCGGAAGCACTCGCCACCACGAATACGGTCGTGCCGACCGCAGGCAAGGATCCGTCGCCGACCCAGGCCAATGCCGGAGCGCCCGTGGTATCGACCTGGAGAACGGCCAGGTCGCCGTCCATGTCAATGCCGAGAAGCTGAGCCGTCGCTCTCCGTCCATCGGCGAAGACGCACGTGGCCTCGTCGCTATGGACGTTGTGAGCGTTCGTTAGGACGCGCCCGTCGCTCAGAACCAGGCCTGATCCGCGGCGCCAATGACCGCCAATTCCGACAACTGAGGGTGCAGCGATGCCAACCACTCGGGCCACGGCCTGCTGCAATTCATCCAGTGAGTTCACTCGAATCTCCTTGTGCCGGTCAGCCAAATACGGGACGCATTGCCACTCGCCGGCAGAGTAACTAGTAAGTTGCAAGTTACAACGTCCCGCGGCCCCGCGCAAGAGCGACAGCCGCTACCATGGCGCCATGCCCGACCATGGCGCCATGCCCGACGATCGCACCTCCACCCCGGCAACTACCGCTCGATCGCCGCTCCAAGCTGCCCTCGACCGCGTCGGCGACCGCTGGAGTCTGCTCGTCGTCGAGTCACTGCTCGATGGCCCGCGCCGCTTCAACGACCTTCTGACCGCGGTTCCGGGAATCGCGCCGAACATCCTGTCGGACCGGCTCAAGCGGCTCGAGCGCGAACGGGTCGTTCTGGCGCGCCCGTATTCGCAGCGCCCGCCCCGCCTGGACTACGAGCTCACCGCCGACGGTCGCGAGCTTGCCGGCGCGCTTCGACTGCTCGCAGACTGGGGATCCGGCGCGGAATCCTCCGGGGCGCTGCGCCACGAAACCTGCGGTACCCCCCTGGAGGCGCGCTGGTTCTGCGCGACGTGCGCTCGCAGCATCGGCGACAACGAGGCGACGGAACTGCGCCGGCTCTGACGGTTCGTGCGACGCGACTTACGAGCTCGCCGCTGCGATCGCGACCGGGCCGGGTCATAGTGGCAGCAGGAAATGGAGGTCCACATGACCGCACACCAATCGGCTGACGATCCGGCTGGCAATCCGGCTGGCAATCCGGCTGGCGCCGCCATAGCTGCGTCGCGGATGCGCCTGACTCGCCGCGAGCACGACCACGACTTGGACGGCGTGTCGCACCACTCTGCCTCGGGGCTCCAGCTCAGCCTGGACGACGCCGAAGCCCGGCGCCTTCGGGCAGCCATCGCGCCGGAGGATTGGACCCGCTACGAAGCGAACCTGGCAGAGATCCTGACGGCGCTGGGTCTGAATCTGGAATCGCCGGGGACGAGCGACACCCCGCGCCGGCTGCTGCGCGCCCTATACGACTCGACCGAGGGCTACGACGGCGACCCGAAACTCGTGACCGTCTTTCCGACCGAATGCTATGGCGGGGCCAGCTGCGAACTCTCCCAGATCGTTGAAGGCCCCATCCCATTCACCGCTCTGTGCGAGCACCATGCCCTGCCGTTCCTGGGCCGGGCGTTCGTCGGCTACATCGCCCACGAACACATCATCGGCATCAGCAAGCTGACGCGGCTGGTTCGGATTGGCACCCGCCGTTTTGGCGTCCAGGAGCGGATGACCCATCAGATCGCCGAGGCGCTGACGGAGCTGACGGAACCGCACGGCGTGGCCGTGTACATGGAAGCGCATCACCTGTGCACTCAGATGCGCGGCGTGCGGGAGGATCACCCGATGACTCGAACGACCGCCTTCCGTGGAATATATGAAACCAGCCCGGCTCTGCGTGCGGAGTTCTACGCTCTGTCCGGTCTCCGCGGCTCGCGCGACTAGCCGAGACGGCGATGACCGGCCGAAACGAAGGATTGACGCTCGATCCGATCTGGCTTGCCCCTGAGGCCGAGTTCGCTGACGGCGTCGAGGCCCGAGGTGGCCTTCTTCCTCCAGGGCTTGCCGGCCGATTCCCCGGCGAGCTGGCGGTGGCTCTGCGGCCGGAGCGACCCACCGTGATCGCCAACTTCGTTTCAAGCATCGATGGCGTGGTGGCCATGGCCGCTGAGGAACCGAGCACCGGCGGGGCGGAGATCAGCGGTTCGTCGGAATCGGACCGCTTCATGATGGCCCTGCTCAGAGGCCTGGCCGACGTCGTCATCGTTGGAGCCGGCACGGTGCGGGTCGGCCGCCGCCACGAGTGGACGCCTCGGAACGTGGTGCCGCCGCTCGCCGCGGTCTTCGCCGCGTGGCGCTCCGAGCTAGGGCTGGCCCCGCAACCCACGACCATCGTCGTATCGGCCAGCGGCAAGGTGGACCCGAACCACGCCGGCCTATCCACCTCGGACGTGCCGGTGATCGTGGTCACGACCGCTGCCGGCGCGAGCCGGCTGGCGACGATGTCGCTTCCCGCCAACATGCGTGTCGTGGCCGCCGGGGACGGGCCCAACGTGGCCTCGGGGGCGCTCCTTGCGGTGGTCCGGGACACGGGGGCGCGGCTGGCCCTGTGCGAGGGCGGGCCGCATCTCTTTGGCGAGTTACTGCGGGCCCGGCTGGTCGACGAGTTGTTCCTCACGGTCGCGCCGCAGGTCATGGGCCGTGACTCTGTCGCGCGACGGTTGGGGCTGGTCGAAGGAACGAGCTTCGGCGGGGGTCTGGGCCGCTGGGCGGACCTGACCTCTGTCCGCCATGCCGGTGGGGACCTCTTCCTGCGCTACCGCTTCGTCCCCTAGCGGCGCACGAACCGCCGCCGATTCCCTCTGGCGCCCTAAGATGTGCCGGTCATCAATGGCGCGGCCCACTGCTGCCGCGCCCGAAACATCCCACGGAAGGGCACCTATGAGTCGAACCCCGCGCATCGGCATCCTGACTGGCGGCGGTGACGTCCCCGGTTTGAACGCCGTCATCAAGAGCGTTGTCTATCGCGCAACCGAGATTGGCTACGAGGTCTACGGCATCCGGCGCGGCTGGGAAGGCCTGACCCACATGAAACCGGGTCCCGGCCTGGATGGGGACTACATCGTCCCGCTCGATCGCAATAACACCCGCGCAATCGACCGGACCGGCGGGACGTGGCTGCACACCTCGCGCACCAACGCCCGCAAGATGAAGGCCGGCAAGCTTCCGGCGCACATCGGGCCCGATCGCCTCAAGCAGCTCGAGGTCCAGGACGGCGTCTACAACTTCACGCCCGTCGTGCTGGATAACATTCAGACGCTCGGTCTGGACTACCTCATTCCGATCGGCGGCGACGACACCCTCAGCTTCAGCCAGGTCCTGGCCGACAATGGCGTCAAGTTGATCGCTGTGCCTAAGACGATGGATAACGACGTCCAGGGGACCGAGTACTGCATCGGCTTCTCGACCGCAATCTCCCGAGCCAAGGATGCGATCAATCGCCAGCGCACCACCCTTGGCTCGCACGAGCGAATCGGCGTCTTCCGCATCTTCGGCCGCGACGCCGGCTTCACGGCGCTGTACACCGCGTATGTGACGAGCGCTCGCTGCCTCATCCCGGAGTACCGATTCGACCTGGACCACCTGGTTGAGCTCGCGGTCGAGGACAAGAAGGACAACCCGAGCAAGTACGCCCTGGTCATCGCCGCCGAGGGCGCGATGTGGAAGGGCGGCGAGATCGGCGAGTTCGGCCCTGCCGATGCCTTCGGCCACAAGCACAAGGCCAACATCGCCGAGGTTCTCGCCTCCGAGATCCAATCGCGCTCGGGCGAGGAAACACTGGCCAGCGAGCTGACCTACGACCTCCGCTCCGGCGACCCAGATGCGGTCGACTCGATGGTCGGCATCACCTTCGCGAACGTGGCCATGAACCTGGTTGCCGAAGGCATGAGCGGCCGAATGGTCGCCATTCGCGGCGGCAAGTACAGCCACTCCCCGCTGCCGGACCCGGACTTGGGCCCGCGCGCAATCGACATCCCCAAGATGTACAACACCGATCGCTATCGCCCCATCTACACCAACCGCGAGGGTCTGCCGCTGCTGCTGGGCATCCCGGTTCCCGAGGATCCGTCCCTGGCCCGGTAGGCGGACATCGTCGAAAGTTCAGGAAGGCCCCGCCATTCGCCGGGGCCTTCCTCTATATCAGCCGCGCTGGAGCCACGTTTCCCCTCGCGGACGCGTCGCGGCGACGGCTGCAGTTGGGTTGCGGAGGGACCGTTTGACAAGCGGCGTGCCGCAAGGCAGGGTTGTCAGGTGACGACAACCCCCTCTTCGACCACGCCGATCAACGGCCACGACCTCCTCTACGCCCTCGGACTGGGGATTGAAGGCCCGGTCCTGTGGGGCCGGCCGGTCTCCGCGAGCGGCCCCGGCGTCTTCCTGGTAGAACTCCCCACCCATGAACCGAAGGTCTCGATCGACCCCACAGCCGTCCGCGACTGGCTCGATCGAAATCCCGACCTGCGCCTGGATGGCAAGAGACCCAGCGTCGCCGAACTCCAAAGTCGGCTCGCATCGTTCTGGCTGCCCCGCCAGGTGATTCTGTACATCGGCTCGAGTCAGAAGTCGGTTGGAGCGCGCCTGGGCAGCATCTACCGAACGCCACTCGGCGAGCGCCGGCCCCAGCCCGCCGCCTACTGGCTCAAGACCCTCAAGGACATCGCCAAGGCGCGTGTCTGGTGGGTCGAAACTGCGGAAGCCGAGTTGTACGAGGACCAGCTACTCGAGTCGTTTGCGAAGTCCGCGCGGGCTATGCCATACGGAGTCCTGACGTCGCCGACGGGTCAGCGCCGCGAAACCGGCATCACCATTCCGCTGCATGACGCGGACGTGCCAAAGGCACCGCCCCGGGGCAGCAAGATAACGGTCTTCCCGGACGGCCAGGAGGGCGAGGGGGAACCCAAGCGCGCCGCTCGGGCCCCGCGCAAGCCCACGGCCAAGGCGCTCGCCAAATTGGCCGCCCGACCCAACGGCGCCGGCTCGGCCATCGAGGCCCCCAAGCCAGATCGCGGAGCCGCCGCTCGGGCAGCCCGCGCAGCCGCCAAGGGACCGCCACTGCCACCGATCCACCTCACGACAGAGGGCCTGGCCGCGCTACATAACGAACTGCGGGAGCTGACTGTCGAGCGCCGGCCGGAGGTCATCTCCCGCATCAAGGCCGCACGCGAACTCGGAGACCTGCGCGAGAACGCCGACTACGAAGCCGCCCGCAAGGAGCAGTCGTTCCTGGAGGGCCGCGTCCTGCAGCTCGAGCAAATGATCAAGCACGCAGTGATCATCGATCAGTCCGCATCCGGAAGCGAGGTCGTCATGGGTTCGACCGTCGTGGTCGAGACAGACCGTCACGGTCCCGAGATGTTCAAGATCGTGGGCTCTGCGGAGGCGGACGCCCTGGCCGGCAAGATCAGCTACACGTCACCCATCGGACGGGCCCTCATGGGTCGCCGGGCGGGCGAGACGGTTCGGGTCACTGTCCCTGCCGGCACAATCGATTTCACCGTGGTCGAGGTCAGCTAGAGGCGGTCGGGGGCCGGCCGTTTGGCCCCTCGGAGTCCTGGAGGCCCGCTACTGTGGGGGCCGCATCGGTCGTCGGCGCCTGGAACGGGCCAGCTCCATGCCGTGTGCCGGTTGCGGCTGGTCCCTCGCCGTGCGGTGGCAATCGCCGTGGGAGCAGGTTCAGCAGGCCCAATTGGACTGTGAGTCTACGAGGCGGCCACGAAAATCGGCACGTCCCCGACGCTCAGAATCTTGTCCGGTCCCAGGTCTGCATGGCTGCCCTGAACCGCCAGCGAAACGCTCACTTCAGCGGCAGCGGTAAGCATCTTCTGGCCGACCACCACGCGACCATCGAAGTAGAAGTTGCGGGTCAGGTTGGCGGCTCCGCTGCCGTACACCAGCAGCTCGTTCATCGTGTGGGCCGGATCGATCCTGTCCGCCGCAAGGCCCAGCCGGGTCGGATCGATGACCTGCCAGGCCGTCGCGCTCAGCCCCTCGACCAGGACATGGAAGCCGCCGTTGGTCGGAATTGCATTAGTCACCGGCAGCTGGCCGTCGTAACGGACGACGACCCGCGGCGTATCGGATATGCCGTGGAGCCCCAGGCTGTCGAAGCTGACCGAGACCGTGGAAGTCACCGGTTCGGACCGGGGGTCCACCGGCAGCGCCACGACCCACTTATCTTTGCCGGCCTTGATTAGGCCGAGCTGGTCCGTGATCAACCGGGCGGCCACTGGACCGACGACGACCATGCCGCCGCTCTGGGCGCTCGAGCCGTCCGGCTGCTGCATGATCACGTTCGGCTTGAACTCGCCCGCATATGCGCCCGCCTTGAGCCCGAATCGATTGCCCGCCAGGGCGTAGTAGCTGGCTTTGCCCCCTCGCACTTCCAAGCGCAGTCCCGGCAGCATCGACACCGGTACGACGGTGCCGTCTTCGGCGAAGTAGGCGATGCCGG
The DNA here is from genome assembly GCA_025358515.1 of Chloroflexota bacterium. Lineage (GTDB taxonomy): Bacteria > Chloroflexota > Limnocylindria > Limnocylindrales > CSP1-4 > Fen-1039. The sequence goes on from JANYJG010000198.1 coordinate 8,393, forward strand.
CCTGGGTTGTCGCAAAACCGACCGTGTGCCGCGACGGCGTGGGCGAGATGAGAGGCGAAGGGGAAACGAGCGGCGAAGGCCCGGGAGAGCCGATTCCGGTCGGCCCGATGACGTTCTGAGAAGGCGAGGGGCTGGCCACGATCGGCTGCGTCGCGGTCGCGACATTCCCGCTGCTGAAGGAAACGGATGGGCCGCCAACGGTCGAGCCGGCATCGAGCAACACCGTGGCCGCGCCGACGACGATCAGGCAGATGGCGGTGCCGGCGAGACCGACAATGATCCGGCGTCTCGGTTCCATAGGTCCAGTCTATCGCCGTCAGTCGGGGCTTGATTCGTCCAACGCAACCGGCCCTCCCGAATTTCCCAGATCCGGCCGTGCCCGCGCCGCCGGTCCGACATCCACGGCCACCAACCTCCACCCCGGCACCACGCTAGGCGTGAGAGGCCTTCTCGGAACGTTCTGGCCCATCGAGAAGTCTTACCGGCGCCACGCCGTGGTCGTGGCCGGCGCGGGGCACTCCGCGCCAGGCGCGAATTCCAGTGTTGGCAGAGACGGGGCGCCGTGTCACGATTGGGCCATGCCCGACGATCGATCCGCTTTACGCAGTCCACCTCATCCCGGAACGCGGTCGGCCTCCGATCGCCGACCCACCGGCGAGCCCTCGATCGCCCACGAGCCCGGCCTGCGCGCCGCCAGCCGGCCGACCAAAGTCGCCGTCGTGGGTGTCGGCCTGGTCGGCTCGACCTTCGCGTATTCGCTCCTGCTGTCCGGCCTGGCTTCGGAGATCGTCCTGATCGACGTCAACCATGAGCGGGCCGAGGGCGAGGCGATGGATCTGAACCACGCGGTTCCGTTCGCCCACCCAACTAAGATCTGCGCCGGGGAATACTCGGATTGCGAAGGCGCGGCGCTGACGGTGATCGCGGCCGGCGTGGGCCAGAAACCGGGCGAGAGCCGCCTCGACCTGGTAAAACGAAACGTGGCGATCTTCAGTCAGATCGTGCCGCGCGTGGCGCAGGCCAACCCCGAGGGCATCATCCTCGTGGCCACCAACCCGGTGGATGTCCTGACCTACATGACGCTGAAGCTGTCCGGGTTGCCGCCGCACCGGGTTTTCGGCTCCGGCACGATCCTGGACACGGCCCGTTTCCGCTACATGCTGAGCGAGCATCTGGGCGTCGATCCGCGCAGCGTCCACGCCTACATCATCGGCGAGCACGGCGACAGCGAGGTGCCGGTGTGGTCGCTCGCCAACGTCGCGGGCATGCGCCTGCCGACGTTCTGCGCCGAGAACGGCATGGCCCTCAGCGCCGAAACCACGGACCGGATATTCGCCCAGACCCGCGACGCCGCCTACGAGATCATCAAACGCAAGGGCGCCACGTACTACGCCGTGGCCGCCGGCCTGGTCCGGATCGCCGAGGCAATCCTGCGCGACCAGAACACAGTCCTATCCCTCTCCAGCCTGATCGAGGATTTCTACGGCATCGACGACGTCTGCCTGAGCCTGCCGACGGTCGTAAGCCGGCGTGGCATCGAGCGTGTCCTGCGTCTCGAGTTGAGTCCGCAAGAAGCGCGCGGAGTGCGCAAGTCGGCCGAGGTGCTGCGTCAGACGATCCGCTCGCTGGAGGCCACGGACCGGCCGGCCTGACGCTATCGCGCCAGCGCGACCTCTTCCAGGGGCGTGTCCCAATGGGCTTCGATCAACTCAAATCGGCGCTGCTCCTCGCGCTTGAGCTTCTCGGCGTCCGGGTACAGGCGGGCCAGGATGGCCGGATCGGTGTGCTCTTCCATTGATGCCCAGTCGCGATAGGTGATCGTGACCTCAAAGGTCCAATCCTGGCGCCCGTCGCCGTGAAATCGGGGCTCGTAGGCGTGCACGTCGAGCATTCGGCCGGATTCGATCTGTGCCGCCAACAGCGGCCAGTGGTTCCGCTGGAATAGCTCGACGAACTCCTCCTGGAAGCCCCACTTGATTCGATAGAAGTACTGAACGGTCACTGCATTGCCGGCCATCGCTTTCCTCCTGCGACCCGACATTCGGTCGGTCTCGAGCGGCCGGCCGGGAACGGCCCGTCGGCCTCGCCAGCCTACAACATGCCTCGACTTGACCGGCGACGGGGTGCCAGCGGCACCGGCGCCCGCCCAGTGGCCCCCGCCGATTGGCCCGCTCCGTCGGTCGCGGCGGCGGCTGATGGCCCCTCGACTCGATGCCCTTTGGCGACCGCCGGCCGCCAGTCGGCAGTGCGAGGCGATGCCCGGCGGCACTCGGCCCAGAACCGCCGACCGCCGATCATTCAATGAGAGCCGCCCGGGTTCCGACCCGGTTCCGACCCGGTTCCGACCCGGTCCCGCCGGAGAGCTCAGCGTCCAAACCCGCACCAAACGTTGACAATGGCCAGCTTCCCGCACTTACATCCCCAACCCGAGGACGCTGCCGTTGAGCGCAGCTTGCTCGAGCACCGACTGGAAGGCCTCGACGGCCGTACCGCAGCGGCTCCACAGCTTGGCTTCATGCTGGCCGGCGCTCAGTGGCGCGACTCATGGCTGCATGGGTTCCGGAGCCTGTACCTCGTCATGGAGGTCATCCTCCTTGGACTGGCCGGCGGGCTGCTTATCTCCATCCTCACCCTGGACGTGGCCCGGGCCTGGGTCCCAGCGCTACTGCTGATGGTGGACGCTTCCGGCAGCCTGCTGCTGCTGTTCCGGATGCGCCGCGCGGCCGTGGGGCTCGGCGACGACGTCCGCTTCTGGCATCGTGAGATCGTTCGCGCAGAGCGCGAGCTTCCACCCGAGCGACGCGTGTTCACCCGCTTCAAGCTTCTGCAACGGTCGCGCAACTACCACGACACGGTCCAGCTTGCCACTCTCGCGCTCTCTCACGATGGCCTCGACGAGGCTGGCGTGGATCGCTTAATCGAGCCGTTCAGCGCCACGCGGCGTCTTGTTGAAAACCGCATCCCCACGCTGATAGCCGTCCTCTGGATCTCATGGGCGCTGGCGGGCGTCGGGGCGCTATACCTGCGGGCTTCGCACGTAATCTAGTTGCCCTATGGCCCCCCAACGATCGCGTTCGCGTATACGCGTCTGATCCCGGAAACAAGTCGCTGCAGCGACCGCAATCGCGCCCGACTGAACGAAACGGATATCGTCGCCGCTCGTACGCCCAGCCGGTCGGCAATCTCAGACTGACGCAACTGCTGCAGGATCGCCAGCCGCGCGATGGTGCGTTGACGCTCGGTCAGACCGTCGAGCAGATCGGCCAGGATAGGATTGAGATCGGCCAGTAACTCGTCCGCGGCTTCGTCGCCCGACAGGATGACGAGTCGCTCGTGGGAGTCGCGCGCCGCCTCCATTTCGTGCCGAGCCATCATGAAGGCGGTCCCGACCCGATGCGTCGCCCGACCTCGACCGCGATGCACTGGACCTCGAACGATGGCCCACCGGATCGGCCTGAAGTCGGAGTGCAAAGCGGCCCGCAGGACGGCCTCGATCGGATCGGCATCCGGCTCTAGGAGGCCCTGCAACTCGCCGTCCTGGGTCAACCCGAAGGACGCGATGCGCCGCCCGGAGTAGGCCTCGTCCAACTCGTCGGCTAGGTCGCGCAGCCATGCCATCGTCGCCGGCTCGTCAATGGGCGAGCCAACGACGTTACCGATCAGGACCAGACCCGGAACCTCCTCCATGCCCGGAAGAGTAGCGTCCGGCCAACCGCGCCACCAGCCTTGCGAGCAGTCGCTTGCTTCCGTCCCGTGTCGCGACGGGCGGGTGATCCGAGCCGTTCCCTTCCCTCCGCGGGCGCAGCCGCTATCCTGAGGCCGTGACGGCCCAAACAGGTCCTCCGGCTACCCCGGACGCCTCCGCCAACCCCGCCAGCTCCAATGCCGCAGGATCAACGATCCCGCGCAATCCGGGCCGTGTCGATCTCGGCATGCGAGCCAAGCTCGTATTTCCCAACCGCGAGATCGTGGAGCGGTACTACGTTCCCCTCATCTACACGGCCTGCCGAACGTGCTACTCGGAGCTCGCTCCAGACGACATCTTCGAGCGAGCCGTAGACGGCCGAATCTCGCCGGAAAAGCAGCGTGAGTTGATCGGCCGGGTGATCGAATCCGGACACGGCTCGACAATCGAGCACGTCGTTTTCACCTTCGCCATTACTGGCGTCAGCCGAACCCTCAGCCACCAGCTGGTACGGCATCGAGCCGGCGTCGCCTTCGACCAGCAGAGTCAGCGTTACGTGTCCTACAAAAAGGGCGCCTCAACAATGCTGCCTCAGACCATCGCCGAAGCCGAACCGGATCTGCGGGAGCGATACGAGTCCCAAGTGGAGGGCGCCCTCGAGCTCTACACCGAGCTGGTGGACGCCGGTATTCCTGGGGAAGACGCACGTTTCATCTTCCCCAATGCCACTCGCACCAACCTGGTGATGACCGCCAACTTGCGGGCTCTCATACACATGTCCGGCTTGCGCCTCTGCACCATGGCTCAGTGGGAGATCCGCCGGCTGTTCCAACTGATCCGGCATGAAGTCTTCGCCGTGAGTCCATTCCTGGGCAGCTTCCTGGCGCCTAAATGCGTGCCCCTGGGCTACTGCGACGAGGCCGGCAACCGCGACGGGCACTGTCCCATCCGGCCCCACAAGGACGACGTCCTGGCGGCATGGGCAGAAAAGGCCAAAGGCGTCCGGGCGGGGAGCCCGAAACCGGCGGCCGATTGAACCCGTCAAGGCCCAATTCGCGCTCGACAGCGGCTTCTGCCGGTTCTAGGGGTACTGAAGGGCGTTGAGTCCTGGTACCTCCAGCGGGGTGCCTTCCGGCAACACCCGGCCCATGATGCGGGACGTCGAGAAGTCCCTCGTTTCAGTTTCCTACTGCCTCATAATGGGGCGGGTTCGGATGGCCTCCGGCGGTGATACGCCTGCGGTCGGCATGGGACACTAAGGATGAACGGGAAGTCTCCGGCTCCCGGCCGGGACCCAGCGATAAGTACAACGGGGAGATGAGCGTGAACGAGACGGCCGCGCGTCACCCGAACCGGTTCCTGGCGGACCTCACGCAGGCGATGCGTACGACCGCCGAGACGGCGCGGCAGGCGACGATTGATCAATGCCAGGCGGACGCTAAGGCGTACAGCGAGCAGCTCCATGCGCGCACGGACGACGAAGCAGCCTCGTTGCGAAAGGCCGCGGAGGCCGACGTCAGTTCGATCCGCGACTGGTCCAAGGCTGAGATGGAGCGGATTCGAGTCGAGACAGAGCAGCGGATCTCTCGACGGCGCGAACTCCTCGAGCAAGAGCTTCAGGAGTACAACTCCTCCATCGAATTCGAGATCGAGCGCGTGCAGAAGCGCGTCGCCAGCTTCGAATTGGAAGTTGGTTCGTTCTTCGAGCAGCTCCTCCAGGAACCGGACCCGACTGTGTTCGCCAGCATGGCCGTTCAGATGCCCGATCCCCCAACCTTCAGCGCGGCTGAACGAGGCTCCCTGACGACAGACATGCGGGCTCGCCGCGAGCAGCTAATGCGCGGCGAAATCGCGGCCACGAAGCAATCCGTTGCGGCGGCTCCGCAGGCCCCGGCCCACGACCAGCATGTCGCTGCCGGCGACGATGGTTCCGCGGCCCGCGCCGGTGGTGGCCGGAACGCGCCAGCGGCAAAGCCGAGCGGCAGCGAGTCCACCCAGGTCGTCGTCGTCGGACTGGTCAGCGTCGCCAGCATCGCCACTTTCAAACGCCAGCTCGGACGGCTGCCCGGCGTCAAGAACGTAGGGGTCTCATCCGGACCGGACGGCGAGTTCATCTTCACCGTCGGACACAGCCAAGAGACCGCGCTCAATACGCTCATTCCGACCCTCCCCAACTTCCAGGCTCGTGTCGTTAGCGAGCGCGATGGCGTTCTTAACATCTCCGCCCACGATCCTGAGGCGGAAGGCTAGACTTTCGGGTGCCGCTCTCGCGCGCCACAGGGAGACTCCGTCACAGTGCCTCGGTCCGCAGTCGCCATCTCACTTCCGCCAGTCGAGCTGGCCGCCGTCAGCGCGCAACTCGCTGAGGCCGGCTACGAGCCGCTCGAAATAGCGACGGCCGACGCCCTCGAAGAACTGCTCAACACGCGCCGAGATATCGGCGTGGCGATCCTGGACGGCGAGAACGACTTCGACAAGACCCTGGAGATGTACGCGCTTCTGCACGAGGAGGACCGCAACATCCCGGCCCTCATGGTCGTGGCCGCGCGCGCCCTGGACCGCATGAGCCTGGCCGGCCGGGCACGCGTCAACGACGAGTACTTCACCCGCCCCTACTCCGCCGAGTCCCTACGCTGGCGCGTCGAGGCGATGCTCATTCGGGCCGAGGTTCCGCCGGATGACATGAGTTCCGGGATTATGGAGTCCGACTCCCAGATCGACTCGTCGCCGGAGGCCCGTCGGGGTCAAATTGTTATCGTCTTCAACCCTAAGGGCGGAGTCGGCAAGACGACGATCGCCGTCAACGTGGCCGCTCTGCTCCAGGTTCGCAAGGGCCAGCGGGTTCTGCTCGTTGACTGCGACACCGTCACCGGCCACGTGGCATCGTCACTTGGCATGGAGAACGTCCGCACAGTCGCAGATGCATGGACCGAGGCCCTGTCCACAGGCGTGGTCGAGTCTTTTGCCGAGATCGCCGCGACTCACCACAACGGGGTTTCGGTCCTGGTAATGGCGGAGTCGCCCCTGCACACGGAGATCCTCGACCCCAAGCGCGTGGCCGAGGCGATCACCGCCGCTCGGCGAGCCTATGACTGGGTCGTTGTCGATATGCATCCGGACTACGGGCCGCTCAACCAGGTCATCTTCGAGCGAGCCGACAAGATCATCGTTCCGGTAACGCCAGACGTTCCCGCTATTCGTGCTGCCGTGCAGTTCCGCGAGGTCGCGGTCGAGCTCGACATCCGCGAGCGCCTGGCAATGGTCGTCAACCGCGCCAATAGCGGCGTATCGGTCTCCGACATGGAACGCACCGTCGGCATGCCTGCCCTGGCAGAGGTCCGCTCCGCCGGGATGCTCTTCGTGCGAGCGGCCAACGAGGGCCGATCCGCCGTTGAGCGTTTCCCCAAGGAGAAGGTCATCGACGATATCGAATCCCTATGCAATCGCCTGATCGCCACGCGTGATCCCGGCGTGGCCAAGACGGGCAGCGGCTTCATGGGCATCTTCGGCGGCGGCCGCAACACGAACCCGTCGGTCCGAGCCTCCTAATCCGCGCTCCGGTCCCGAAACGGCGCTGCACCCGGCGCCAGCACCAGGGCGCGCGGCGCCCGGCGTCCGGCCCGCCAGCGGCACCCGGCATCGGCCCGCCAGACACAGAAAGCGGCCCCTCGGGAGGGGGACCGAGGGGCCGCGGTAGACGCAATATTGGTGCGTATGAATTCCGTGGCTGCCTAAATGCAGCCGAGGATTAGATCGTGGCGACGACGCCGCCTATGCGGTCGGTGATTACAGCTGCAACTTCGCGGGCTCGCTCGACGAGCTCGGGGACGCGGCTGGGCTGGAGTCGGTTGCCGGATGCTCGGATCTCGAGCGCGGCCACTACTGAGGCACGCTGATCGAATACGGGCACCGCGATTGCGTTCACGGAGGGCTCGTGCTCGCCGAACGAGGTTGCGAAACCGCGCTTGCGGACTCGTGCCAGTTCCTCGAGCAGGAGATCCACCCGAACAATGGTGTGGGCCGTGTAAGGAGTGAAGCCGATCTTGGACAGGCGGATGACCTCGCGCTCCGCCTGAATCGCCAGGAGCACCTTTCCGGGTGCCGTGGCGTGCAGCGGGGAGTTGCGACCGGTTCTGTCGCGTCCCAGTCCCGATGCGTCGGAGTAAGCGATGGTCAGGACGCTATCGCCGTCTAGGACCTCAAGGGTCGATGTTTCGCGCACCGATTTTGCCAAAGCCTCTAGTTCGGTCAGCGCGATCGACCGGAGGTCAAGCGACTTCTCGGCGTGGCCACCAAGCCGAACGACCGCCAAACCCAGGCGATACTTGCCCGAATCGTCGTCCTGCTCGACCAATCCGCGCTTCTGTAGGGTCGCGAGCAGACGCGATGCAGTGGACTTGTGCAGTCCCAGCCGTCTCGCCAGCTCCGTGACTCCCGCCTCACCCTGGGTCTCGCCCAGAGCGATCAGGAGAGAGGCAGCGCGATCGACGGACCGTACTGCATTGCCATCAAGCATGATGTTTCTCCTCCCGGGCTGCCCGATCGGCGGAAGGTTTGACAATCCTTCCCGTTGCTCCGCGCCCGAACCGGAGTAACGCAAGTGGTCCACTCATAGCCCACGAACCACCCGATCGGAGGGCCCCGTGCTGCCCGTCCCGGCCGTACCTCTTCAGGTAGTCCCACCCGTCATCGTCCCGGAAGACGCAACGTCTGCGGGAATGTTTACATAGTTACTAAGGATTAGTCAAGACCGCCGCCGGTGCTTTTGTAGTCCATTTGCCTGTCAGCTTTCGGACACCTTTATCGGGCGAGTTGGAGCCCGCGTGGAGCGTTGCTTCCGGCCGCAAAGGGCCCTGATTGATGCCGACTACTCGTCCCTGCGAGGGGCCCCCGGGGCTCGGGGATGCGTCGCCGACTGACCAGACTCCTGCTTGCCGACGTAACATTGCCGCTCCCATCCCCAATAGATTCGCTCCGGGAGGCTTGGTTGCCAAGCGAAGAGTCTGCTTTTGTTATGGAGCTGCAAGGTCCGGGACCGGGCGGCACCCTCACAGGCTTCGATCTGGACGATCTGAACGTCGTTCGCGCCCAGTTTCCGGCGCTGTCGAGGATGCACGGCGACCGGCCGTACTCGTATCTGGACGGGCCGGGAGGAACCCAAGTGCCGAGCCGCGCCATTGCGGCGATGACGGACTACCTGTCGCGCTGCAACGCCAATCACGAGGGCGCCTTCCCGACCAGCGAGGAGAGCGACGCCCTGCTCGCGCAGGCTCACGTTGCCGCGGCCGAATTCCTGGGAGCGGCAGATCCGGGCGAGGTCGCCTTCGGCCAAAACATGACGACACTAACCTTCGCTGTAAGCCGTGCCATCGGGCGAACGCTCCATGCCGGCGAGGAGATCGTCGTCACGCGTCTGGACCATGACGCCAACGTCGCCCCGTGGCTGGCCCTGGAGGAAGAGCGAGGCATCCGCGTCCGATGGGTCGAGATCCGGCCCGACGACTGCACCCTCGATCTAGACGGCCTGGCCGGTCTGTTATCCGAGCGGACACGTCTGGTAGCGGTTGGCCTCGCATCCAATGCCGTCGGCACGCTCAATCCCGTGGCGCAGATAGTGGACATGGCCCACGCCGCGGGGGCGTGGACGTACGTGGACGCCGTCCACGCCGCTCCCCACGTCGCCATTGACGTCGCGGCGCTGGGAACCGACTTCCTTGTCTGCTCGCCCTACAAATTCTTCGGACCACACCTGGGTCTGCTGTACGGCAAGCGCGAACTGCTCGATCGTCTGGCCCCCTACAAAGTTCGGCCAGCTACAAACGAGGCGCCTGGGAAGTGGGAGACGGGCACGCTACCGGGCGAGGCATTGGCCGGCCTCATAGGCACGTTTGGGTATCTTGACTGGCTCGGGCGACGGTTCGGTGGCGCTGCGGAGGGTGCTTCCCGGCGGGACGCGCTGGCGGCGGCGATGAAGGTCATTTTCGATACAGAGCGACGGTTGGCGCATTCGGCACTCACCGCACTGACCGACGTCCCGGGCCTGTGCCTGCGCGGCATCACGGACCCGGCCAGACTAGACGAGCGCGTCCCCACCTTCGCCTTCACCCTGGCGGGGCATTCGCCGCGGGAGATCGCGGCGCATCTGGGCCGGCAAGGCATCGCAGTCTGGGACGGCGATTACTACGCCTACGAGTTGATCCGCACTCTCGGTCTAGCCGAGTCGGGCGGAATGGTCCGGGTCGGCCTTGCCCACTACAACCGGCCCCAGGAGGTCGACGACCTGGTGAGCGCGTTGCACGAGTTGGCCGGCTGAGGGGCGAGTTTGGCCGGCTGAGGGGCGAGTTGGCCGCGCAACTTCGCGCTCGGCTGAGGCATTAGTTTGGCCGCGCAACCCACTTCACCCCGAGGGCGCCCTCCAATCGGTAGCCTCTAGCGCGTCCCATTCCTTGTCGCCCGTCCCATTCCTTGTCGATTGGTCGTGAGGTGAGCGTTAGGAAACCGGTCTCGCCCAGGAGAGGACATGCCACGAGTCGCGATCGAGAAAGCGCGGGTCCTGGGGCGCAATTCGGCTTGAATTTGGCGATTCAGGCGCCGATTGAGGTCCGCGTAAGCATCCCGGGGCCACACCGATCGCGTCCGGCCAGATCCCTTTGGATAGCGCTCACCTGGCGGGCGTTAAGCAAGATTCGGACCGAGCGCAGCGCGGCCGGAGAGCGCAGCGGGGTCGGGCGCGGCCCGGAGGGCGCGGCTCTACCTCGGACCGAGCCAGCCCGGCAACTCCCTGGACAGCGTGGCCAGCGGCAATGTGCCGTGGCCCAGAACCGCGTCATGGAAGTCGCGCAGGTCGAACGCCGAACCGAGCCGGGTCAGGGCCTCGTGGCGCAGTCGCTGGATCTCGCGCTGACCAACCTTGTACGTGAGCGCCTGGGCCGGCATGCAGATGTAGCGATCGGTCTCGATTGCGGCGTCCGTCTCGGTTACGCCTGCCGCAAGCATCTGGGCCACAGCCTGCTCTCGGGTCCAACGAAATGCGTGAATTCCGGTGTCGACCACTAGGCGGGCAGCGCGCAGGGCCTGGCCGTCGAGCATGCCGAAGCGTTCGGCGCTGTTCAGATACAGGCCCATCTCGTCCGCCAGGCGCTCGGCGTAAAGCCCCCAGCCCTCGATATACGCCATCCCGGCCATTCGCGCCCCCAGGCGCCGAAAGGGGCTGAGGTCTGGATGCTCGGTCTGGAGGGCAATCTGGAAGTGATGTCCCGGCACGGCCTCGTGGAAGCTGGTGCTGGCAAGACTCATGAAGCTGCGACTGGGCAGGTCGTAGGTGTTGACGTAGTAGACGCCGGGTCGGCTTCCGTCGACCGCGGGCGGGTAGTAATAGGCGGACGGCGAGTCCGATTCCTTGAACTCCTCCACGGCCCGGACCTCGCAGCCGGCGCGGGGCAGGCTACCGAAGTAGTCGGGTGCCTTTGCCAGAGCTCGCTCGATCTGGCCTCGGGCGTGGTTGAGATACTCGGCCACCGATTTGGGGATCGCGCCGGGGCTCGACCTGAGGGCCTCGCGGGTCGCGGCGGTGTCGTATCCCAGGCCAGCCGCGCGGGCTATCTCGCGCCGCTCGGCCTCGATCGACTCGAGTTCCTCCAGGCCGACCCGATGCAGCTCGGCAGCGTCTATGTCCAGCGACGTCCAGGCCCGGATCTGGGTTCGGTACAGCTGCTCACCGTTTGGCGCGGACCACAGGCCGGGGTCCCGGCGTGTCGCGCCCCGGTACTTCCCCAGGAGCGCCTCGAGGTAGGCCCGGTCGGCCGGCCGAACGTACTTGCCGATCGCCTGTACGAGCCTGTCGCGGTCGGCCGGCGTCGGGACCTCCAGGGCCGTGGCCACCGGCGACATCTCGTCCGGCAGGGCCAGCAGCCGCTCGACCTGGCCGATAACTCGTTCGGCCACGATCTTCGCGGCCGTAAGTCCGCTCTCGAGTCCCTCGCGGACTAGGTCCGCATTCGCCGCCATGTAGCGCGGGTAATCGGCCAGCCGAGCCAGGAAATGCTCGAATCGTTCGGGCGTGTCTGTTCGCTGGAACGAGGCCAGCATCGGCAGCATGGTCTGCGGTCCATCCATCTGGTCGACGGCCTTGAGTTGATCTATCCGCTGGTCATGCTGCTCCAGCTCGATTTCGCACACGACCCTCAGGATATCGAGGGTGATGCGCTCCTCCGTCGGCAGGCCTACGGCTGACTCAACGGCTGAACCGCCGGCCAATCCGACGGCCGACATCGCGACCGAGGCTTCGATCTCATCGGCCGAGGCGAGGGTGTCCGTATACAGCCTCTTGGCGCGATCGCGCCCGGCCGGGCCCGGATCGTCGAGCCGATCGTCGCCCAACTCATAGCCGAGGACCGTCGCCGATATTGGGGATAGATCCAGGATGCCGTTCCAGAACCGCTCAGCCAACTCGTTGACGGCGTTGGCTACCGTACCGACCTCGCCCACGGAATGTCCTCCAGGTGACTCGGCAGCAGCCCGATGCGGCGTTGCGATCCAGCTTGAGCTGTTGCCGATAGCCTACCTCGAACCGTCTCAGCCCTCGAACATCGGCATCTGCTCGCCGGGAATATCAGCCGCGGCGTCCAGACCCAGGTACGGCTCAAGGTCGGCCAGAGTCAATTCCTCGCGAGCCGCCAGCGCCGCCAGGTGGTTCCACTTGAGGACATGCCAGTTGCGATCCCCGAACGACTTGCGCAGGAGCGCCGAGCGGGCCAGCTTGAGTCGAACCAGTTCCGCGCGTTCGGGCGGGATCACCAGGAAGCGCACTACCTTCTCGTCGCTGGGGTAACGGCCGTGGTGGACCAGAACCGGCTCACCCAACATGGCCGTCCACTCCACTTCGAATAGCAGGGCAGCTTTGCGCCGCACGTACCAGGCGCAGTCGACGCGATCCAACTCGCCCTCCGGCGCCCAGGTGATGAGCGGCAGGTGGATCTCGCGCTCGGCTTCGTCAAGCCACGAAGACAGGGGGCGACCCCCGACGAGGCGCAACTGCTGGCGCTTCCCAATCCAGACCTGCATTCCAAGAAGGTGGCCGATTTCCGCAAGAGTGGCGATGGCGGCGTCGTGCTCGCGGGATCGCGCTTCCAGCTGATCGCCGCAAACGACCGCTTCCGGGGTGCTCGTCGGTCCGCTGTAACTCGCCAGGCAGGCTTCTATGAGGGATAAAGCCGGGACGTCCGAGCCACCGAACATGCCCTGTGTGCGTTCGATTGCGGCGTCCGCGGTAAGGTGTCCGGCAGACGATAGGAGGCTGAAGACGCTCCACTCCACGCGATCGGCGAGGGGCTGCGCGATGCCGGCCCGGTCATCATCCGCGACAAGCCAGTAGTAGCCGGGCTCGATCTGGCGGAGGCGCCGATTGTTGGGCCGATCCAACTCCTCGTGGATGACCCGCAGTAGCTGCGCCACGGGACTGTCGTCACGCTCGCCGGACGGCGCCTGGTCCGCGACGTCGGAGTCGGCGGCAACTGGACCCGCCGCGTGCCCGCCAACGCCAGTGGGAGTGCCTGTGGGAGGGACGTTGCCCGTCACTGCCGGTCGGTTGCCGGCCGCTGGCGCGCCGCTGTCCGGGTCGGCGGGGTCGGCCGGGTCGCCCGGGTCGGCCGGGTCCATCTCGACCCAGGCGTCCCAGCCGTCGGCGGCCCGGGCGGGTCGATAAACGCGTGCCAGCCGGGCAAGCTGTCCGGCCTGATCGAGCCCAACGAGCAGATCGCCCAGAAGCTGCTCGAACGAGGCCGGTTCGCCGCGGCTCTTAAGCAGTTCGACGGTGGTCTCCGTGACGACCTGTGCGGCTAAGCCCGGCCGGAACGGGCCATCGTCGAGCTTCTCCGGCGCGCCGAAGACGCCGCGGCCGACGATCGTGCCGGGGTGGCCGACGCCGCCTTCGACCGGCGGGAGCGGGCGATTGGCCCGTGTGCGCGGACCCGGGTCCATGACTCCGGTGGACGGCACAAAAACGACTATGCCGGGGCTGGAATCGTCGCCGCGGTGCTGGCGGGCCTCGATGAGGCGGCAGCCCGCAGCGGCGCCACCCAACGCCGCAGCCACGAGTGCCTCCGGCGTGCCGCCGTCCAGCAGCACCACCGCGCGGCCGTTCTGGGCAAGCGCCGGAGAGGCAATGGCCAGTGATCGGCCCAGCGATCGAGCCACGAAGTCCGACTCGGGCACGGCGTTCAACCGGGCCGTGGATTTAAAGAGGGCCTGCCAGGGAAGCAGCGAGGCGGCCCCAGCTCCGAAAATCCAGGCCGTTCCCTGGTACGTCGCCGCAAGGCGCTCGGGCGTCCATCGCAACGGCGTCTGGCCGAGCACAAGACGAACCCGCGAGCCCTGGGCTGAAGGAGCCATGCGGTCGCCGTGCAGCCCGATGCGCCGCATAGAGTTGTTAGTGGAGTCGGTCAGGGTCACATTGGCAGTCCCCTCCTCAAGGGACGCCAGGTCCGGCCCAAGGCGAGCCTGCACCGCTCTCGACGAACCATCATCGAGGTGCTGGACAAAACCCCGGACCAGCTTTATCCCGTCCTCGAATGCGAGCCACGGATTGCGCTCGCGCCAGCGATGGTCTGACGGCAACCGAAGCGACCCGTTGGCGATGCGGAGCGACGCCTGCTTGCCCCGCGCCAAGTTGAGGCGGCTGGAGGTCGTGATGGCATGGAGGAAGGCCAGCCGCAGCGCCGCAGCCAAGGGAGGGGGCGCCTTCTCGGCGTCGATGGCCGCGAGGATGGCATTGAGCCCCAGGAGCTGGCGCGGTGAATGCAGACTTAGCAGCTGATCCACGAGCGGGTGGTTGGGGCGCGGTGCCGGAAAGCGACGGCTCAGCGCGACGCGGACGGCGCCGTCCAAGTCCACCGATGCCGCCAGCTTCAGGTCGCCCTGTTCGGGTTCGGCTTGGCGGAGGTCCGGGCCGCCTAGCTGGTCCTTGCAATGGGCGCACCGATACTCGCGCTTGACGGCGCGGATGGCTGGGCCAGCAACTTGGCCCGGAACGTAGCCTGGAACCGGGCCCGTGACAGAAGCCCGGCTTGCGCTCGCAGCCCTGGTCGCGGGTTTGACGGGGGATTTGGCCGGAGCGATGGTCACAGGCTTCCCCGCCGCCTTCCCTGCCGCCTTCCCTGCCGTCCTGGTAGTCCCCCTGGCCGGCGGCAGTTGGCCTGCATCCTTCGCTGCGGTCCCAACTTCCTCCCAGACGAGCGAGTCGAGGATCACCGTCCGGCCGCACGTCTGGCAGCAGCTGGCGTACATGGCGTCGATCGTGCGTCGGACCGTGGACCCAGACATCGAAGCCGCACCGATTTCCAGCACGGCGGCGTCGAGTTGGCGGACGTCCGGCGGCCGCACCACAACCTCGGCCAGCAGCCTCGTCAGCGGGAACGACTCGAAATCGCCGGCACGACGCTGCGCTGCGATTGCGGCGCGCGCAACCCAGCCGCCCCGGCCATTTAGATCGAGTACGACCTCGCCGGCCTTTGACAAGGCCTCGACCTGGGCAAGCAAATCACCTGCCGGCGGTGACGGCGCTAGCCGTTCGAAGGCAGGCAGGGACGGTATGTTCGCGAGCCTCTGCTCGGCGCGGTTGTTGACGGCGCGCCCACCCATGACCCTATTGTGACAGACGAACGTGCAACGATGCCGAGACGCCGGCGGTCAGTCTGTCGGTGGGTGGTGCGGCCTGCGCCCGAGTCGACCTAGGGCTCGTCGAGCTCGTCGGTCTCCTCTTCAAAGGCTTCCTCGCCGGTGACCTCGGCCGCAATTACTCGATCGAGATCCTGGATCCCCTCGTCCTCCTCGTCGTCTTCGAGGTCCTCCTCGAGCAACTCCTCCTCACGCAGAAGGGTGCCCTTGGTGTAGGGACGCAGGTCGGACGAGCGAGCGGCCGTGGGGAAGCTGACCTTGCCGTAGTTCCTCGGGTCCTGGAAGATCTCGCGGATGACGATGCGGACGTCGCGATCCCCCAGCGAGGTGATGCCGGCGGAGTATTGGTTGCCATCCGCGAGCAGCTTGAGCAGACGGGCTGCGACGCGCGGCTCGACGATGCCGATGTGCGTCCCGTTGGCAATCGCGAAAAGCCGGTTACCTTCGGGAATGAGCTCGACCGCGTCGCCCGGGTTCACATGGGCAAGAATTCGAGGCGAAGCCAAATCCGTCAGCATCGCGAACCCAGTCTTGCCGGTCTCCTCGACGAATATCGCGACCGGCGCCTTACTGGCCTTCTCCGGGGCGGCAGTCCGTTCGCCGGCCTCGCTCATTAGGGCACGCAGGCGCTCGATGTTGCGCTCCGCGATTCGGTTCGTGGGATCCAGGGCCAGCGCGACCTGGTAGTGCTCGCGCGCCTCCCCCAACTCCCCGAGCTCCCAGAGGGCTTTGGCGAGGCGATTCTCCGACTCAGCGTCAGGGCCCATCTCGAGCATCTTGCGGTTGGTGTCCGCGGCCTCGCCCCAGTGTCCCGCGGCGGCAAGGGCGATCGCCTGCTCCGCCAGCTGACGCTTGATCCTGACGGCGTTGCCGCCGGTCGTCTTTTCGATCTCGGGGAAAACCAAGGTGAATCCTTTCGTCAACTGCGCAAGGCCGCATTGCGGCGACGAGCGGCGAGACGGCAACCGACCGACTCGCGGAAGGCACGCCAATTTCGACGGGTATTGCCCCGTCCGGACCATACTTTTTAGCATCCGCCCGCGACGCTGTCAACGCGACATCCCGGGGGAGGGCGGCTGGTAGCGCGCCCGAGTCCGGCCAATGACCGTCGGACGGGGCTATGGGGCGGCGGGAGGGCCTGCTTCCAAGGGTTGGCGGTGGCGGCGGATCGCCGGTCGCGGCGGATCTCCTGGGCGGGCCGATCGATTGTTGCTCAACTTCGCCTGGGCGGGCCGATCGATTGTTGCTCAACTTCGCCTGGGTTGCTGCTAAGTGACAGCGTCGGGCGGAAGTGGCCCTTCCCCGACCGAAGACCGCACCGAACCCCTCGTGGACAGTCGGCAGGGTCGACTCGGTGGGCTCCTTCTGGACGCGGCGAGTCACTTACGAGCAACCAGGACGAAGTTGAGCAGAAACGGGGAACCGGATCGGGTCGCCACCCCGCTCGTTGACTGCCACGCGGCCTGCTCCCGCCACCCCGCTCGTTGACTGCCACGCGGCCTGCTCCCGCCACCCCGCTCGTTGACTGCCACGCGGCCTGCTCCCGCCACCCCGCT
>JANYJG010000216.1 GCA_025358515.1 Chloroflexota bacterium
TCCAGCTCGACCGCCTCCGGTTCCAGCGCCTCCGGTTCCGGCGCCTCCGGTTCGGGCGGAATCAGGTTCTGTGGTTCGGCCAGGATCGGCTCCGGCGGAAGGGACCGCAGCAACTCCAGGTTGCGGGGCTCAACCAGAGCCATGCGGGAGGCCAGCTGCACCCGCGCAGCCTGATCGTCCATCCCGCGCGGTTCCGCCCCGTGGCCGACAAGCGTCCGCGGCACTTGGCCCGCCGGCGCCGGGCGGAGCGACACGCCCGTCCGCGGCACTTCCTGCCAACCGACCGGCGGTCGGCGCAGCCACTCGATCTCCTCTGGTTCAAGACCAGATCGGGTGACCTGGCCCGCGTGCCCCGTGAAGACGAAGACCGCAAATGACGTCACCGAGTGGCCCAGGATAGCCGCCCCGATCCCGCCCGTGGCCAGCGTCACCCAGCCCCCCGCGAGCCCCAGGCCGGCTTCCAGGACAAACACGTACGGATGCCGTCCGGGCGCTGCCGCCCGTGTCACCAGGACGTAGACGATCGTCTCGACCAGGATCGCGATGGCCGGCGGAAAGCCGAGGACGACAGTCACCCCAAGCAGAGCCCCCCGGAAGACCGCCTCGTCGAGGATCGCGGTCGCGACCGAATTGATGGCCGCGCCGGGGTAGGCCATCGGAGTTGGGAAGCGCAGGCAGCCATATCGGAGCCAGGCGAAGGCCGCGGCCTGAGCGATGCCGACCCCTGCCAGCGCCAGGCCGTAGAGCAGTATGTCGGTTCGGTGTCCGCCGACCAGGTAAAGCACGTCACGCGGACTCGGGTGGACGTTATAGATCCCAATGAGGAAGAGCAGGCCCAGGGAGTACCAGGCCAGCCGGGTCCAGAAGCCGCGATGGAATCGGTTTCCTGGCTCGTCGTACTCGGCGGCAGCGAACCTCTCCGATTCAAGCCGCAGGAGCAGGAGCATCATCAGCAATCCCACCGAGATGAGCGCCCGCACCATCGTGTTACACCCCGTCCATCCGGAGCACCGCGAGGAATGCCTCCTGCGGTATCTCGACGGATCCCACCCTCTTCATCCGTTGCTTCCCCTCTTTCTGCTTGTCCAGCAGCTTACGCTTCCGGGAGATGTCGCCGCCGTAGCACTTCGCCAGGACATTCTTGCGCATCGCGGCCACGGTTTCGCGGGAGATGACGTTGGAGCCGATCGCGGCCTGAACCGGCACTTCGAACATCTGGCGGGGAATTAAGCCGCGCAGTCGATGGACCAGTTCCCGGCCGATGGCCTGGGCCCGGTCGCGATGGACGATCAGGGATAGGGCGTCGACCGGCTCGCCGGCAACAAGGACATCCACCTTGACCAGGTTCGCGGCGCGATAGCCGATCTCCTCGAAATCCATCGACGCGTAGCCCTGGGTGCGACTCTTTAGTTGATCGTAGAGATCGACGATAACCTCGCCCAGGGGCAACTCAAAGCTGAGCAGCACGCGGAGTGGGTCGAGGTATTCCATGCCCAGGAAGGTCCCCCGCCGGTTGGTTGCCAGTTCCATGAGGGTCCCGATGTAGGTCGTGGGCGTGACCACGCCGAGCTTGACCCAGGGCTCGCGGATCTCCTCGATCTCGCCGGCGTTCGGCATCCTGGACGGATTGTCGACATCGATTGTTCCCTGGCCGTTGATCAACACGACCTGGTATTCGACCGAGGGCGCGGAGGCGATCAAGTCCTGGCCGAACTCGCGCTCCAGGCGCTCTTGCACGATCTCCATGTGGAGCAGCCCGAGGAAGCCGCAACGGAAGCCGAAACCCAGGGCAACCGAGCTTTCGGGCTCGAAAGTGAAGCTGGCGTCGTTGAGGTGCAGCTTCTCGAGGGCATCGCGGAGGGCCGGATAATCGGAGCCGATGATTGGGTAGATGCCGGCGAAAACCAGGCTCTTGGCCGGCTGATAGCCAGGCAGCGGATGCAGCGCCGGAGCGGCAACAGTAGTGATCGTGTCTCCGACCTGGGCATCGCGGACGCTCTTGAGCCCCGTGGCGACGTAGCCGACATCGCCGGCCCGCAGTTCCGGCACGGCCACGAGTTGCGGCCGGAAGAATCCCAGCTCGATCAACTCCGCCTCCGCGCCGGAGCCCATCAGGCGGATGACGTCGTGGGTGTGCAGCGTCCCTTGGGCCAGCCGGACGTACACCACCACGCCTTTGTAGGCGTCGTAGTGGGAGTCGAAGATCAGACCCTCAACCGGGGCGTCGTGATCGCCTTTGGGCGGAGGAACGCGCTTCACGATCGCTTCCAGGATCTCCGGCACGCCGGTCCCGTCCTTGGCCGAGGCGAGGATGACCTCCTCGCGGGGTATGGCCAGGACGTTCTCCAACTCATCGAGCACAACGTCCACCTGAGCCGACGGCAGGTCGATCTTGTTGATGACCGGGATAATCGTCAGGTTCTGCTTGAGGGCCAGATGGACGTTGGCGAGCGTCTGCGCTTCGATCCCCTGAGTCGCATCGACGACTAGGATCGCGCCCTCGCAGGCCTGGAGGCTGCGGCTAACCTCATAGCTGAAGTCAACGTGGCCGGGCGTGTCGATCATGTTTAGTCCGTACACCAGCCCGTCGGCGGCTGTGTATTCGAGGCGCACCGCCCGCGCCTTGATGGTGATGCCGTGCTCCTTCTCGAGGTCCATGGAGTCGAGCATCTGGCTGCTCATCTGGCGCGGGTCGATTGTGTGCGTCAGCTCGAGCAAGCGATCGGACAAGGTGGTCTTGCCGTGATCGATGTGGGCGATGATGGAGAAGTTGCGCAGTCGATCCTGGGGGATGGTCACGGGTTGGAGTGTAGCGGGGATGCCTGACCTCGGACCAGAGCCTCGCTGGAGCATCCAGTCGTCCGGGCACCCGGTGGGCCTGCATCCTTTGGCAGAGCCGCCCCTCAAAGCGACCGGCGCCCGGCGAGATGGCCCGGCAACGCCGGTAGTGACGTCGATGATGTTCACTCGGATCGTCCTGGTGTGGCGAGGCCCGGAACGGAGCGCGCTTTGGCGCCTGCGCATTCGCCCGCGACTCTGATACCATCAACCGTCGCGTCAGTCCGCCTCTTTTCGGCTGCCTGTCGCAGTCCTTATGCAGCATAGAGGTCTTCGAACTTGGCCAAGACGCCCCGAGGCTGGACCGGCGCCCGCACGCCGTCAGCGATCAAGCGGGTTCGCCAGGCAGAGCGCCGGCGGGCCATCAATCAGCCGCGAAAGACAGCGGCTAAGACATTCGCCGCGAACGCGGTGAAGGTCGCAACCGGAGCCGCCGAAGGCGAGACTTCTGTTGCCCTTGCTGAGGCCATGAGCGCCCTGGACAGGGCCGCGAAGGTCGGAGCGATCCACCCCAACGCCGCGGCACGCCGCAAGTCGCGCCTCGCCCTCAAGCTGAACGCCCTCGCCGCAGGCGGGACGATCCAGCCGGTGGGTCGCGCGACAAAGACCACGGGCACCGCCGCCGCCATCAAGGCCGCCCGGACGCGCATCGCCGCGGGCAAGGCAAGCAAGGCCAAGGGCCCACAGACGGCCGCCGGCAAGGCTCGCGCCGCGCTGTCCAAGACGGCCCGCTCCGAAAGTGCTGCAACGCCGGTCGCCGCGCCCGAAGTAGTCGTCAAGACGGTTGCCAAGCCGGCCGCAAAGGCCGCACCGAAGGCCGCCGCCAAGTCGAGCGCGAAGGTCGCCGTCAAGCCGGCCGCGAAGGCCGTGAAGCCGGTCGCCAAGCCCGCCAAGGTCGCTCCAAAGGCTGCCGTCAAGCCGGCCGCGAAGGCCGATAAGACTGCTCCCAAGGCCGTCAAGGCCGAGAAGCCGGTCGCCAAGGTCGCTCCAAAGGTCGCCAGTTCTGCTCCCAAGGCCGCAAAGGCCGACAAGCCCAAGGCCGCACCGCAGAAGAAGCCCAAGTCCTGACGGCCCGTTCGCTAGAACCTTCGAAGGACCAGGTCCGCCGACCTGGTCCTTCTGATTCGGGGGCCGGGGACCCGCTTGTCCGGCGATTCGTGGCCGAGTTTCGGCGGACCTAGAGGCCCATGTAGGCTAGGGATCTCGCCAATTGCGGCGCTGGATCGGCGGCGGTCACGATTTCGCCTCCACCGAACCTCCACGCACCCTCCACCTGCGCTCCACTGCGGGTGCACCCCCGCCACCGAGACTCCGAGTGGAACGGATACCGACATGTACGTCCGGTAGCCGCAGGAGTGAAGGAGAAGCGGCATGAGCGCAATCCATCGAGTCGGTGCGACGATCGCCGGGCTGGTCACCGTGGCCGCAGTCGGCGGCGCGTTTGTCGCCCAGGGCTACGGCGACGCCCACAGGGCTCCGGCCGCCGCTGCGGAGACCCAACAGCCCACGCTATCGGCAACATACAATCCGACCCTCGATCCTCAGACCGTCTACGTAATGCCGGTCCCTACGGCCCCGGTGATCCACATAATTAAGAGGGCCCCGGCCCCGCCGCCGGCGACCAATCCGCCCGTCATCCACATCATCGTCCCCGGACCAGCGGGCGGCGACGACGGCGGTAGTGGTGGGACGGACAACTGATGGAAACGCCCCTCGGACCTAGGATGGTCATGCCCGTCCACGCCTCCACAGTCACCCCCAAGTCCAAGCCCGATGCCCGGCCGATGAGGATGGCGCTTGGAGCAGGCGGCCTGGCAGCAATGTCGGCCCTCGCAGCCGGCATCGTTATGCCGCCCAGCGTTGCGACTTTGGCACCAGTCCCTGCCACGGCTCCTCAGGCGGTCGACGGCACCGCGGCACCTGCAGGCACGCTGCAGGTCAAGCGGCCGGTCAAGTACATCCAACTGGTCGCCGGCCAGACGCCGCCCCCGGGCGCGCAGGTCATCGCGGCATCGGCTCCCCAGCCGATTACCATCGTCACCACCATCGCGGCGCCAAGGCAGGTCCAGAGGGCGGCCGTGATTATCAAGACCACCCAGTCAGGAAGGGTAGTCAAGTGATTGCAGCCGGAGACGCCACCATGGGCGTCTCCACGGTCGGCCGAACGCTCGGACGGAGCTTGGGTGCCGGACGCGGCTTGGCCACGAGTCGCCCATTGCAGGCCGACCGGATCGTCCCGTTCAGCCTCTTTACCACGGCCATGGGCGGCCGACTCGTCGTCCACCTCGGAACCGAAGGGCGGTCGTCCGGCCTACGCGCCGGGGAGCGCACTGCCGAGCGGACCGAAACGGTCGGCGACGCTTCCCGTGACGCGGACGCTTCCCGTGACGCGCATATGGTCGTCGCGCGGATCGAGGGCTGGGCGAGCCGCCTGACACGCTTCACCGACACCTCGGAACTGGCGCGTCTCAATGCCGATACCCGACCCGAGGTGCCCGTGGGTCCAACCCTCGCCGCAGCACTTCGGGCCGGCATCTACGCCTCCCAGGCGACCGGCGGCCTGGCTGATGTGGCACTGCTGAACGAGCGCATGGCAGCCGAAGGGCTGGTCCCCCTGGACGCGGAGGTTGATAACGACCCCGAGAGCCACGATTGGTCGGTCGTCCTGGACCGTCGCGGCACGGCGATCGTGCGCCGGCCGTTCGGGCTTCGATTCGATTTCGGCGGCGTCGGCAAGGGCTGGATCGCAGATCGAGCCCTCAGCCTCCTGGGTGCGTGGCCGAGCGGAATCATCGACGCCGATGGCGATCTCGCGGTTAGGTGCGCCCCGGGCAAGTTCTGGGAAGTGGCCATCGAAGACCCGCGCGCGCCTGAGACAAATCTGGCGATCCTGCGGCTGTCTGCCGCCGCCAACGGAATCGCGACTCATTGGGGCGTGGCAACGTCCGGCACGTCAATACACCGCTGGAACATCGGCGGCGCCACTCGCCATCACCTGATCGACCCCCGTACGGGGGAGCCGGCCCGGACCGATGTGGTCCAGGCTACAGTGGTGGCCGGAACCGCGCTCCGCGCGGAGGCCCTCGCCAAGGCGGCGGTCATCGCCGGCAAGGTCGATGGCTTCGCGCTACTGGAACGAGCTGGAGTGCGCGGTGCGGTCCTCCTGACCGACAAGGGCCAGACGCTGGCGCTGCCCAGCACAACCGCGCTGCTCGCACCCTGAGGAGGGGCCAAGTGCTACCAAGCGATCGACCGACACCGACGCCATCCCCGCTGTCGCGCCGGGAGGGCCCCCTCGGGCCCAGCCCTCTCGGGCCCCGACCAATCGGGCCCGGCGGTCTCCCAGGGGGCGTGGACGCTTCCCGGCCCACGCCCCGGCCGGCCACCCGCCAGGCGCCGACCTACAAGGGGCTCCCCCGCCCCATCAAGTTCATCGGTTGGGTCGGCCTGCTCGTTGCCGTCGGCATCGTCTTGGGCGCTACCGCCCCGACCGGCCTGCGTCGCATCGGCGCCGTTATCGCCCTGCAGCCGGAGATCCTGGGCTGGTACTCGGTCCGCGCCCTCGGCTTCATGGCGTACCTGGTGCTGGCCAGCTCCGTGCTTTACGGGCTACTACTCTCGACCAAGCTCCTGGACGCGATCGCCCATCGCCCGGTCAGCTTCGCTCTGCACAAGGACCTGGCCATCGTGGCCCTGGTGCTTGCCGGACTTCACATGGGACTGCTACTGGCCGACCGCAGCTTCCCATTCACGCCGCGAGCCATCCTCGTCCCCTTCGCGTCTCCGTACGCCCCAACCTGGGTCGGAATCGGGCAGATCGTCTTCTACTCGATGGTCGTCGTCACGGCGAGCTTCTACGTGCGTCGCCGAATCGGCCAGCGGGCCTGGCGCATCCTCCACTACGTGACTTTCCTGTCCTTTATTGGGGCCACCGCTCACGGGATTGCGTCCGGCTCGGACTCGGGCGCAGCCTGGGCTTTCTGGATTTATCTGGTCCCGACGGCGGGCATTGTCTTCCTGCTCACCTATCGCATCGTCGTCAGCGTCGGAAGCCGAATATTCCGTCGAGGCGCCGTGCCGGCAACGGCTCCCCTGCCGGGAATGAGAATTCTCGGTCCGCTCGACCGACCATCGGGACAACCCCTCGGCCACGGCGAATTCCGCGGTCGGCTTTGACCCGCCCTGTCATGACAACCCCTGGAGGTCTCCGATGGCCTACGTGATCGCCGAACCCTGCATTGACCACAACGACCAGTCCTGCGTCGCGGTCTGCCCCGTGGATTGCATCTCAGCGGTTCCCGGCGTGGATCGCAAGTTCTACATCGACCCCCAGAACTGCATCGACTGCGGTTCATGCGAGCAGGCCTGCCCCAACGGCGCGATCTTCCGATCCGACGCCCTGCCGGCGGAATGGGCCGGCTTCGCCTGGGTGGATGCCACCTGGTATGCGGATCCGCAGCAGGCTCGGGCCGCCATCGATGCCTACCTGCCCATCGCGGGTCAGTGAGGCGACTGACATGGAAACACCCGCATTGATCCCGATCGGGCCCGCTCCAGGCCTGGCTCCCGGCCGCACGCCGCTGATGCCGGGGGCGATTGTCACGCCCAGGCCGGAGCGCCGCCGCGAGTTCATGCCCAATGCCACCCTGGCCGAGCGCGTCGAGCTGACGCCGTTGATCGCCCGCTACGTTGTTCGGCCGGACGGTGCCGTGCCGCCATTCAAACCCGGCCAGTACTTCTCGTTGGGGCTGCAGATCGACGGCCAGCTGGTGCTTCGGCCCTATTCGACCGCCTCGCCGAGTGGCTCGACGGAGTCGCTCGAGTTCCTCGTCCGGCGCGTCCCGAGCGGCACTTTCACGCCGACACTCTGGCAAGCAGCCATTGGCGATCGAATCTGGATCGGACCGCCCAAGGGGCTCTTCATGCTCAAGCCCGCCGACCATCGGACGCATCTGTTCGTCTCTTCCGGGACCGGCCTCGCGCCGTTCATGTCCATGCTGAATGACGTGCTCGGCTCCGCTGAGCCCGGCCTCGGGCCGCGGGTCGTGGTCGCCCATGGCGTCTCGTACGAGTCGGAGCTGGCCTACCGAGGACGCCTGGAGGCGCTGGCGGCGCGCAATGCGAGACTCGTTTACGTGCCGACGGTTTCGCGGCCGGACCATCCGGCCAACGCCACGTGGACAGGCCGTTGTGGCCGAGTCGAGTCGATCCTGCCACAGGTGTGCGCCGAGCTGGCGCTGGATCCGGCCGACACCGTGGCCTACCTGTGCGGCAACCCCGACATGATCGAGACTTCGCGTACGGCACTCGCCGGACTCGGATTCTCCGACGACGCAATCGTTCGCGAGCAGTACTGGACGGCGGCGGGCCTCACGTGAGCGTGATCGGAAGCCTGAACTTGCCGGGCTTCATGCGACGCCGGTCGGCGGGGGCTGCAGCGCCGGCGTTTCGCTCGGAGCCCGCGTCGACTATCGTTCGGGCCATGGGATCGCGGATTCTCGTCGCCGACGACGAGCCTCACATTCGGGAAGTCGTCCGGGCCTACCTTGAGCGCGAGGGCTATGAGGTCGTGGAGGCGTCCGAAGGCGAGGCCGCCCTCGAACTGGCGCGCACCGGCGGGCTGGATCTGCTTGTTCTGGACGTGATGCTGCCCCTCCGATCCGGCTTCGACATCCTTCGTACCCTGCGTGGTGAAGGATCGCCTGTGGGCGTGCTGATGCTTACGGCCCGGGACGACGTCATCGACCGCGTGGCCGGCCTGGAGTTGGGCGCTGACGACTACGTGACCAAACCGTTCGAGCCGCGAGAAGTCGTTGCTCGCGTCGGCGCGATCCTGCGGCGGTTTGGGCGTCCATTGCCGTCTGCGGTTGCAGACTCGGCGGGGGACGGGAACGACGACCAGGGTTTGCCGGGCGCCGGTGCGACCGCGCTGTTCGACCTGACCATCGATCTCGATACGAGGGCGGTTTCCCGCCGCGGCACCGATGTTGCCCTCACTCGGACCGAATTGGACCTGCTGGCTGCGCTCTCGGAACAGCCGGGTCGAGTCTGGACGCGCGAGCAGATCGGCCACAGAGTCTTCGGTGAATCTTTCGATATATTCGACCGGACAATAGACAGCCACGTCAAGAACCTGCGGGCCAAGCTGGGCCCACGACCGGATGGCGGCCAGTACGTGGAAACGATCCGTGGCATCGGGTATCGCGCAGCTCGCCCGATCGAACAAAGCTAGCGTCGGGAGGTCCTTGTGAGCCTGCGGTGGCGGATCGCGATTGGATTTGCGCTGGTCGCACTGGCCACGGCGGCGATCATCGCCCTGGCGACCCCGCCCATCGTCAGCCAGGGTTTCTCCG
This sequence comes from Chloroflexota bacterium, assembly GCA_025358515.1. Classification (GTDB taxonomy): domain Bacteria; phylum Chloroflexota; class Limnocylindria; order Limnocylindrales; family CSP1-4; genus Fen-1039. The sequence goes on from JANYJG010000216.1 coordinate 9,192, forward strand.
ACCTCGAGGGTGACCACGAAACGACGCCTGTCGGCGCATCGATCGCGACGGCCGCATCCAACGACGACACGGGCGACGGGGCCCAGGCCACTGTGGCTCCCTGGGTGACTCTCCGGGCGGCTCCCGCGGTGACTCCCGCGCTGACTCCCCGGGCGGCTCCCGCGGTGACTCCCGCGGTGACTCCCGCGGTAACTCCCGGGATGGCCGCCGCCGCGACCACCACTCCAGGCCAGGCCCAAGAGAACACGATCGTGCGCCTTCTGCTGGCCGCTGTCGTAGCCGCCGCCGGCGCCTCGTTGCTCGGGTTGTTTGCCGCGGGACGACTGGTCAGGCCGCTCACCCGCCTGGAAGCGGCTGCCTCGGCCGTGGCCCGCGGCGACTTGAGCCGTCGATCCGGGTTGGCCGATCGTAGCGACGAGTTCGGGCAGCTGGGCCGTACGTTCGACACGATGGCCGGCGAGTTGCAACGCGGGGACGAGACGCGACGTCGCTTCTTCCAGGATGCGGCCCACGAACTCAAAACGCCGCTGGCGGTCATCGAGGCCACGTCCAGCGCCATCCTGGACGGGGTCTACTCGCCGGAGCAGCGCCACATTCTCACGATCCGGGATCAATCTCGGGTTCTGGCCCGGATCGTGGACGACCTGCGAACCATCACCCTGGCCGAAGGTGGACATCTGCCCCTGGAACGGCGGCCGCTGGAAGTTCGAGCCGTGCTCGACTCCATCGCCACCGGCTTCGAGGCCCGAGCTGCCGCGGGCTCAGTTCAGCTGGCCGTGGATTGTCCGACTGGGCTTATCGCGGAGGCGGATCAGGATCGGCTGCGCCAGATGGTCGGCGCCCTGGTCGACAATGCCCTGCGGCACACGCCTGCAGGCGGTTCGGTGCACCTGGTGGCGGCTGCACGTCCGCCCTCGGGCCGGCAGGGCGGGTCCGGGACGACGGCAACGACGCCGTCGGAGACACCCCAGCCGGTGGGGACGCCGACGCCGGTGGGGACGCAGCAATCGGTGATCAGGATCTGCGTCGAGGACACCGGCCCGGGCATCTCCCCCGAGTCACTGTCGCGCATTTTCGAGCGGTTCTTCCAGGCCGACCAGTCACGCAGCCGTGGCACCGGCACGAGCGGGCTGGGCCTGTCCATCGTGCGGGCCCTGGCGGAAGCTCACGGCGGGCGCGCCGGCGCGGAGAACCGCCCCGAAGGCGGCGCGAGCCTTTGGATCGACCTGCCGACCATCGCTGGGCCGCTTGGCGGCTAACTCCTGAATGCCGCCGCGCTGCGGGACGGCAGTGGAATCAGAAAGAGCCGGCCACAATGCCGGCTCTTTCTGATTTGCGAGGAACCGTTACGGCTTTGCGCCGGCCAGAGCCTTGCGACCCAGGTATAGGGAGGCGCCGCCGAGCTCTTCCTCGATGCGGAGAAGCCGGTTGTACTTGGCGACCCGCTCGGATCGGGACGGGGCTCCCGTCTTGATCTGGGCGGTGCCCATAGCAACCACGAAGTCGGCGATGGTCGTGTCCTCGGTCTCGCCAGATCGATGGCTGACCATGGCGGTCCAGCCGGCACGTCGCGCCATCGCGATCGCATCGACCGTCTCGGTGATCGTGCCGATCTGATTGAGCTTGATTAGGACCGAGTTCGCAGACGACTCTCGGATGCCTCGGGCGATGTAGTCGGGGTTGGTCACGAACAGATCGTCACCGACCAGCTGCACCTTGGAGCCGACGCGCTGGGTGAGTTCGGCCCAACCGGCCCAATCCTCCTCGGCCAAACCGTCCTCGAGGGAAATGATCGGGTACTTGGCGATCCAGTTCTCCCAAAGGTCGATGAGCTGGCCGGAGTCGAGGGTGCGACCCTCGCGCTCGAGGCGGTACTGGCCGGTTACCTTGCCGACGCCTGTGCCTTCGACCAGGACGGAACTCGTGGCCGGATCCAGGGCGATGGCGACTTCGTCTCCGGGCTTGTAGCCGGCCTTCTCGATCGCGCGCAGGATGACCTCAACCGCAGCCTCGTTGGACGGCAGCGATGGAGCGAAACCGCCCTCGTCGCCCTGACCAACGGAGAAGCCCTCATCGCTCAGGATGGATTTTAGGGCGTGGAAAACTTCGGCGCCGGCCCTGAGGGCGTCGGCGAACGTCGCCACGCCGACCGGCGCGACCATGAACTCCTGGAAGTCAGTCGAGTTCACGGCGTGCTTGCCGCCGTTGAGGATATTGAAGAACGGAACCGGCAAGATCCGCGCGCCAACGCCACCGAGGTACCGATAGAGGGGCATCTCGTAGCTGGCTGCGACCGCGTGAGCCGCCGCAAGGGAGACGCCGAGGATAGCGTTGGCCCCGAGCTTGCCCTTATTCGGCGTGCCGTCGAGAGCGATAAGCGCGGCGTCGAGCCCGGCCTGGTCGGACGCGTCGGTGCCCAGAAGCTCAGGGGCGATGATCTCGCGGACGTTGGCGACGGCCTTGAGGACACCCTTGCCGCCGAACTTGCTCTTGTCGCCGTCGCGCAGCTCAACGGCCTCGTTGACGCCGGTGGAGGCGCCGGATGGGACCGCCGCGCGGCCGACGGAACCGTCGATTAGTACGACGTCGACCTCTACGGTCGGGTTGCCGCGCGAGTCGATGATCTGGCGGGCTTCAATTAGATCAATCGTTGTCATTAGTTGCTCCTTGCTTCGGCGGCCGAGCCCTTGGGGCGATCTAGGAGTGCGGCTACGCCCGGCAGTTCCTTGCCCTCGAGGAATTCAAGCGACGCCCCGCCGCCCGTAGAAATGTGGGTCATCTTGTCGGCGAGACCCTGCTGCTCAACGGCCGCGACTGAGTCGCCACCGCCAACGACCACCGTGGCTCCGGACTGGGCGCGCCCGGCCAGGAATCGCGCGATCTCCTTGGTCCCAACCGCAAAGGTCGGGATCTCGAAGACGCCGAGGGGGCCATTCCACAGAACAGTGCGGGCCGGCTCGAGAGCCTTGCGCATCGCCTCGAGAGTGGCCGGTCCGACGTCGACGATATTCCAGGAGGCCGGCACCTTGTCGGCGGGCAGAGTCTTGTACTCGCTGCCGCGGGTGACTTCCTTGGCCACGACCACGTCGGTCGGGAGGACAACCGTTGTGCCGTGCTTGGCAGCCGATTCCATGATCGCCTTGGCGTCTTCGATGAGGTCCGGCTCGGCCAAACTCTTGCCGACCTGTTTGCCCTGGGCGAGCAGGAAGGTGTTGGCCATGCCGCCGCCGATGACGAGGACATCGACTTTGTCGATCAGGTTGCGCAGGACCTTGATCTTGCCTGAGACCTTGGCCCCGCCGATGATCGCTGCGAAGGGCCGCTCCGGGTTGGAGACGAGCTTGCCCAGGACCTCGATCTCGCGCTCCATCAGGAGCCCGGCGTACGCGGGCAGGAGACGGGCAATCCCCTCGGTGCTGGCGTGGGCCCGATGCGCCGTCCCGAAAGCGTCGTTCACGAAGACGTCGGCGTAGTTCGCCAGCGCCCGAGCGAATGCCGGGTCGTTCTTCTCTTCCTCGACATGGAAGCGGAGGTTTTCCAGGAGGATGACCTCGCCAGGCTTGAGGCGCTTGATCGCGTCCTCGGTGCCTACGCCAAGAGCGTCACCCGTAACCGGCACGGGCATCTTGAGAAGCTGCGACAGACGCTCGGCAACCGGCCGCAGCCGCATGCTGTCCTGAACCTTGCCGTCGGGGCGGCCGAGGTGGCTCGCCAGGATCACGACCGCGCCCTGAGCGATCAGGGCCTTGATCGTCGGCAGGGCAGCCTGGATGCGGCTGTCGTCCGTGATCTTGCCATCCTCGAGCGGAACGTTGAAGTCGACCCGAACGAAGACGCGCTTCCCCGTGGCGTCCAGATCGCGAATCGTGAGCTTGTCCATCATTACCTCAGGCAGCGGGCGACCGGCCGGGAGGCCGGTCGCCTTGACGAAAAGGCCTGACGACCTTTTCGCCTTCTGACTATCTAGCGGCGCTCTGGTTAGAGGCGCTCGGCGATGAACTTGGTCAGGTCGGCGACGCGGCAGCTGTAGCCCCATTCGTTGTCGTACCAGGCCAGGACCTTGACGAACTTGCCCGTGCCGCCGACCACCATCGTCAGCGCGGAGTCGACTATCGCAGAGCGAGAGTCGGCCTTGAAGTCCATCGAGACGAGCGGCTCGTCACTGACGCCGAGGATGCCCTGGAGCGGGCCCACGCCGGCCTTCCGGAACGCGTCGTTGATGGCCTCGGCGGTAGTCTCGTCGCGTAGCTCGACTGCGAAGTCGACGATGCTCACCGTCGGGGTCGGGACGCGCAGGCTGAAGCCGTCGACCTTGCCCTTGAGTGCCGGTATAACGAGCGCCAGAGCGCGAGCGGCGCCCGTGGTTGTCGGGATCATATTCAGGCCGGCGGAGCGAGCCCGGCGCGGATCCTTGTGGGCAACGTCCAGGATCTTCTGGTCGTTGGTGTAGCTGTGGATCGTGTTCATGAGGCCCCGTTCGATACCGAACGTATCGTTCAGGACCATGGCGACCGGGGCCAGGCAATTGGTCGTGCAGCTGGCATTGCTGATGATCACGTGCTTGGCCGAGTCGTACGTGGCCTCATTCACGCCGAGAACGATCGTAACGTCCTCGCCCTTGGCCGGGGCGCTGATGAGGACCTTCTTGGCGCCGGCGACGATGTGCGCGCGGGCCTTGTCGGCCTCGGTGAAGCGGCCCGTGGACTCGATGACGATGTCGACGCCCAGGTCCTTCCAGGGGAGCTGGGTCGGATCCGCGATCTGGAGAACCCTAACGGCCTTACCGTTGATGACGATCGAATCGGCGGTATGGGTAACCGTGCCGTGGAAGTTGCCGTAGGTCGAGTCGTGCGCGAAGAGGAGCGCGTTTGTCGGGACGTCCACGAGGTCGTTGACTGCGACGACTTCGAGCTCGGGGGAGCGCTCGAGGATGGCCTTGAGCGACTGCCGGCCGATTCGACCGAAGCCGTTGATTCCAACGCGAACTGCCATGTCTTTTCCTCCAGGAGAGAGTTGCCGCGCTCGGGTCAACCGTTTGGCGCGGGGATGTGGGTTGCCCGACCGCCGCGCCAGGCTGGATCACCGAGACGCGCGATCACGAGAGGGTGGCCGCCGGCCAGACCGACATCCGCACCGAGTTCGGCGCGGACTATCTGGACGCGGCTGCGAGGTGTTCGGAATGCGGTTCTGGCGACCTCCGCCCGAGCCGGGCCGAGTAATCGCTCGCCTTGAGCGTCCGCGATCGCACCGCCGACCACGATCCGGGTTGGGTTCAGGGCGTCGACGAAACCGACGCAGGCCACTGCAAAAGCGCGCCTACCGCGCTCGATGATTTCGTGGCAAGCCTCGTCGCCAGCGTCTTCGCCTTCCGCGACATCCCTTGCCTCGATCTTGGCGAGGCCCTTCTGGGTGGCACGGTCGGCCAGGAATGGACTGCGGCCGTCCGTTACCGCCTGGCGAGCGGTCCGCGCCATCGCGGCGCCGCCGACGAAAGCTTCGAGGTGGCCAACGGCACCGCAGCCACACAACCCCTCCATGGAGACGGGCGTATGGCCGAGTTCACCGGCCGTTCCGTCGGGGCCGTGCAGGATGCGCCCGTCGTACACGATTGCGCCACCAACGCCGGTTGAGACCGTGATGTAGATGAAGTCGGCGCACTCCCGAGCCGCCCCGAACGCCATTTCGCCCAGCGCCGCCACATTCGTGTCCCTGTCGAGGAATGCCGGCAGACCCAGCGCGGCGGCGAGTTCCGCAGCGATGGGGATATTGACGAACTCCGGCCCCATGTTGGGGGTCTGGAGGACCATGCCGTGCCACTGGTCAACTGGACCGGGACTCGAGATCCCGACACCGACTATCGCATCCCGCACATCGGGGGGGGCCTGGTCGCGCGCCGACCGCAGCGCATCGGCGCAGGCTCGCAGAATGGCCTCCGGGCCGTTGGAGATTGGGGTCTTGCCGTTGGCGCGAGCTATGCGGGCACCATCGTCCACGACGACGGCGGCTCGGATCTGCGTGCCTCCGACGTCGAGGGCGAGTACTGGTCGTGCTGACAGGGGAAACCTCGCCGGTTGGGGTGTTTGGTGGAGATGCTGGTCAATTCTAGCAAAGCCAATTGACGGTCCAGCGGGCCGGTCGGCCCGTTAGACACGTCCTCCCCGCCCGGGTGGGTCGTGACGGCATTCACTCCCAACCGCAGGATGCCGACTGAATTGGCCCGTCGGGCCCAGCTTTTGGTCCCGAAGACGCCGCGGCCCCCGCCGAAGCGGGGGTCGCGATGACCTGATCCTTGTGCGAGCGGTCAGGCGCCGATACGAAAGACCTTGCCGCCGCACTCCGGGCAAGTGCCCTGCGTCGCCGGCTTACCGTTCTTCATGGTGACCTTCACGGCGTCCTTGATCTCGACCTTCTTCTTGTCCTTGACGCAGTAACCCTCGACCATTGTTCTAGCCTCCCAGTGCTGTAGAGGGGCGCCTCGACCCCGGACATAGGGCTCACGCCGACGCAGGCAAAGTCGCCTGGCGGCGGAAATACCAAGCCTGCTTCGCTCGGTTGGTTTCGGCTAATGCCGAACTTCGAACGATCTCGGCGTGCGCCCAGCGTTCCACCTCACGTGCCGCATGAGTTCCAGGTGTCAGCCTTGGCCTCCGTTCGGATCGAGCCGTGAAGCCCGATTCCGGATTGAAGCCCTGGACAAACGGGGCGAACCCTGGCGACTCCTGCAAGCCTGGGGTGGGATGAGATACCCCGAACGAATCGCCGGGGCCGAGTCCACATTGGTGCTGCCGGGTTTCCTGAAGGAGCACGCGGAGGACCGCGTTCGGCAAGACCTCGTTCCTCGTAACTGGTGCTCAATGCTGGGCACCTAGCCGGAGCATAGACGGCGCCAAACTGGAGCGTCAAGCCCGAGGACGCCGGGAGCACAAGGCGAACTCGACCGCGGACCGCCCTGTCAGCCTTCTTCAGGGCCATTTGGGCCAGCCGGCGAGGTGGCCGGAGGTGGAATTGGCTCCATCTCCAGGTGACCCTGTCTCGACGCGCGGCGCACGGACCGCAGTCGACTGAGAGCCGCAGCGGCGCATCGCTGCACCGGACGAGCTTCGGCTCCACCGTGAATCGGAGGGGCTCCGGACTCGACGCGGACGCGCTTGCGGGTGGCAAGAACGCTCCCGCCAATCATCAGAAGCAGCACCAGGACGATCCCGCCGATCGCTAACGCGGGCCAGAGCGTGGGCACGCCCAGTCCCCCAGCCTGACCCAGCTGGAAACCCGCGGCGCCGTCGATCGCGTTGTTGCCCCGCGAGCCTGGGGCTCCTGAGCTTGACGCGTCGGATCTCCCCGCGCTGCCGGGAATCATTGCCGGGCCGAGCCCGAATCCTAAGCCGCCGGACGAAACAGCCGCGGCACCGAGTTCCAACCCTGGCGAGCCACCCAGGGAAACGATTCGCTCCGGATCCACAATGACGGTCAGTCCCAGTGCTCCGGTCGCAACCTCGCCCGTAATCTCAAGGGCATCACCGGGTTCGAGGATCGCCAGGGACTCCGCGGCGGCCGCGCCGCTCAAGATCACGCTGCCGGTCCCGTCGTCGAGGACCGCCGTCTCGCCATCCGTCTCAGTCACAAGGCCCGAGACGACCACGACCAGCCCGATACTGCCGGAGAGATCCCCGATTTTGAGGTGAGGGATTGCTGCACCGGTCGCGGCACCGGTCGCATTAGCTAGGTTGGATCTGCCCGCATCCTGGGACCGTACAACGCCGTCTGCGGCTCCGCCCGGGACCGGTGAGGACACGCGAACGTCCAGTGAGTTGCGCGGCAGGAGCTGGAACACAGAATTGTCCGACGTTGACCGACGCACGATGCCGGCAACGATCGCCAAACCACCCTTGACCATCCGAGTGGCGGGCACTCCACTGGCGGGTTCGCCGAGAACGATCACACGCCGCCCGTCCACGAGAAGTTCCGCCCTCCACCGTGCCCCGGCCCGAGTCAGTCGGTCGATCCGGCCGCAGACCTGGACGAGGCGCCATTCGTTCGCCGGACCGAGGGCAGCAGCCGTCCGCACCGGTGGAACCGTCCCCACGTCGCCGAGCAATTCCACTTGCGACGCCACGACCTTGGGACCAAGGTGCCACGTTCCAACCGTCCCGACCACGCGAACTCGCGAGCCGACGCGAGGCCGCACCGAATCATCGGGCAGTATTACGGCCACCGCCGCGGTCCCGTCATCGACGACGATCGTCGGACCGTCTACGTCAAGCAGGCCCGCCTGGGCCGTCACCGTCGCCGCTACGTCCACCTTGGCGTTGCGAGTCGAGATCGCCGAGGCGAGATCCCGGTGAATTGGGGCCGGGGCCGTTGCTTTGGGCGTGGGACTCGGAGACGAGCCGCTCGCCGAGGGCGGGGTGGAACCGCTCGCCGAGGGCGGGGTGGAACCGCTCGCCGAGGGCGGGGTGGAACCGCTCGCCGAGGGCGGGGTGGAACCGCTCGCCGAGGGCGGAGTGGACGTCTCAGTCGACAGGTCGGACCGATTGCGCAACCACAGCCGGTAGCCGTCCAACCGCCCGAGCCCTGTCGAACGTTGGCCAACGATCCCGGTCAGGTCGACGACCGCGCCGCGGATCGCATCGGCCCGCGACAGGCCCGTCGCTGGATCCGCAAGCACTCGCACGATGGACTTCCCGTCGCCGACGGTCATCGTCAGCCGACCAGCCTCCACGCTGACGGAGTCAACGGTGCCGCTTACCCGGACGAGCGATCCCTCGGTTGACTCGCCGATGGCGCTGAGGGAAATACGGGCGGATGGAGCCGGCATGCCCTCATCGCCCAGGACGGTCCAGTCCAATTCGCGGACTTCGAGTTGACCGTAGGGGGCCGCCAGCTCGCCGACCACCTCGAAGGAACGACCGAGAGCCAGGCCGTCCAGCGGCGCAGCCAGCCTAACGAAGATCCCGGCCGACGAATCCGCAATCGCGAGTAGAACGTCCGAGCCCAGGACGCCGGGGCAGGCTGCGATGGCGCCGGCTACTCGGACATGAGTCCCGATCAAGAGGCTTCGCGCCGCAGCTATCGAAACCAGGTCGACTTCTGGATCGGTTGGCGATGGCCTGACCGACGGACCGGCGGTGGGCGAAGGGGAAGGCCGGACCGACGCACCGGCGGTAGGCGAAGGGGAGGGCCGGGCCGACGCACCGGCGGTGGGCGGGGCCGATGGCCGGGCCGACGGATCGGACGGCGCCGGTGAGGGACCTGCGTCGACGACCACACGGCCCGGCTCGGTCGCATCCAGCCGGTAGCCCGCCGACGACGCCGACGTATGCTGGCCGATCGGGCCGGTGACCTGCAATCGCATTCCCCGCACCGGAGCGATCGTTCCAAGAGCATTGGGAGTGACAACGACCCGTAGCGGTCCGCTGCCATCGTCGAGCCAGAGTCCGATTCCATCGGCGAGCGAATCGGGCGCCGCAGCGACAACGCCGTTGGTCGCGACTAGCAATCCTTCGTCGCCCTCGCAGACCGCCCCGGTCGCCCGATCGGCAGGTGCCGGAATAGTCCCGGCCCCAAGCGTGACGACATCGCCGGAATCGGCGCGGACGGTCCGCTGGCCGTACCGATCGTCGATGGTGCCAGCCACTCGAACCATCGTTCCGGCGGCCAATGGGGTGGACATCGATACGGACAGGTAAACTGCGATGCCTCCGCTGGCATCCTGGACGAAACCGCCATGCGCGCTCTCCAGCGACCCAAGGGACGCCGTCAGCACGCCCTCGATGGTCACGTGGCTCCCGTCCACGGCTGCCCGTGCCAGGGCGATCGTCGTTGACCCCGGCCCGGTGGTGGCGACCGGGGGCGACGCGGATGCGGGCGCGGAGGCCGTTGGATCGAGGGACGGAATCAGCGTGGGCCCCGGAGGCCCGGAGGCCTCGCCGGTCTGGGTCGGACCCGGAGTCGGCTGGTTGAGGGTCGTGCTCGGTTGGGCCGTGGGCGCAGTCGGCACGGTCGGCGCGATAGTTCCTCCGGAGGTCGCGGTCGAGGTGCCTGTCGGGCTGGCCGCGTTAGTCTGGCTGGGGCTCGCACCGGGCGCAGTCGCGCTGAAGGTTGCGCTGGCCGAAGGTCCCGTGGTGCCGGTCGGAGCCGATGAAAGCGACTGCGGCAGGGGGTTGGCCTGAACCGACCAGTCCGCTCGGCTGTCGTTGGTATCCCGCCCGTTGCCCTCGGCACCGCCGGGCTGGCGCTCAATGCTGGAGCCGGCCGGCGGAGCCGGAACCGGCAGCCCCTCGAGGAAGGAGTTGTTGGCACTGCCCCAACTGACGGCGTCCAGTACTGTTCCGCTTGGCGTCTCCAGAACGAGGCTGCCTCCGCCCGCCGCGAGCCCCCCCGTGTACGTGGCGTCGGCGAGTGGTCCATACATGCCCAAGACGTTCGCCACGAGCAGGTGCTGCCCCGGTTCGAGCGACAACGGCGACGCGAGCGTCACCTTCCGCGTCACTGTCGCCCCGGAAGCCGAGACATACAGCAACTCGCAACCGCCGGCGTCCACAGGCACTGGGCCGGCGTTGTAGAGCTCGACATATTCGTCCGACGCCGAGACGCCGCCGGTTATGACCTCCGCCAGAACGAGGGCGGAGGACGTGGGCCATGGGTCAGGACTCACCCCAAAGCCCGGCGATGCGTTAGCGGACACCGCCGCCAGCGCGACAAGGATCGAAACGGACGCCGCGAAGATCCCGCGGGGAGCACGCATAAGACACCTCGAGTAGCCTCTCCGGCGGGAATGGCACTCCGGTTTGTACACCCGCCCGCTTCGGTGCGGCTTATCTGGCGCTTATCGGCCGCTTGCCGGCGGCAGCGCGCAGGCATGTCGAACACCCGGCCGGTAAGAGACCGCTCCATGGACTACCATTCCGACCGCGCCCCTTGCTGCGCCAGGTGCGGTTAGTGCCTGCTTGTTCGAGACCGTAGCTCTGCCGAGGAGACACAAGTGCCCCGCGCCAAGATGACCGATCGAGCCGAGGCGCGCCGCCGCTATCGGGCCTACCTGATGGCGCAGTCCGATACTGAGGGCGGCGAGACGAATGAGGTAGACACCGCGCCGGATCAGACCTCCCGAACGAGTCGGGGGCGAAATCCCCAGGGTCAGGCCTCCGGGCCAGCGCTGGCCCCGGGAACACGCGTCGGCTTCTTCACAGCCATGAAGATGGCCTACCGCACACCCCACTACCGTGAAGACCTGCGCGGTATTGGAGACTTGGTATTGCACACCACGGCGGTCTGGCCTGTGGCGCTTGTGTGCGCTATCGCCGCGGCCTTGAGTTACAGCCAGCTTGCCGGCCGGGCCTACGATGCCAACAATCCCATCCTGTCGATAACGCTTCAGTTCGTACTGAGCCCACTGCCGCTGCTGCCGCCCATGGTCGCCGGCTTCCTTGCGCCCAGGGCGACCTGGCTGGCCGGAATCCTGGCTGCGGCCATCGCCATATTCTTCCTGACTCTCGTGTACGTCGTTGCCCGGCCGATCATCCCTGGCTTTGGCCAGATCCAGAGCAGCGATGTCCTTCCCAACACGTTCTCGTGGCTGACACAGGCCCTGCCGTTCGGAGCTCTGTTTGGCGCCCTGTCCGGTTGGTACAAGCGCTTCCTGGGGTTGACCAGCATGGGGAACCCTCGGCGCGCCACGGCCGGCGGCTCAAAGCAGACCTCCCGCCCGCGCCGCTGACCCGCGCCTCCCGGCGCGAATCAACCGCGCCGCGTGCCGGAATAGCCGAGGGCTCGCACGCCATCCGGGCGCGCCGGGCCGCCGGGGCTCTCCGCGACCTCGGGCAGCGGCCTGATGTCACGGGCGATGACGTTGACCACGTTCGCCTCGCGCTGGAGCGTCCCCTCCACGTAAAGCAGCGCGTGGCGCCTCACCACTCCCCGCAGCCGCGCCCAGGCGTCCGGCCAGAGAGTGACGTTGACCATGCCGGTCTCATCCTCCAGAGCCAGGAAGACCGTACCGCGGGCCGTCATCGGGTGCTGGCGGGTGACGACCAGGCCACCTAGCCGCACGGAACCCGGGGCACGATCAGCCAGCGATGCGTTCGTCACCGCACCGAGCCGCTCGAGAGCGGGCCTGAATAGCGATATCACCTGGCGCCGAGCGTCCAGCGATAGCACCGCATACGAGTCGCCGAGCCGCTCGCGTTCGGTCAGGGGCGGCAACTGGGGAACGGAAGTCGGGGGCAGCCGCAGGTCCAAAGGCCGCCCGGCGGCGCACCCGTACCGCCCGGCTGCGCGCCGCTTGGTGCCGCTCGCCGGGCTGCTCGCCGTGCCGCTCATCACACCTCCGGCCCTCCCTCCGGCCCTCCCTCGCGTCGCGCCCATGACCTCCCGAAGCTGCCACAGCAGTTCGCGCCGAGGCCGGCCGAGCGAGTCGAGCGCTCCGGCTCGAATCATTCGTTCGACCACTTCTTCGGGCAGCTCCGTCCGCGCCACCACGTCCGCGAGCGTGGCATATGGACCGCGCCCCAGTTCGGTGTCCAGCCTTTCGGCATGTTCCTCGCCGATCCCCTTGACGAGCGCCAGTCCCAGCCTGATCGCGTAGCCGGTCGCCGATTCGGGCGTCAAGCGGTCGCGCGAAGCCTTCGACGGCACGATGCAACCGGACGATCGAATGGTCGCCTGCCGGCCTGGCCCGACCCATTCGGTCGTCGTCTTGTACTCCGACGCGTTGACGTCCACCGGCAGGACCGCGACCCCGTGGCGCTTGGCGTCGTTGATCAGGACCTCCACCGGGTAGAAGCCCATCGGCTGGGCGTTGATCAACCCAACCGTGAACTGGGCCGGGTAGAAGAGCTTGAGAAAGGCCGATTCGTAGGCCGTCCGAGCAAATGCTGCGGCGTGGCTCTTGGCGAATCCGAACGAGGCGAAGGCGGCGACCCGGCGAAACAGCTCCTCGGCCTGCTCGTCGGTCAGGTCGTTGGTGACGCGGCAGCCTTCGACAAAGCGCAGGTGGAGCTTCTCCATCTCCTTGCTGGAGCGCCAAGTCCCCATAGCCCGGCGGAATCCGTCCGACTCGCCCGCCGAGAAACCGGCCACGGTGATGGCGATCTGCATTACCTGCTCCTGGTACAGGATCACGCCCAGGGTTTCGCGCAGGATCGGCTCCATGCTCGGGTGGAGGTAGGTCGTTGGCTCGAGGCCCTGGCGGCGGCGCAGATATGGGTGGACGGCATTGCCCTGGATCGGGCCGGGCCGGATAATCGCGACCTCCACCACCAGGTCGTCCAGGTTGGCCGGCTTGGACTTGGGCAGGGTCTGCATCTGGGCCCGGCTCTCGACCTGGAAGACGCCCACGGTGTCGGCGGCCTGGAGCATGGCGAAAACCTCCGGCACGTCCTCCGGCAGTCGATCGAGATCGACGCAGGCGCCGCAGTCGTGCTCGATCAGCTGGAGCGTCTCGTCGATGGCGGCCAGCATGCCCAGGCCGAGCAGGTCGAGCTTGATCAGCTTCATCGTCTCGACATCGCGCTTGTCGAACTGCACGACGACGCGGTCGGGCATGGTTGCCCGCTCCAGCGGGGCGATATCGATCAACGGCGCCGCGGTCACGAGCATGCCGCCGGTGTGGATCGAAAGGTGCCGGGGCAGGCCGTCGATGCGGGCACAAAACTCGAGCCAGCGCTCCCAGTCCGGCATGTTGCGGGTGGAGCTGGGCGGTGGGAACGGTGCCGGCGCGGCCGAGGGCGCCGCCGTCGGGGCCGAAGCCGTGCCCGAAGCCGCACCCGCCGACCTCTGCTTTGTCAGCCAGGCCACGCTCGCCGCGGAGTCGCCGGGACCACCTTTGCCATCCGGGCCACCCCGGGCTACGTTGAGGCGGCCCATGCCGTCGACCAAGCCGCGGGCCATCGCAACCTCGGCCGCGCCACTCGCCATGCCGCCCCTCGCCCCGGCCGCGCCACCCCCCATGCCGCCACTCGCCGCCGTCTCGCGCTCGACCGTCTCGGCGAAGAACTGGCCGAAGCCACCGTCCGCCTCCAGATCGCGCCGGACCATCACCGAGTCGTACGTTTCTAGCGCCTTGGCAACCCGATCGACAAGAGGCCTCGGGAATCCCAGCGCGTACCCGACCTCCCGAACCGCGGAGCGAGCCCGATACGTGACCAGGTTGCAGACCATGCCCGTGTGCTCGGGGCCGTAGCGCGCATAGACGTACTGGATCACCTCCTCCCGTCGTGCCGAGGAGAAGTCGATATCGACGTCCGGGTAGCTCGTTCGACCCTCGTTGATGAACCGTTCAAAGAGCAGGTGGTGGCGGATCGGATCGACGCGAGTGATACCCAGGACGTAGGCGACGATCGAATCGGCCGCGCTGCCCCGGCCCTGAGCCGGAATGCCGCGCTCTTTGGCGAACCGCATCAGATCCCAGCAGATCAGGAAGAACTCGGCCAGGCCGGTCCGTTCGATGACATCGAGTTCGTGGGCCAGCTGGCGCACGACCGGTGACGAGATCGGGTGGTAGCGGCGGCGGGCGCCGTCGTGACATAGCTCCTCCAGATACGAATAGGGCGTATTGCCCTTCGGGACCGTGAAGCCTGGAAAGCGATAGCGCTCGAAGCCAAGGTCAACCGAGCAGCTGGCGGCCAACTCACCGGAGTTGCCGATTCCCTCAACCCAGGCCGACCTCATTCGAGAGTCGGCCTGCGAGTCCTCCGCAGTCGCGCCGCCCACAGGCGCGACGCCTGCGGGTGGCAGGGCCATCAACTCATCAGCCGACTTCAGGTACGACTCACCGTCCGGGCGCCGAAGGTTGCGCAGCTGATCGAGGGACCGGCCGTGGCGAATCGCCGTCAGGACATCGTGGAGTTCCCGGCCTTCGGGACGTGCATAGTGGACATCGTTCGTGACCAGGACCGGCAGCCCCAACTCGTCGGCGAGCAGCGCGGTTTCGGCCACGAGCCAGTCGTCGTCGGGGAGTAGATGGTGCTGCAACTCCAGGAAGAACGCGGCAGTGGCAATGGCGTCGCGGCGCGGCCCTCTGCCGGCGAACATCAGCGAGTACCGTTCCGCCGCGGCTCGCGC
Organism: Chloroflexota bacterium; assembly: GCA_025358515.1. Lineage (GTDB taxonomy): Bacteria > Chloroflexota > Limnocylindria > Limnocylindrales > CSP1-4 > Fen-1039. The sequence goes on from JANYJG010000216.1 coordinate 24,252, forward strand.
CCCTTCCCGATCGCCGACTCGAAGGCGTCTGGCGATTTCGCCTTCCCGGCACCCGGAGAGAGCCACCAGGCCTTCCGTGTGCTCCGCCAAAAGCTCCTGAGTGAAGCGCGGCATCGACTTCGTGCCGGCCAGGTTCGCTCGGCTGATCAGCCGGCACAGGCTCCGGTAGCCGGCCGCGTTGCGAGCCAGCAGCACGAGATGCGGGCCGCGTTGCGCCTCCCCCACCCCTCGCAGATCCTCCTTGATGGCATCGCGGTGGCCGGGCAGGCGAGCCCGGGCTGGGCGCGGCCGAGCCGGCAGCCCCTCGCCGCCCGGCGCGTCACCGGGGAGCAGCGAGCCCACCGCCAGAACGCGGCCCCTCGCACGACGCGCCGGAACAACGACTCCCGCAAGATCGGGCACCGTCGCGTCCAGCAGTTCGATCTCGACCCCCACGATCGGGCGCACCCCGGCTTCCTGCATCGCGGTCGCAAAGCGAACCACGCCGTAGAGGCCCCCGTGATCCGTGACCGCAAGACCGGATAGCCCCAGTTCCACGGCGCGTTCGGCCAGCTCGTCCGGCGTCGAAGCGCCGTCGAGGAACGAGAAGCTGGTGTGACAGTGAAGCTCGGCGTAGGCGGCCAACTGCGCCCTCGGTAGTCGGTTGGCGGCTTAGTATAGAACAGTTGTTCTATCTAGTACGAAACCGCCGAGCAACCGCCCGCCGCGTCCAGAAGCCGCCTCTCACGCGCCGGCGTCGTTCCTGCGGCCTCTTCGCCACACCCAGAAGACCATGACTCCCACGACCAATAAAACCGGCACGAGGATGAGGGCTCTCTGATCTGGCGATCCGTCGTCCTTCGGTGCCGGGGCGGCCGGCGGCGCGACCGAACTCTTGTGCTGCTCCTGATCCACGAAAGCCGTGACCCAGGCCAGGGGGGCGTTCCAGTTGATCGCGACCTCGTTCGTTGAGAACGAGGCGATATCGTCCACGTACGACTTGCCTTCGGGGTTGCCCGTCAGACCTGCAGCCAGCGTGGCCGGGTCGCTGGGCATGTCGTTGGGGCCGCCGGCCACTACACCGGGCGGAGGAGTTGGATAGCCTTCATCGACTCGGCCGGCCCAGAAACGGTGGTGCGGGTGCTGTACCGGGTTCGTGCCGTAGCCGGTGATGTAACTCTTGTTCAAGGGGTTGCGACCGAGCACGTAGTCCAGGGCCTGGGCGGCCCCGTCCAAATATTTGCGGTCACCGCTGAATTGGTAAGACAGGCCCATCAGCATGGCCGAGTTCAGAACCTCGGAATTGGAGCCCCACACGAAGTTGGCCACCGGCACGCCATAGCCCTGCCTGCCGGCGAAACCCAGCCTCCGGTCGGCCATGTCGAGGATCGCCTGACGGGCGGCCTGCACCTTATCGGCGGGCAGCTTGTTGGGGATGACGGCCAGCGAAATGGTTCCCAGCCCGGCCGTGCTGCCCCAGCTTGGAACCATGCCCGAGGCCCAGTCTGGCGAGGCGAGCAGGTAGTCTTTGTAGGTGTCATTGCCGGTGGTCACGAACAACTCGGAGGCCGCCCAGTAGAACTCGTCGTCAACCTTGGTGTCGGAGTAATCGCCACCGCCGGCGGCGAATGGGACGGCATAGACGCTCGGGTTAGCCTTGGCGGCGGCCCAGGCGGTCTCGGCGGCGGTCAGGCATTTCGCCGAGAAGGCCGGGTCGATCGTCTTCCAGATGCGGGCACACTGCGCCCCCACTGCGGCCAGGTTAAGCGTCGCGGCCGTGGACGGCGGGAATAGGTAGCGGTTGGTAGCCTGCGTGGGTGGCATCGACGGCAAGGAGCTCCACACATCGTCGTGCACCTTGTGGTGGACCATGCCCGCCTGGGGCTTGCCGGCAGGCACCTGCATGCCCAGCATGAACGTCAGCTCCCAGCGGGCCTCGTCGAGGATGTCAGACACGCCGTTCTTGTTCTCGGGGATGTTGAGCGTGCCATCAGCGAAGGCCTTCGGGTTGCGTTCGTACTCGTTCATGAGGGTCCAGACCGAGATTCCGCCATTGACGACGTACTTCCCGTAATCCCCGGCGTCGTACCAACCGCCGGACACGTTTAGCGAGTAGTCGCAGCCCGGCCAGACCTTGCCGTTCGTGTCAACGCCCTTGTAGCAGGTCACGCTGCTGTCGCTGAGGTGGCCGGCAACTCGAGCCCATTGGGCGCCGGCGTACTGAGCCGTCAGGTCGATGCCGCTGCGGCTGCGGTAGTAATAGGCCAGGGCGTCCTTCTCGAGGCTCGAATAGAGGTCGGCGGAGATCTTGAACGGATCGCTGGCGACGGCACCCACGTGCAGGGTGTAGCCGGTACCGGGCGTGGTGTAGGCAGAGAAATCGATTAGATGGACGCGGCTGCCTGAGGCGGGGTCAACCCCAAAAATCGTCGTCTGGCCGGTCGCCACCTGCTGTCCGGCGCCATTTAGCAGCTTCCACGTCTGCGGCGAGGTATCGGCCAAGGCATAGGAAGCGATCTTGGGTCCGGACGGGTAGTAGCCCACCTGGTTGACGCTCACCTGCGGTGGTGCGGGCGGGGGCGGCGGCGTGGGTGTAGGCGCCAGGCGGCCGGGAGTTGGGACCGCGCTTGCCCCGACCTTGAAGAAGATGGCCGTGCCGAAGACGCTGGGGTCTTGATAGGAAATATTTGTGACGTCGGCTTTCGACCAGGCCAGCTGCACGTCTCGATCGAGTACGGAGGCGCCGTTGAGTTGCGCCTGGAAACCGATCTCGAGGCCAGGGGCAGGCACCACGCCCAGGTCCGCCAGCGGTACGGCGGCTTCGAAGCCCCAGCCCTTCGGGTCTCCTTGGGTCTTGAAGACCAGGCCGCGGACATGGATCTTCTCGCTGTTTACGCCGGTGAGAATGAGCCCGTTGGGGTCCTTCTTGCCGATGTCCGCGGCGTTGATGTTGATCTGGTAGACGCCTTTGTAGCTCTTGGTGTTCAGGTTGCCGGTGGTGTTGAGAAAGAACTCCATCGAGTCTTCGTTCCAGAAGGCCCCGGCGTGCTTGCCGGCGATGATTGTCTTGTCGACGGCAGACATGGTGATGTAGAAGTTGGCCTGATCCGCGGCCACTGAAAAGCTGAACTGTCCATCCTCCAGGAAGTTGGAGGAGGTCTTGGGGCCGTAGTCGACGACTTGGACGGGTACGCCGGCCCAATCGTTGAGCTTGCCATCGATCTTGATGGCGACGTTGTAAGGGATGTAAACGGCCATGCCGTCGATTTGGGGCGGAGCCAGCGGCTTCACATCTTTGGCGGCGGCCAGCCCGGTCGGTCCGGTCAGCGCAAAGGCCACACCGCTTAGCAAAAGGGCCACCAACGAGATGGCCGAGAATCGTCTGGGCACGTTCGCTCCCCTGGCAAGGAAAACTCGCGGACATGGCCCTCATTTTGAGCTGGGCCGGGGCCAATCCTACTCGCTTGAGAATGTTCGGGGAGGCTCCCTCGGAGGCCCGCCGGATGCTGGTGGGCGCCTTGGCCGGGCCCCGGCCGCAACCGCCCGCGAGACCACTGGCGGCGCGCAACACGCGACCGCGATTGTCCGTCAACAAAGGCGATGACCAGCTGCCGCAACCTCGCATTCAGCGCCTTCCGGACCGCCCTGGCGGTAATGTTCGCGGCCCTGCTCATCCTCGTGGTCCTGCCGATGGCGGTCGCAGCCCAGGCATCGACCAACTAGAGAAGTACACCTCGACGTCGCAATCGAGGACAGGGGCAACGGTTCGGTGTGGTGGCCGGAACGCTAGCCCGTCGAACGGCCCAGTGAGCTGGCCGCAAGACCACAGAGCCCGCCGGTTTTCCGGCGGGCTCTGTCGATCTCAGGCGCAGTCAGTCGTATAGCCGCTCCAGGTGCCACGTCCCATCGGCCCGATCGATGTATAGCAGCGCCAGCCAGCGAGCCCCGGCAACCTTGAAGTAGTCGCGTTCGATCGGCCGGCTCCACCAACTCTCCTCGACGCGCCAACGGTTGCAGACCTCGATCTGTTCTCGTCGACCGTTCCAGCGGAAAGCAACCAGCGTCCCGGCCTGATCCAGTTCCACCTCTATCGAGGGATGCTCCCGCAGCAGCCGCGTCATAGGGCAGAACCAGCGGCGCTGTCGCCCTTGGCTGCGGCTCCAGCGGCGCGTCCATCGGTTTGCCGCCGCCACGTCCATCGGGCTTCGGCGAGCGGCGCCTCCGTGTCCCCCAACTCCGCCCATCCGACCCGGCCCTCACCGAAGCGGAGCCCGAGTCTGGCGAGCTGCCAGCCAAGCCGGCCGGTCCGTCCGGTCTGGGGCGTGAAGAGAGTGAGCTGGCAGCCGGCAGCGGGCGCCACGTCGCCGAGTTGGAGGTCGAGGCGCGAGACCGGCGCTTGCGGCGGCGCCATCTCCAGCCGGGCGATTAGCAGGCGCTCTATGGCCAGCCCTTCCGACGTGGGCTCGGGCAGGAGCTGATCGATGACAAGTTGAGTCGGCCCCTCTCCGGCGACGAAGGTTCGATCCAGCTCCAGGGTCAATCTAGCGCGTGAGGTCGCGGCGCCGCGAGCCTGGAGTTGATCGCCGAAGGCGGCCGCTAGCCTATGCAGGACGAACCGGAGCCCCTCGACATCCGAGACCGGCGGATCAATGGGCAGTGCCAGCACCATCCGTTCCGGGGCGCGCCGCGGCCGGAACGGATTCGTTTCCTCGCCGCGAGCCCGGGCATGGAGCCGCTCGCCCTCCGGCCCGAACCGCGCCACCAGAGCGGAACGCGGTAGTTGGGCGACCTGGCCGATGGCCCTCAGTCCAAGCCTGTCGAGACGGGCGCGTATCTCCGGGTCGCGACTCAGCATGGCCGCGGAAAGCGGTGCCAGGAACTCGGCGTCCGCGCCCGGTGCCACGACATGCAGCAGAACGGCGCCGGCGGCGCTACCGGCCGAGCCGGCTCCGGGCGCGGCGACGGGCGCGCCGGGCACGGCGGCTGCGATCGAGGCCGCGACCGCGGCGGCAAATCGCGTCCCGCCGATCCCCGCCAACGGCCGCCCGGGCAGGACCCCCGCCAACGACTCGCCAACACGGGCAACGATCAGCGGCTCCGGCCCCCATAGCCGCTCAAGACCATCCAGCTGGACCTCGATCCGCCCGAACCCCGACCCGGCCGTCTCCGTCTCGGCGGCAATGCCCGGGCTGTAACCAGCCAGCAGATCTAGCGCCGCATCGAGCGCGGCCGCATCAGCTATCGGATCGGGATCGAGAAACCTGGCCTCCGGGGCGAGACGGTGAGCCGACCCAAGCGGCATCCCGACCCGAACTCCTAGCTCCAATGCCGATCGGCTCGCGTCCAGAACCAGGCCGTCCGACCAAGGCTTGCCGCCCAGCACGATCGGCTCTGCCGGGGAAGGGAAAGGCGATCGGCCTCGGGCCAGGCGGAGTAGAAGGTGCGGCCAGTAGAGATGGAGGAGTCGCATCGACGGAGACCGGAGCATTGGGATGAGCGGAAAGCGGCGACGGCCGGACCGCAGACAAATGAGCGGCCGGACGTAAGAGGCCCGGCGGATGCAACCTCACCGCCAACCTGCCCGGCGCCGACTCTCTCAGAAGCTCGTCTCGGGCCAGGCAAGCGTCCCGGGGGCCACCGTCCGCGTACAGAATTCGAAGCTCCGCGGCTCGACCCGGAGGCCCAAACCGGTCGCGCGAAACGCGGACCTCTGTCCGCTGGCCCACCACGTCACGCCCGAGCCTGATCCAGGCCCGACGGTTCAACTCCAGCCGCAGAGCGGCCTCCTGGGTCAGCGCGCCCAGGAGCGCGGCCGGCAGACCAGGCGGCTCCAGGACAAGCATCTGGACACCCGCCCGACGAGCCATCGCGGACAGCCTGTGGACCCGTTCGGCCAGACGAGCCGCGGAGACTCCCGCCGAATCCAGGGGCTTGTTCGGCAGATCGAACAGCAGCAAATCGACCGTTCGATCCTGGAGTAGCATCGCGGCCATCGCCAGCGCCTCCGCAAGGGATTCCGGCATGAGGACGACCAGCCAGTCCAGCTGGACGCCTCTGGCTACCGCCTCTACCGGGTCCAGACTCTTGGCGAGATCCAGGTACGCAACTATCCCGCCCAGCGCCTGAACCTGGGCGACGGCCTGCAGCGCAAGCGTGGTCTTGCCGCTCGTTCCATCGCCCTGGAGAGCCGTGGTTGCGGTCCGCGGAAAACCGCCTAGACCGAGGATCGAGTCGAGGGCGGTGAAGCCCGTTGGGATGGCCCTCTCGTCCGGCACGATCATTGGGCGAGCGGCCGGAGCGCCCATCCGCGAGACTGCCTGCTCGTCGTCCGGTTCCGGCTGCGGAGCCATTGCGAGAGCCCCGATAACCTCTCCGCCCCACCGCGGAGCTGCTCCACCCCAACGTCCCTGGAGGGACGTCAAAGCGGCCTGGACATTGGGGGAAGGGGTCTTCATTAGACGTCAATACTAGAACATACGTTCTACTAGTCAAGCCCCCGGGCGTCGGCGATACGAAGCACACCGCAGGACCGGCCTTGCCGGGTTTGGGGCGGTAGGGCTGTGCTAGACTCCTGCCTCGCGTGGGGATGTAGCTCAGCTGGAAGAGCACCGCGTTCGCATCGCGGGGGTCAGGGGTTCGAGTCCCCTCATCTCCACCACTTCCCTCCGGTCAACCAACCGCGCCTCCTCCGCCGCCGCCGTTGGTTCTGGCGTGCCCGTCGCCGCCAAACCGGTGAGTGCTATCCGCGTCTTGAGCGCCCTCGCCGAGTCACGCCCGCCGAGTGGCAATTCCGCGTCTGGTCCACGCCGTCGCAAGAGGAAGTCACCCGTTTTCGGCCGCCGCGTCTCTTAGTACGTAGGATGGGAAACGTGGCTAAGCAGGATGCGTCGCTCGACCGATCCGACCAACGGGTCGCGGTCTTGGACATCGACGCGCTCGTGGCTCAACACGGCGCCCTGCTGCTGGCGCTGGCCCACGCCATCACACGGAACTGGTCGGAGGCGGAAGACCTCTATCAGTCCACCTTCGAGATCGCGCTACGCCACGCCGATCAACTTCGCGATCCTGCGGCTGCCAAGGCGTGGCTAGTTCGCATCGAGAGCCGAGAGGCTTTTCGCCTGAGGCGGCGCCTGAGGCGCTTCGTTTCCCTGGACGATCGCGTCGAGGAGTTGCGGGTCGACGGCGAGATGGGCATTTCGGTCGATCTGCGACGCGCCATCGCAGGTCTTCCGCCGAGGACACGGGCGGCACTACTGCTCCACCACTACAGCGGATTCTCGGTCGAGGAGACGGCTGGCGCGCTGGGCGTTAGTCCGAACACGGTGAAGACTCAGCTGCGCAAGGGCCTGGCCAGGGTCCGGGAGGAACTTCGATGAAAGGCGATCGAACGCTTTCGGAAGAAGAGGCAATCGCGGCCGTACGCGGCTACTTCGAGCAGGAGCTGAGGGAAGCCGGCGCGCGGCGTGTAGCACCGATGCGGACCGCCCGCCGGCCCCGCTCGGCGTCGCGAGGGATCGCGTCCCTGGCCATGCTCGCAATCGTGGTCGTGGTCGCGGCAATGGCACTGCGGATCGGGGCGTTCGGCGTGGTCGTGAGTCCGATGGCTTCCGACACCGCGGCGCCCTCGACCCCAGCGAGCCCTTCGGCCAGCGGTCCCCAAACTCGTGACCTCCCTGGGTTGGTCAGTTTCTTCGGGTCGTCGGCGTGGATGCTGCTGGACAGCGGCCTTTCCGTGTCGGATGACGCCGGACGGACCTGGAGAACCTTGGATCTTCCGAGCGGCGTCGCGTCCTCCGCGGTGGGAGTCGTTGCGATGGCCCCGGGCCGGCCCGTGTGGCTGGCCGTCCACTCCGGCGACGGCTACCGCCTGTATCGCAAGGCCAATGGCGCCGCCGCGTGGTCTAGCGTCCTGCTGACGCCATCCTGGGCTCTGTTGCCATCCACGAGCGGCACGGCGGACATGGTCAAGGTCACGCCGGGTCCCGGCGGCCTCGTCACCGTGGCGGAGACGATGAGCGGCGGATCAACGTCGGCAGTCACGTCCTTGTTCGTGTCCACAGACGATGGCAAGTCTTTCACGGAACACCCGCCGCGGTCGGGCAGCGTCGCGAACATGTACTGGGATTCGGTCACATTAGTCACGCCTCAGACCGGCGTGGTCATCGCCGGACCGAGCACCTATCCCCATGTTTTCCTGCACACGTCCGACGGTGGGACCACCTGGTCCGAATCCAGAGTCTCCGGCTTGCCCGCGGCTCCCAATTACACGCCGGGGACGCCAATGCTGATCGGTTCGGACATCCAAGTTCCGGTCACGATCTGCGGAGCGGACTGCAACACGAGTACGTTCGTGCTGCTGGTCAGTCACGATGGCGGCGCCACTTTCAGCCCCCAGGGGGTCGCGGTACCCGCTGGCGGGAACTCCGGCTCGCTCGGTCCGATCACCTGGGTGTGGACCGGCGGTGGCATCCTCCAGGAGACAACTGACGGCGGCCAGACCTGGACGGCTATCACCGCCGTGGGTCTGCCGATCAACGTTAGTTCGCTCGATCTGACCAGCCCGAGCAGTGCCACAGCGGTGATCGTCGATAGTGGCTGCGCCGGCTTCAAGACCGACTGCTTGTACCGCAATTACCTTGTCGGCACGACCGATGGTGGCCGAACCTGGGTCGAGTACAAACCGTAGACCCGCCCGGAAACCAGAAGCGTGGGCCTAGACGGCCGGCGCGGTGACCTGGTTGGCCGAGTCGTTGATGTTGGTGATGTCGAAGCTCACCTGGAACACCGTCGTCTTGTTGGCGGCCTTGCCTACGATCGCAAGGCTCACCGGGTAGCCACCCTCCTTGGCGATCCAGACATCGACAGAACTGGTCGTCGCGCCCGTGGCCCCGAACGAAGCGGCCAGGTCGGCGGCCGCGGTCTGGCCAGCCGTGTAGTGGATCGCAGCGACGCCGTTCTTCTGTTCTTCAGCGACCTTGGTGTAGTTGGCGGCGTTGGAGGTATCGATGGCGGTGCCGAAGATCTTGGCCGGCGATAGAGCATCGCCAATGTCGGCGGCGGTGGCAGGCGTCTTGGTGAACGCGCCGACGCCGAAGAGGTCCGTGTACACAAAGCCGCCGATGCCAATCATGTGGGCGCCGGCGAAGTTGAGGTCATAGGCCTTGTTCGGCTTGACCAAAAACGTTCCGTCGATGTTGGCCGGCGTGTCGCTGGTGCCAGCACTTATGGGGGCCAGGAGGTCGCCCAATGTGCCGCCGAGGACCGTCATCTTCAACTTGTAGCTACTGATTCCGGCGAACTTCGAGCCCGTGCCGCCGAGGCCGCCGACGCCGCTATTCACGGGTCCGACCGCCGTGGAGGGCTGCTGATTGGCGCTGCTGGAGCCCGGAGTGGCAGAGTTGGTGCTGGTAGTGGTTCCGCAAGCCGCCGCAACGATGGCCGCGATAAAGAGCAGGACGAGGGGACCGCGCCCCTCATGGAATAATCGAATCACGACGACCTCCCGTGTCCCAGGCATGCGGACTCAGCGTGGTGAACGCGGCCCAACGGCGTCGCGGCCAAAGTATCACGAACCTTGTCCACGGACGCTCTGGCGCCGCGCCTTAACGATGTTGGGGTCCCGACCGGCGGCCGAGACCCCAACCAAAAGCCTGATACGAGGCCAAAGCTAGCTAGGGCAGGACGTTGGTAGGAACACTGACCTTATTGGAGGCGTCGTTGACGTTGGTGATGTCGTATGTCATCTGGAAGGAGACGGTGCCACCGCTGGTCTTGGCAAGGATTGCCGCGCTGACCGGGTAGCCGCCGTTCTTGGCGATCCAGATGTCACCCGTCCAGGTCGCGTCCGCGGGGACCTGCAGCGACGGGCCCATGGCGGCGAAGGCCGAAGAGTTGGCCTGGTAGTGATCGGCGTCGAGGCCGTTCTTGTTCCCCGACCCAACCTTGCTGTAGTCGGACATGGAACCGAAGCTCGAGAACATCAACGATGGCGATAAGGAGTCGCCCACGCTCGTCCCGGAGGACGGGGACTTGCTGAAGCCGCCCATGCCCAGATCCGTGTAGTCGAAGCCACCAACGGAGATCATGTGCATGGTGAGGATCTTGACGTCGGAGGCCTTCTCCGGCTTCACGGTGACCGTTCCACCAATCGAAAATGCCGCGCCTCCGCTAGCGCCCGCGCCCCCGAACATCGACAACATACTGCTGTAAGGGCCGCCCGCGAGGGTCATGCTGAACTTGTAGCTGTTGATGGTCGCAAACGCAGCCGCGGCGCCGGTCAGTGCGCCGGCGCCGCCGCCGCCGCCGCCCGGGGCGTTGCTGGCAACCGCACCGCCGCCCGGGGCGTTGCTGGCAGCCGAACCGTTGGCGCCGCCGGGCGCCGAGGTGCTTGAGTTGCCGGAGCAACCGGACAATGCGATCGCCGTGATCGCCGATAGCACTAGCAGAGTGCGACTCTGCCGCCGAACGGACTGGAACACTGGTACCTCCCCTGGGGCCGGCGGATCGGTGCGATGGGCCAGAATCCCAGGAACGCCGGCGTCGCCACCAAGTTATCACGCCGCACGTTGCCTGCCCATATGGGTATATGTAATCAGCCGATAGGGTGGGGCCAGCCGGGCCATATGTCGCGCGGCGCGGCCCATGGCGCCGGTCGGGCATGCTGACCTTGACGGGCCGGCGTCGCAACAGGCATGATTTACGCGTGAACTCGCACAGTTTCGCCTGCTTCTGTCCCCGGCGGCCCCGCCGTAGGAGGTAGCCGGCTGCTTCGCTCCCAATCGGGAGCCGCCGAGTCGCTTCAGGGGCCGCGGTCCTAGCCAGGATCCGCGGCTTTTTGGTACCTCCAACCGGCCGAGCGCCAGCCTTCCACAAGACCCGAGGTATGCATGGTTCTCCCTCTCAGATCCGTCAATATCGCCAAATCCGCGAAAGCCCCGAGCGACCCGCTCGACGGGCTGGCATCGCGGCTTCATGGCGTCGTAGCCAACGAACGTGGCGCGCACCTGGCCAAGGCCCGTGTCGCCGTCTGGCTGCGGGCCCTGCTCGACATCCTCTTCCCGCAGACGGCGGAGCAGACCTATGCCACCGTCGGTGAGGTACGCGATGCGCTGGACGCGTCGGCGGCGGAACTGCGGGCACTGCTTCGTCCTCTTGAGGGCGAGATCGAGGATCCAGCCGAGATCACCTCGCACTTCTTCCAGTCCCTGCCGGAAATCCACCGCCAGCTGATGATCGATGCCACCGCAATCGAGCGCGGCGACCCCGCGGCTGAAAGCGTGGACGAGGTGATCCTGGCCTACCCGGGCTTCCTCGCTATCGCCGTCCACCGCATCGCCCATCGCTTCAGCGAACTGGACGTGCCGCTCCTACCACGCGTTCTGACCGAATGGGCCCACGAGCGGACCGGCATCGACATCCATCCCGGAGCCACCTTGGGCCACCCCGTCATCATCGACCATGGCACGGGCATCGTTGTCGGCGAAACGGCCGTGATCGGCAACAACGTGAAGCTCTACCAGGGCGTGACCCTCGGCGCACTGTCGGTGACCAAGTCGCTGGCCTCAACGAAGCGCCACCCGACCATCGAAAACGACGTGGTCATCTACGCCAACGCCACGATCCTGGGCGGCGACACCATCATCGGTCGCGGCAGCGTCATCGGCGGCAACGTCTGGCTCACGGCCAGCATCCCGCCCGATTCCATCGTG
>JANYJG010000222.1 GCA_025358515.1 Chloroflexota bacterium
CACGACTTCGCCGGATTTGACCTCCAGGTCAACGCCATCGAGGGCTTGCATGCGGCCGAACCGATGCTTGATGCCGCTCACCCGCAGCAGCGGGCCGGCGTCCGAACGAGGCATGGAGGGGACCGAGCGGGCGGGCGAAGCGATGACCGGCGGGGCAATCCTAGCGCCCTCCGCTGCAATCTCCGCGACGACAAGCGCATCTTCGAGGTCCGGCGTGACGCGTTCTGCCGTGGACGTGATTGTCGGGGCCGCCGCTCCATCCCCGACCCATATGCGCCAACTCGACCCGCGGCGCCACGAAGCGGTGCCCATCGCCGAACCCACGCTCCACAGGGACCCCGGCATCGCCGCCACGATCTCCTCCGACGTGCCCGCGGCCAGCTGCCGGCCTTCGGCCAGAACCAGGACCCGGGCCGCTCGCTCGGCCTCGTCGAGGTAGGAAGTGGCCAGGGCCACGGCCGTGCCCGAGGCCGCTGCCTCCGCGATCAACTCCCACAGCTCCACCCGGCTCACCGGATCCACGCCCGTCGTGGGCTCGTCCACGATGAGCAGCGCCGGATCGTGAAGCATGGCCATCGCCACCGCCAGCTTCTGGCGCATGCCCCCGGATAGCCGCTCCGCCAGGCGCCCCCCCGCGCCGGTCAGCCCGATCCGCCGGAGCATGGCCTCAATGCGTCCGGCCAGCTCGCCGCCGTGCAGCCCATACGCCTCGCCCGCAAAGCTCAGGTTTTCCACTGTCGTCAGGTCGCGGTAGACGGCTCGATCCCCCGCCACGTAGCCCAGCTGCCGCCGATCCGGGCGGTGAACCTCGCCGGACTCCAGCCTCACGGCGCCGGCCAGGGCACGCAAGAGGCTGGACTTGCCCGCTCCATCGGCGCCGACGACGGTGGTCACGGCGCCCGCGGGGATCTCCAGACTGACGCCCCTGAGGGCCACGCGGCTGCCGTACCGGACGACCAGATTCGCGACGCCCCACGTGTCGTTCCGGCCGGGCTCGGGACGGTCGGTCGCCCCGTCTCCCACGACGGGAGCACCTTCACGGCCGGAAGTGGTCGCCGGCCGATCGGGCGCAGCAGGCGCGTTCATGCGACACCGCCGGTCTTTTCAACATTCGCCTTTCGCCTCGCCGGCGCACCGGCTGGAGCCAGATCGCGGCGGAAGCGCAGCATCGACAGACCGAAGACCACCACGCCCAGGATCGCTAGGGCGACCAGCGGCAGAACCAGAGCGTCGATGGGCGCGCCGCGAACCAGGACGCCGCGCGAGATCTGGACGAAGTAGGTCAGCGGCAGCACATAGGAAATCCAGCGCACGCCCCAGACGATCGAGTCGAGCGGAAAGATCAGGCCGGACAGCAGGATCTGCGGCAGCAGGGTCATGATGGCCAGCTGGATGGCCTGGCCTTGGGTTTCGGATACGGTCGAGATGAGCACGCCGATGCCCAGGGTGACGAACAGGAACAGCATCGCGCCGAGGGCGAAGACGAGGGGATTGCCGTTGAACGGCACCCCGAATATGAGCATGCCGGCCCCGATGACCATGGTCATGTCGACGACGGCCAGGACCAGGTACGGCACGATCTTGCCGACAAAGATGTCGGCCGGGCGGAACGGCATGACCGCCAGCTGCTCGAGGGTTCCGCTTTGGCGCTCGCGGACGACGCCGAGGCTGGTGGCGACGGTGCCGACGAAGAGCAGGATCATGCCGGCGAGGGCCGGAACCATGATGGTCGAGGTCTTGAGGTCCGGGTTGAACAGGATGCGAGGCGTAGGCAGAGCCGGCAGGGCGGCGGTGGTGGCGGCGCTTCCGGTGCCCGTCGCCGAGCCGGCGGCGGCGCGGCCGGCCATGTTGCTGATGGCGACCACTGCGGCCTTGGCTCCGAAAAGGTCCGCGCCGTCGATCAGAACGGCCGGATGGGCAAGGTCCGCGACGATGACGATGGTCGCTTCGCCGCGCCGGAGAGCGTCCTCGGCCTGGGCCTCACCATCGCCGGTCCGGATCGCCAGGATGTTGAACGGAGAGCCGGCCTGGGCGGCGGCGCGATCGGCGAACAACTGGGCCTGAGGCCCCACCACAATGGTCTTGATCGAGGAAACGTCGAAGCTGGCCGCAAAGCCGAACACGACCAGTAGCAGGATCGGCAGGGCGATCAGCATCGCCACTGTTCGCCGGTCGCGGCTCAACTCCCGGAACTCCTTGGCCGCCATCGCCCACATAGCCGCATCCCTTTCGCCCGTGGCGCGTTCGCCCGTGACGCGTTCGCGAGTTCATCAAGCGATGAACTCATCGCGCGATGAATTTACGGCACGGGCGGTGCGGCGTCAAGCAGATCGCAGCGCTGCGAAGACCTTGCAGGTGCTCCCCGCGGCCGGCGCCGTGGCGCAGCAAGAGGTCACTCGGGACGGAAGTCAGTCCACCGCCACATCTGCAGGCGCAGGGCTACCAGATGTTTGGCGCGCTGACCTCGGCGGCGCCGCCCGCGCCATCCTCCGCGCCGCCCGTGCCGCTCTCCCTCTTGCTCTCGGCCTCCGCGAAGCAGTACGACTCGAACACGAACAGCTTCGTTTCCAGATCCTGCCAGGCGTCGCCGGGCAGGCCGGCCTTGCGGCAAACCGCGTCCAGCATCTGATCGGCACCCCAGCCCACTTCCGACGCAACCTGCGGCAGCATCAACCCACGCCGGCTACCTCGCTCGACCACGATGCCCTGCCTACCCACCTGGAAGTCCGCGGGATTCGGAAGCCGAACCGGCGGCTCCAGGACCGAGATCTCGATCTCCAGATGCGACAGTTCGGAAACGGCGACCGGCAGGAAGCGCGTGTCCTCCAGGGCAGCCGCCACGGCCGCGTCTCGGACGTTCAGCCACATCGGGAAATCGAACCGCATCAGGCCGATGCAGCCGCGCAATTCGCCGCCCTTGTGCAGCGAGACAAACGTTGCGGCGTGCTCTCGAGTGGACGGCGCCATAGTGGTCGCGTCCGGCTCGAACAGGCTGCCATCGCTCACCGCAGCCTCGATCGCGTGGCGGGCGATACGCAGGAGTTGCTCGCGATCCGACCGATCTAGAAGCTTCACTTCGATTGCCTCGCAGTCCTCGCTTCAGGCTACCGTTTAACCCACCAAGCGCCAGTGTCCATTGGCGGCCGTTGTGCCGTTCGGCTCTGGAATCTCGCCTTCGACAAGGGCCAGCATGGGCGCAGGAGCAATCGCCACCCATGACATCGGTCGGCTTCACGTCCACGAGCCCGGCGATCCTGGGGCTGCCAGAGCCTGAGGGGGCGGTTCGCTGCGTGGCTTGCGCGCACCGCTGCCTGATCCGGCCGGGTCGACGCGGCATCTGCCACGTCCGGGCCAACGAAGACGGCCGTTTGGTGAGCCTCGTCTTTGGGCGAGCCGTCGCGGCCAACGCCGATCCGATCGAGAAGAAGCCGCTCTTTCATTTCTACCCCGGCAGCGTCGCTTTCTCGATTGCCACGCGAGGCTGCAACTTCCACTGCCTGAATTGCCAGAATTGGACGATCTCGCAAGCGGAGCGAGATGGCCTGGGCGCAGCCGAATTCGAGCTGCCGCCGGAGTTCGTCGTGAGCGCCGCGCTCGCGGCCGGTGCCCGCTCGATCGCGTACACCTACACCGAGCCGACGGTCTTCATCGAGTACGTGGTCGAGACGGCCCGTCTGGCGCGAGCCGCCGGAATGGCGAACGTCCTGGTC
>JANYJG010000241.1 GCA_025358515.1 Chloroflexota bacterium
ACTCGACACGTATTGGCCGAAGTCCGCGTTGATCAGTCGGTTATTGAAGGCGTAGATGGTCAGGTTTGGGTAGGCCTGTTTGAACTCGGCCGCCAGCGGCTTTATGACGTTGGCCTTGCCGGTGGCCTCGGTGTCGTCACCTGAGATTCGGGCCGTGACTATTGCCGTGGTTCCGTCCTCGGACAGGACGTCGGCCGCCTGCGCCGGCGCCAAGGATGCCAGAAAGTACGGGTCAACGACCGCCGGCAAGGAAGTCTTGGGATCGGCCTTGGGGTCCTGGTAGAAGACCGCGGTCTGTTTCCCACCCACCGACACCGTCAGCGCGGTCAGGCGCATGGTCATGGCCGCGATAGCCTGCTTGTTCTCCGCCGAACCTAGGGCGCCGGAAGGGTTGGAGACGATCAGATAGAACGACTCGGTCTGGACTTGCGCCTTCGTGCCGGCGTCGCCGAAAACCTGCCAGCCTGTCTGCGACTCGCCGATTGTTCTGCCCTTGTCCATGATGGATTGGGCTCGCTGACCGCCCATCGCGGTACTGGCAAACATGAGTCCAATCGTCAGGACAAACCAGGCCGCGAGCACGGGCCAGCGGTGTTTGGCGCTCCAGACGGCAACTCGGACCGTCCAGGGCTCTCGGCTCAGGGCCGGAACCGTCGTTTCTGCCTCGGTCACAGTTGCTTCCTCTCGTATGGCGACCTCTCGTGTGGCGCTACGCCGGGACCGCAACGGCTGCGGCCATCGCCGGCGTGCCGACTCGCGTGCCCTGGTCGCGGATTCGACCGTCGCGCATCCTGATAACCCGGTCACAGGAGTCCCCGACTTCCGAGTCGTGGGTCACCAGAACTATCGTTTGGCCGTATTCGCGGTTGAACTGGCGAAGCAGGGCCAGAACCTCGGCGCTGCGGTCGGAGTCCAGGTTGCCGGTCGGCTCGTCGGCCAGGATCAATTCCGGCTTGTTGACAAGGGCCCGAGCCACGGCGACGCGCTGCTGCTCACCGCCCGAAAGCTCGCTCGGTTTGTGGTCGGCGCGGTCCGCCAGGCCCACCAGACCCAGGGCTTCTTCGGCGGCCTGCTTGGCCTGCTTGCCGCGGACGCCGGCGTACTCGCAGGCGAGCATCACGTTTTCGATCGCGGTCAGCGTGGGCACGAGGTTGAAGTCCTGGAAGACGAAGCCCATTCGGCGAGCGCGGATCTTGGTTCGTTCGTTGTCGGAGAGAGCGGCCATGTTCTCCCCGCCGAGGAAAAGTTCCGGAGCCGGGCCGTGATTCGGGTCTGGGGTGTGGAGCAGACCCAGAATGTGCATCAGGGTGCTCTTGCCGGAACCGGACGGGCCCATGATCGCAACCATCTCGCCTTTTTCGATGGAAACCTCAACGCCCTTGAGGGCCTCGACGGTGTTGCGGCGGCTAAGCCGGTAGGTTTTGCGAAGGTTGCGGCCTTCGAGAAGTGCCATCGGGGTGTCTCCTTGGATGAGTCTGGAGTGGTGGCGGCGCTGCTCGGGTTACTCGTACCGCAGCGCGGTCACGGGATCGAGCCGAGACGCGTGCCAGGCCGGAACGAAGCCCGCCAGGGCGCCCAGGATCGTGGCGAACGCGACAGACGAGATGGCAGTGCCGGCCGTCAGGTCAAACAGGATCGTGGCTGAGGCTCGGCCGGCGTCGTTGCCCAAAGTCGTGATGACGAACCCGATGCCCAAGCCAAGGAGTCCGCCGATCACTCCTATCAGCGCGGACTCGAGGACGATCTCCCGGCGGATGCGCCAGCGAGACGCCCCGATAGCTCGCTTGATTCCGATTTCGCGAGTCCGCTCGGCGACCGACATGGCCATCGTGTTCACGACCGACAGGCCGCCCACGAGGAGGCTGATCAGGCCGATGCCGACGAGGATGGCATTGAGGACGGAGGTGGCAGACCCGATCTGCTGGTCAAAGTCCTTGCCGGTCATGGCCGCGGCCGACGGGATGGCCGCCTGGATCTCAGTCTTGATCGCCTCGGCATCGGCCCCCGCCTTGGGGTACACCACAAAGCCCGTTACCACCTCAGCCGCGGTCAACCTCGCCGACACGAGCGGCGGCAAGCTGGCCACGTAAAGCTCCTGAGAGGCGGCGAGCGGAACCATGGCCGCGTTGTCGGGCGCGGTGAGGGTCGGCTCCAGGATGCCAACGACCTTGAAGACCACGCCGCGGAGCGTGTAGTTGTCGCCAACCTTGACCTTGTCCTTGCGAGCCAGATCGGAGCCCAGAAGCACGACGCGCTGACCCTCATCCGCGGAGGTGAGCTTGCGGCCTTGGGCAATGTACATCTGGAACTTCTCGCGGCCCTGATCCGAGCCTGCCACCTCGCCATCGATCATGGGCGGGACCCCCATGCTCACGCTGCTGGTGTCGTCGGAGAGCAGCATGCCGACGGTCGGCACGACCACGTCCACGCCATTTAGCTTGGCGATCTCCGGTGCGATTGAGATGGCCATTGGGCCGCCAATGCTCATCATGCCGCCCTTGGCGTTGACGGTGACCTTGCCCTGGTAGTACTCGCTCCCGCCCTTGACAAGGGCGTCGATCTTGTTGGCCATCGAGCCGAACACGACCAAGGCCATGATGCCGATTGTGATGCCGGTGATTGTGAGGAACGAGCGGAGCTTGCGGCGCCCGAGGTCGCGCACCAGTCGCATTGGTTGACTCCTTGGTAGGTTTCATCGAGTACGCCATCGTGGCGTCTTTCCGTCGTGATGAAAGCTACGGCTTGGGACCGTTCGCGCAGTCGTCCGTGATGTCTAGCCTGGTGTCGTCCAGTTGGGTGAAACGCCATCCTCCGCAAGGATGACGGAGGAGCAGCCGCGGCGCCCTGTGCGGGCCGACGGGCGCCCGGCCGGAGCCGCTATCCTTGTCGCGGTTCGCCGCGGGAGTGCCCGCACCGGGAAGCTCCCCAGCCGCCGCACCCACCGGACGATCGACCGGCCGCAGCGTAGGCGATCCAAAGCGCACGCAATGGAGGAGCACACGCAGTGACCGAAGACACAGCGCGCGGGTCGAAGTCCGCGGTGAGCCGGCGCCTGATCCTGCTGATCTTCCTGCTGTCAGGCTTCGCCGGGCTTGTGTACGAGGTGGTCTGGGCTCGCCAACTCGTCCTCGTTTTCGGAAACACCACCCAAGCCATCTCCGCGATTCTGACCGGCTTCTTCGGAGGCATGGCGATCGGCAGTGTCGTCGGTGGTCGGTTGGCCGATCGACTGCGAAATCCGCTCCGAATGTACGCCGTGCTCGAGCTGCTGGTGGTCATCGCCGTCCTGATCACGCCGCTAACCTTCCTCGGCATCGGCGAGGTCTATCGCGGCGCGTTCGGGTCGCTCGAAGAGAACACCACGATGCTAGCGCTGGTGCGCTTCGGTCTGTCGATCCTGGCTCTCGGCCCGGCGACGATCCTGATGGGCGCCACCCTTCCGACCCTGTCGCGCCACCTCGTCCGCGACCACTCTCGCCTGGGCGAGGAATTCGGCCGACTGTACGCGGTCAACACCCTGGGCGCGATCTTCGGCACGCTGGTTGCCGGCCTGATCCTGATCGAGCTGATCGGCCTGAGCGCGACGCTGCTGGTCGGTGTGGCCTTCTCCGCCAGTGCCGGCATCGCGGCCCTGCTGCTCAGCCTCCGGTCAGACAAAGGCAGTGCGAGCACTGCGGCCGCCTCCATAAAAAGCGCCACTGCCTCCACCGTCGCCACCGTCGTCGCTCGCCCCAGGCTCGCCCTGATGCTGGCTTTCGTCTCCGGATTGACGTCGCTTGGCTATCAGAACCTGTGGACTCGAGTCCTGTCGTCGGGCACTGGCAGTTCCAGCTACGTCTTCACCGCGATCCTGGCGATATTCCTGACCGGCATCACCGTCGGCGCCGTCGTGTACTCACGTTTCCTGTCGCGGACCCGACACCCCGTTGCCATCCTGGGCATCGCCCAATTACTCCTGGCAATATTCGTCCTGGCCACGATCGGTTTCGAGAGCCAGTTTTTCCCGGGGCTCACTTTCATCCAGAAGCTCGTCGTGGTGGTGGCGCCGGCCACGCTGATCATGGGCATCGTCTTTCCCATGAGCTCGATGCTCGTGGCCGACTCCGACGACCGCATCGGCACCAGCGCCGGAATGCTCCTCGGTGCAAACACCTTCGGGGCCATCTGCGGAACCTTCGTCGTGCCCTTCTTCCTGATGCCGGCCCTCACTTCGGTCCGTTCCGTGGTGCTCATAGCGGCTATCAATGCGCTGATGGGGCTCGTCCTGCTGTGGGAAGCGCGATCGGTGTCGCTGCCCCTTCGCCGAGCCGGCGGCGCACTCGCCTCCGCCGTTGCCATCGCAGCGGTCGTCCTTATGATCGTCCCGAACCGCTTGGTGACCGACCCGGAGATAACCAGGCTCCGCCGTCTCGGAGCCCAGGTCCTCGGGCAGTCAGAGGATGAGATCGCTTCCACCCAAGCCGCCCGTATGAGCCCCAGCGCCGGCCGCGGCTACCAACTCTTCGTGGGTGGGTACTCCCAGACGGGCCTTAGCGCCGACACAAGGATGATGGCTCACCTGCCTCTGATGGTCCGGCCCAATTCGACCTCCATGTGCGTCATCGCTTTCGGCATGGGATCGAGCTATCGCAGCGCCCTGATGGACGGTCTAAAAGTCGATGCTGTCGAACTCGTGCCATCGGTGCCCAAGATGTTCAAGTACTTCTACTCAGACAGCAGCCAGGTCCTGGCCAACCCAAACGGCCACGTGCTAATCGCCGATGGGCGAAATCACGTCGATCTGACAACGAAGATGTACGACCTGGTGATCGTGGATCCGTCGCCGCCGATGAACAGTTCCGGCACCGCGGTCTTGTTCTCCCGAGAGTTCTACGTCGCGTCCAAGTCTCGGCTGAACAACGGCGGCGTAATGATGGAGTGGGAGTATTACGGCCAGACGGTCGACGAGCTTCGCAGCCACGTCAAGACATTCAAGAGCGCCTTCAAATATGTGACCCTGGTCTTCGGCGCGGCCAACGTGGATGACGGCGTGATGATGCTGGGGTCGGACGAGCCCTTTACTCTCGACTCGGCGGGAATCGATTCCGTGCTATCGAAACCTGGCGTGGTGGCAGACCTATCGACCGCACCGGACTCGCCGGCGGGCGTCAACACCGCCGCGCAGTGGAAACAGCGAATTCTCGACCGAGTCTGGATCTCGGGTGCCAAGGTCGACCAGTTCGCCGCCAGCGGGACACTGATTACCGACGACCGGCCGTTTACGGAATACGACCTGCTTCGTCACCTGTTCGGCCCGCCCTCGCCGCGCATGACAATTGCGGCATTGCTTCAGGCGATGCCCAGGTAGACGATCGACCCCTCGATGGCGGCGGCGCGGTAAATCGGCGCAATTGGAAAGGAGCCCGGCGAAATCGCCGGGCTCGTTTCGTTTCGTCTGGCCCTACGGCCGGAGACTACCCGCGACGAGAGGTAAAGCAGTCGCTGCAGTAAACCGGCTTGCTGCCACTCGGGCGGAACGGGACCTGGGCCTCGCGGCCGCAGCTCGAGCAAGTCGCCGAGAACATCTCGCGAGGACCGGAGGAGAAACCGCCTGTGCGGGCGCCGCCGCCGCTGTGGCTTCCACCACCGAAGTCGCCGCGCTGGGCCTTGCGGGCCGCTCGGCAGGAGGGGCAGCGTCGCGGTTCGCTGAACTGGCGATCCGCGTAGAACTGCTGCTCACTCGCGCTGAAGACGAATTCCTGGTTGCAGTCCTGGCAAACCAGGGTCTTGTCCGATGCGTACAAAGAACGCTCCTTGCTCATGCGGCCTCAGCGACACGTCTTGTCTCGCCGAGAACCGTTGAGAGGAGCGATCGTGTGAGCCGCTGGTTCCGGGGCCTATTGGCCCGTCCGGCGGAGGGTAGCACTAATTGCGACGAGTTACACCCCTAATTTCGAGCCACAAAATCAACCTGCACGCGGCTTCGACATCCCCGAACCGCCCGTCCGTGGCCGCCGCCCGCTTGTGCGTTGAGAGGTCACGCGGCGGTGTCCTCGACTCTATCCTTGCCGCAACGCCCGAGCCATCGCAAGTGCGGGCGAAACATCGGAGGGACGGCGTGCGCAGTCGCAATTCAACGACGGATCGATCCAGCGGCAAGCAGATCATCCTGTTGGTCTTCATGCTGTCCGGTTTCGCCGGGCTTGTGTACGAGGTGGTATGGGCCCGCCAGCTCGTACTGGTATTCGGCAACACCACGCAGGCCATTTCCGCCATCCTGACGGGCTTCTTTGGAGGCATGGCGATTGGCAGCGTTCTGGGTGGTCGAATTGCCGACCGGACACGCTCTCCATTGCGCATGTACGCCATCCTGGAATTCCTGGTGGTCGTGGGCGTGTTAATTACACCCATTGCCTTCGGTGGCCTGCGCGAGGTCTATCGCGGCGCCTTCGGCATGCTGGAGACGAGCCCGTTGCTCCTGGCGCTGGTCCGTATGGGGCTCGCCATCGTGGTCCTGGGTCCGGCGACGGTCTTTATGGGCGCATCGCTGCCAACGCTTTCGCGTCATCTGGTCAAGGACCATACCAAGCTGGGCGAGCAGTTTGGCGAGCTCTACATGGCCAACACGGTGGGCGCGATCTACGGCGCGCTCATTGCCGGTGTCGTGCTCATCGAGTTGTTCGGCCTGAACCAGACCCTGCTGGTGGGCGCCGCCTGCTCGGCGATGGCCGGGTTTATCGCCCTCTGGCTGAGCCGCCGCGTCGGACCGCAGGCCGCCACGCCGGCGGCCGCCACGCAGACGGCCGCCACGCAGACGGCCGAACCCGCGCCGGGCATCGGCCCGCGTCCCGGGACCTCGACCGTCCGCGAGGCCCTGTCTCGTCCGCGTCTGGCCCTCATCGTCGCCTTCGTTTCGGGCCTGACGTCGCTCGGATATCAGAGCCTGTGGAACCGCACCCTATCCTCCGGCACGGGCAGCAGCAACTACGTGTTCACCGCAATCCTGGTCTTCTTCCTGACCGGCATCGCCATCGGCTCCTACCTCTTCTCACGACATCTTTCGCGCTCCGTCAACCCGGTCGCAATTCTGGGCCTGGCGGAGGTGGCGCTGGCAGTTCTCGTTCTGGGCACCCTCGGTATCGAGACCAACTTCTTCGCGGCCTTACCGCTGGCCCTACAGCTGCTGTTCGTCGTGGCACCGGCGACCTTGATCATGGGCATCGTCTTCCCGATGAGCTCCATGCTGGTGGCCGACTCCGATGCACGTGTTGGAACGAGCGCGGGCCTGCTCCTGGGGTCCAACACCCTGGGCGCCCTGTGCGGCACGTTTGTGGTGCCGTTCGTGCTCATGCCGATCCTCACCACCCCGCGCTCGATCGTTCTGCTTGCGGCCGTCAATGCCCTGACCGGTTTGGGGCTGCTCCTCGTTGCCGGCCCGAGGCGCATACGGTTCCATGGCAGCGCCCGGTTGGTCGCTTCTGCGGCTGCAGTGGCAGCCGTGGTGCTCATGGTCGTGCCCAACCAGCTGGTCGCGGATCCTTTGATCAACCGGGCCACTCGGGACGGCGAGCGGATCCTGGCCTCGTCAGAGGACAACGTGGCGCCTGTTCAGGCAGCCAGCCGAGCCCTTGCCGCAAGCCCGCTGGCCCTGTACGTCGGCGGGACTGGCATGACCGGCGTGACGGTGGAAACTCGGATGATGGCCCACCTGCCGTTGATGGCCAACCCACGGGCGACATCGATGGGAGTGATCGCCTTCGGCATGGGCTCGAGCTACCGCAGCGCCCTGATGGACGGACTCAACACCGAGGCGGTGGAGCTTGTGCCCAGCGTGCCGGGCATGTTCGGCTACTTCTACCCGGACGCGGCGGCGGTCCTGGCTAACCCCAAGGGGAACATTGTCATCGCCGACGGCAGGAACTTCCTTGAGCTAACGAGTCACAAGTACGACCTGCTCATCGTGGACCCGCCGCCCCCGATGAACAGCTCCGGCACCGGAGTCCTTTTCTCGCAGGAGTTCTACCAGGCCGGCAGGGCTCGCTTGAACAGCGGCGGACTGATGATGGAGTGGGAGTTCTCCGGTCAGACGGTCGCCGAGCTGCGCAGCCAAGTCCGGACCTTCCACAGCGTCTTCCCATACGTGACCCTGGTCATGTCCGTGGGTATTTCGCAGGGCGTGTTCATGCTGGGCTCGGACAAGCCGATTGAACTCACTCCCGCCGGCATCGCTGCGGTGCTGTCCAAGCCTGGAGTGGTCGCCGATCTTGGTGGCGCCCCGGATTCCCCGCCCGGGATCGATTCCGCGGCCAAATGGCAGAACTACATCCTGGGTCGTGTCTGGATCTCAGATGCGCGCGTCGCGGCATTCGCAGCCGGCGGGACGTTGATCACCGACGACCATCCGTACACCGAATACGACCTGCTGCGCCACCTGATCGGGCCGTATTCTCCTCGGGCTACCGAGGAGGAACTGCTCAATGCGATGCCGCGCCAGGCTCCCTGAGGGTCAGGCCACGGCGGCCCGGCCGGCGGCCCGGCGGCCCGGCCGACGGCCCGGCGGCCCGGCCACGGCGACTTGATCAAGTAGAGCCCGTCAAACGCGGGATCGACCTTCGCCCCGGGTCAGTTCGCGATCTGCCGACGAGATCGTGCGCAGGGCCTCGGCCTTGTTGGCATCCACTCGATCCAGGGCCGCGTAGACGTCCCCCCAGGCCTGCTGAAGAATTGCCACGGGGGCACCAGCATCGGGGAGGCGAGCCCGGAACTCGCCCGCCTGGCCGGCCATCGTGGCCGTGGCCTGGTTGGCCGCGTCGAGTTGCTCCAGCGTCACGCGCTGGCTTGCTGCGGCCTGGGCCACCATGACTGCCGTCCGCAGCGCCGCTGCCGTTGAGGTTGTGGCGGCGGCTATCGCCCGCACCACCTCATCGTTGTTCTGTTCCACGATCTCGAGCGCGGCGTAGCCCTGCGTTGCGATCGCGAGCTGCGTCAGGATCTCCTGGCGGCGCCGCCTGACCACGGTCAGGACGTCAAGTCGCAGAGTCTGCGCCCGAGCCGGATCGGCGGCAGCGACGGCCACGATCCGGGCCGACAGTTCCTCGTCGAGCCGCGCTGCCATGAACGCATACTGGCGCAGCGTCTCCATCTCGTGAGCAAGTGAGAGCTGCTCGCGGCCGATCGTGGCGCTGTCTTGCTCCAACTCGAGACGCCCCTCGTTGAGGGCAAGCAGGATGCCCTCGATGCGATCCCGCGACCGGGCGAAGCGATCGAAGTAGTGCGATAGCTGGTCCAGTTCATCGTGTCGGGAGCGTGACTGGCCGAGTCTTAGCCTGGCCGGGTCGAATTCTGCGGCGGCCTTGCGAAGTTCGGCCAGCCGGCGCGCCATCGGCGCTTTGGCCGCCAGGAGCCCGCTCATGGCGTTGAACCGGCGGTCCAGCAGACGGCCGCTCATCGCCGCCGTGGCCACGAAGTCGCGCTCACCCAGTCGACCCAATGAGGCCACGGTGCGGTCGAATTCCGGGTCGGCCGGATCCATCGAGCCGATCGCCTCGAGGTACTCCCCGACGATGGCCTCGATCTTTCCGACGGCCTCTGGATCGATGCCCTCGGCGGCGAAAGCAGAACCCGGCGGGGCCTTTTCGGGCTGCGCCGGGTTCAACGTTCGTCCTGGTTCAGGCACAAGGTGGCTTCGGCGGGACTACTCCGCCTATGACCTCTTGCCGGGCTCCGGAGTCGCCGGTTCCTCCGCGGAAACGGGCCCGGCACTGGCATCGGAAGAAGAGGCATTGTTGCCGTTCGAGCTCGACGCCTTACCATCGCCCATGATTGCCGGCATCAGGGTCCGGCGGGTCATGGCGGCAAGGGCACCGGCCTGCTGGATAACCTCCGCCAGAGCGCTCGTAACGCCCTGGGCACCGTTGAGGACCGTGAACTGGCCCACGTGCTCGAACGGGGACGCAGCTGCACGGACGATCTCCGGCATTGCCTGGGCGATCTGCTGGGCAATCACCGCTTCCTGGTTCTGGCTAAGTGCGGCGGCGCGGGCCTCAATACCGGCAGCCTCTGCGGACATCTTGGCCTTGATGGCATCGGCTTCGGCCAGTCCACGAGCGCGGATGGCGTCCCCGTCTGCCTCGCCGTTGAGGCGAGTGGCGTTGGCCTGTGCCTCGGCCTGGACCTGTACCGCCGCGGCCTGCGCTTGAGCCGCCAGGCGCGTTTCCTGAGCGGCGGCTTCTGCCTGCCGGATGCGGACGTCGCGGCCGGCCGCGGCAAGGGTTATCTGGCGGTAAGCCTCGGCGTCCGCAGGCTTGCGCACGTCGACCTGCAGCTGCTGCTCAGTCCGCTGAGCCTGCAACTCGGCTACGCGAGTTTCCTGTTCGACGACGGCCTGGCGAGCCTGGGCTTCGGCGAGCGGGCCCTGCTGGCCGGCCTGCTTCTGAGCGCGATCGATCTCGGCCTGGAAGCCTGCCTTCTTGATCTCGGTGCTTCGGATCGACTCGGCGATCTGTGCCTGAGCGGTCTGCTCCTGGGCGACGGCGGTCTGGTCGGCCTTGGCCCGGGCAATGCGGGCGTCTTGCTCGACGGCGGCCTGATGCGGGACGGCCAGGTTGTCGATGTATTGGCTTGGGCTGGTGATCGACTGGATCTGGAAACTGTCGATTACGAGGCCGAAGGACTCCATCTCGACTGTGCAGCGCTCGCGAACCTGCTGCGCGAACTTGTCCTGATCCGAGATCATCTCCTCGACTGTCATTGAACCCGCGATGGCGCGCAGGTGGCCGACGAAGACGTTCTGGACCTTCGACTCGAGCTCGGCCGCGGGGCGGTCCAGGAAGCGGCGGGCGGCATTGGCGATGGAGCGGAAGTCGTCGCCGACCTTGTAGACGATGACGCCACGCAGGTCCAGGCGGATCTTCTGCTGGCTGACGCACGGTACGGCGATCTCGCTCTCGTGAGCCATGAGGGAGATCGTGCGCACCTTGGACAAGCCGGGCATCGCCACCGTGCCGCCACCGGTCACGATTTTGAAGCGCATGCTCTCGCCGGTGATTCCGCCGGCCGATTTTCCGCCCGAGATGCCCGAGATGATCAGGGCCTCATCAGGCTCGGCGATTCGCCAGGTGGACTTGAACAGGATGATCACCAGGATCAGGAAGACTAGGACGCCGATACCAACGGCCACAAGAAGTGTGTCACCGGAACTCATCGCGGGAGCCTCACGCTATCGGTCGGTGCCACCTCAACGGTCCGGCCTCCCAAGCTGCCGACCACCAGAACCTGGGAATGCTTCTTGATAGTTACGTCCCGATCCGCAGCCGCGGCGGGAAATCGCTCCGTCCCCTGACGGACCTCTATGAGCACCTCGCCTAAGTGCCCCGGGGTAATGTCCGCGGTTACACGCCCCATCTTGCCGATGACCTCGTACGACACGTGTGCCTCTCCGAACGATATCTACGAATGCTCGCCCATGGTAGTGCTTCGGCGAGGTGCGCAGGAGAACCGCGTCCGTTGGTAAGACCCGGTCAGAGGCTCCAAGGTTCGGGTAATCAAGCGGCCCACCCGGAAGACCGGGCGGGCCGCTTGGCAGCTAGGTCGAAACGATGGGCTAGTGCGTGGGGAGTTTCGGGGCGGGAAGCAGCGCCGCCTGTCCCGCGCCATTGCGGTTGTCGAGGCTGACGATCATCCAGCCGAGGGCCGGAGTGATCTTCTGGCCGAGGATGTCAACGCTCAGCGGGAGCGTTGCCGACGATCCCTTGGCGAGCGAGACGAACTGGCCGTTCGAGACGCTCGGAGAGAACGCGTTGAAGGAGGCGGCGCCGGGGACGGCGTCGATGGTGCCGGTTATCAGGTCGAAACCGGTGATGGAATAGCTGAACTTGGGTGACGCAGACGTGAGGCCCAGGTCACTCGCGACCACCGGCAGCTCGATGACCGAGCCGTTCATCGGTGCGTCCGCGTAGAACGCGTTAAGGAGATTGCCGGCGGCATCGAACGTAAACGAGGCGTCAATGCCATTGAACGCGCCCGCCAGGACTTGGCCGAGGTCCAGTGCGACGACGAAATAGTCCGGCGTGCCGTCGGCGTTGGTGTCGATGGCGATGTCGAACTCGGCGGGCGAAGCGTTCGACCACTGATGCCAGCCGTTGATTGCGAAAACCAGGCAGGGGTTAGAAACGGGGATGGACGGATCGCAGGACGTGCCCGGTTGGGACTGGACGCCCACGGCTCGCACGCTGGAGATGCCCTTGGTGTGGTCCTTGTCGGCGATTCCCCAGGCGTACACATCGGCGCTGCCGGCGTGATTGCCTTGATTACTGACGCGCACCTGAGACGTCAGCGTACCGCCGCTCACCTTGAATGGAGCCGGTGGCTTGGCGACGACGGAGGATGTGCCGCGCGGCACAAGCAGGAAGGGGATGTGAAGCGCGTACACGCCGGTCGGCGAGCTCGTCGGGGTGGCGGTCACGACGCCTTGGATGGACAGGACAGCGCCGGGACCGACGCCCGCAAACGTATCGGCGTCCGGGAGGGCCTTGACGGCGGCGGCGGAAAGCGAGAGGGCGACCGAGACGTCACGCGACTGGTGGGCCGGCACGGTCAGCCTGGTGGGCGAGACCGACAGGTGCGCGCCGGACGCGCTGCCAACGAACGCGCCGGCAACGTTGTACGTGATCGATGCGGAACTCTTGTTCTCGAGGATGAAACTCTTGGTTGCCGAGTAATGCCCGTCCGCGGCGACCTGGCCGAAGAAGAGCGTGTCCAGGCGGTCCCTGGTCAGCGCCATGGCCACTGTGCCAGTAGCACGCTGAGCCTGAACGACGCCCGAGCCGGCACCGAGCGGCTCGTAGCCCAGGATCTTGGCGCTCGACGCGTCCGACGTGCTCATCATCGCGGCCTTGACCTCGTTGACGCGCCAGTTCGGATGCGAGGCGATGACGAGAGCGGCGACGCCGGCGACGTGCGGGGCGGACATCGAAGTGCCCGAATCGACGAGCACGTCGCTGCCGGTTCCCATACCCGCCGCAACGACGCTCACGCCTGGGGCTGAAATCTCGGGCTTGAGGGCGCTGTCACCGAAACGCGGGCCCCAGGAACTGAAGTCGGCCAGTCTCTTGAAAGTGGGGTTGGAGAGCAGGCCGGCGGAGACGATCGTGGCCGACGTGCCGTTGGCAGCAACGAGCGCGGCCGCATTCGTCGGATCGACTCCGATAAACGGGATCGTCACGCCGGGGATCGGACCCTCGAAGGGTGGCAACCCAGCCCCATTGTTGACCAGGATGACCGCCGAAGCTCCGGCAGCGGCCCCGAGCTTGGCTCTATCGGTGCGCGGGCAGACTCCGCGCTGGGTCACCACGATCTCACCGGGCACAACACTGGAATAGTCCGAGGCATTGCAGCCCAGGGAAATGGAGCCACCCGACATCAGGACATGAACCTTGCCGCTGGCCGGCAACGGTCCGTTGTTGGCGTTGAGGGCGGCGATGTTTCCCGAGTTGAGTTCGATCGTGGCGCCAGGGAATGTTTCGTTGCTATCCAGGGCCGCGACCGAGAGAACGCCCGTGCCGGAGGCCGGCGTGCCGGTCATATAGGCCCCGGGACCGGCGTTGCCGGAAGAAGCCACTACAACGACGCCCGATCGAGCGGCGTTGTCTGCGGCGACTGCGTCTGGTGTCTTGGCGGTGCCGAAGTCGGAGCCGAGCGACATGCTGATGACGTCGGCACCGTCCGCGACGGCCCTATCGATCGCCTCGGTCACGACATCGGTCGAACCGGTGCAGCCGAAGACCCGGTAGATGAAAAGGCTGGCTTCGGGGGCGACGCCTGGGCCGATCTTGAAGTCGGTGCTGGTGTAAACGGCCGAGCTGTACGGACCGTGGTATGTGGAGCCGTCCGAAAGCTCGCCGTAGCCCGCAGCTGTAGAGGCCGTGTGGGTGCCGTGGCTGTTGCAGTCGAGCGGGTTCGGGTCAGGATGCGGGATCGTGGCCGGGGAGCCGGCCGCCGCGCTGGCGTCATAAGCGTCGCCGACGAAATCCCAGCCGACCGGAACCTTCACGCTCGGGAAGGCAACGGTTGTGCCGTTTGCGTCGTAGGCCGGAGCGGTGGTGTCGTGGGCGAGGCCGTAGGTGTAGTCGGCGACGCTGCCGGACCCGCCGAGATCGGCGTGGTAGAAGTCGATTCCGGTGTCTATAACGGCGATCTTGATCCCGGCGCCGGTCAGGCCGGTCGAGTCCCAGGATTGTGGCGCGCCGACGTAGGGCACGGTATGGGTCAGGGATGGCTTGTATGTCGGGACGAGATGGATTCCGACGACGCCGGCCGTGGCGGCCAAGGTCGTCAGGGCCGAGGCCGCGACGCGGACGTGAACGCCGTCGTAAGCGTCCTGGAGTTGACCGACGACCGTTCCGCCGGCCTTATGAACCGCATCCACGACGGGCTTCTGGTTGGCCTTGATCTGAACCCGCCAGGTGTCGCGCTGGGCCTTGGTCACCGTCGCGCCCGCGTCCTTGGCATCTCCGACTCGGGAGGCAACGGGCTGGTCGGCCAACTCAACCATAATGTTGACAAGCCGCGTGCGATCCAAGAGTGCGGGCAGGACCTGCGGGTCTATCTTGCCGATGCTAACGCGATGGAATCGCGATGTTCCACCGGCAGCGACGGCTGCTCCAGGTATAGCCGCACCGAGCATCAGTGCCAGAACGGCCAGAGCAGCGAAAGTACGACGCCTCATCGAACTCCTCCCGTCGAGAAAACTCTTGAGCGCGCCCCGTTGGCCGCGGACCCGCCGGCTCAAGGGGACATCACCCGGGGCAGCAGACAGATACCCCGAGTGTCGACCGTACTGCGCGGGACGTGTGGGGTCAACGGGTAATATTTGGCGGACGAGGCTTTGTGCGCCTACCGGACCAAAGGGCGTCACAAAGGCGGTGATCAGGTTGCCCAGTAGCCGGTTACGTCAACGTACATGTTGGCCGTGGATCCCTTGGCACCGTTCCATACCAGGGAAACCTTGCCCGTCGAACTCAGCTTCACGTCGAAGCCGTTTCCGCAGATGAGGCCCAAATTGCCGTTCACCGTCGAGGACGTCGGCTGCAGTATCGGGATTGGGCCGATGAAGGCGAAGCCGTTGCTCGTCGGATTGACCAGAGTCAGGTTGCCACTGATTCCGCTGGCTCCGATCGGCACCTGGCCGATACCGCTGATCTGAGCCGTTTGGGGCGCCTGGTTCCCGACGGGGCCGTGCAACCCGCCTAATGCTGGAGTGCTGCTCAGCATTCGCACGGGCACCATGGCGTGGTAGGAATAGCCAGAGGCACTGGCGTCGAAGTAGCCGGTGACGTCGAAGATGACATCGGCCGTGGATCCGGCCTTCCCGACCCACACGACCTGCAGCTTTCCTGCGCTGAGTTGAACGGTCACACCGTTGGCGACTGTTACGCCTGCTCGGGTGATGTTGAGGGTCGAGGTCTTTGGCACGGCCGCCACCGACGGTCCAATCGACGCAAAGCCGGCGGAGGTCGCGTTCGTGACCGTCAGGTTGCCCGTGACGGCTGTCGCGCCGATCGGAACCTGGGCGCTCGGCCAACCGATGCCAACCACGCCGGCGACCGAGAACGAGCGGACGCTCTGATTCACAAGCTTGAAGCCGGGGCCGATGTGTGTTACCGCCCCGCCCGTCGGCCGAGTATCGAGGATGCGCCCGGGGTTGACCGTGTGGTACTTGCCGCCATTGGTATTGGCCATGAAGTAGCCGGTGACATCGAAAATCAGGTCGAGGGTCTGGCCGGCTGTAGTGCGGTAAACCGCTGACAGCGTCCCGTTCGGTCCGAGACCGACGGTCATGTTGTTGGCTCGCGTTTCCTTGACGATCACGGTCCCAACCTTGGTCACGGAGAAGTTAACGCTCGCGATACCGTTGCCGCTGGAGGTCATCGTCGGGCCGACGGCCACGTGACCTGAGGCCGTTTCGTTGACCACAGTCAGGTTGCCTGTGACGGCCACGGCGTTGGCGGGGACGGCGATGCCCGAACCGCCAACGTAGCCGACGCCGGCGACGCCAAAGGTGCGTACGACGCCGTAGCTCAGAACGAAACCACTACCCATGTGCACGACCGAGCCACCGGTCGGGCGCGTGTCGAGAACTCGCTTGGGCGCAATCGGATAGAACGTCGCGCCGGGGTACCCAACCGTGATGCTGTGCTGGGTGCCTGTAATGGCGATGGCGACGGTGTCCGTGGCGGTTACGGATTGCTTGCCCGGGATCTTGAGACTCACAAGGTTTGTGAAGGTATGAACACCCTGGTCGCCGGTCACGAACCTGTAGTTGGCCGGCAGCGCGGCGGATGCGTCAGTGCTGGTGAAATGGACCATGCCCACATAGCTGGTGACCGTGGCATTTGTGGCGCTCTGGGCGGTGACGGTTACCGAGCCGGTGTAGGACGGAGTAAACGGGTCGGGCAGCCCGGCCACGGTGAAGTGCGTGGTCACGGCAGCGGTCACGGCGAAGGATTGCTGCACCTGGAGCGCCGCGTTCCAGTTGGCGTTGCCGGCCTGGTTGGCGTTGATGGTGCAGGTGCCGACGCCGATGAAGCTAACGATGCCGGCGGCGATCGAGCAGACAGCTGCGGACGTCGCGTTGATGGACAACGTCACGATTAGGCCGGACGTGGCAGTCGCCGCTGGGGTGTACTTGGGTCCGCCGACCACCGCTTTGGTGGGCGTGGTAGTGGTGAACGTGATCGTCTGGCTGGACTTGCCAACGGCGAAGGATTGCTGCACCTGGGGCGCCGCGCTCCAGTTGGCGCTGCCGGCCTGGTTGGCGTTGATGGTGCAGGTGCCGTTGGTCAGCAGCGTGACGGAGGTTCCCGAAACGGTGCAGACGGCCGGCGTGGCAGTGGCGAAGGTGACCGTCAGATTTGAGTTGGCGGTCGCGCTGAGGACGACGGGCGATTGATTGATCTGCTTGTCGGCGAGAGCGCCGAATGTAATCGTCTGGCTGGCCTTGGCGACCGAGACCGCGCCGACAATGTTGGTGATGGTGTAGTTGGGATCGGCGGCGCCTGAGCAGATGGACGTATAGGAGCCGACGTTGCTGATGGTGGTGGCCGTGGTCGTGCAGGAGGTCGGCGGAGTAGCCGGAGCCGTGTCGCCGGCCTTGAGCCCGCCGTAGATAGGCGTGATCGTCGGGACGGTGCCGCCATAGACCATCGAGCCGCTGCTGGCGGTAATGGTGAGCGGCGCCTTGGTAATGTCGGCGGTCGTCGATGGGCTCAGGTTGCTGATCGAGTATTTGGACGCATCGGCGCCTCCGAGGGTGAAGCCGGTGGCGGTGACGGTCTTGCCAGTGCCGACAGCCTTGGTGTCGAAGCTCGCGGTCGCGCTGGTGTGGTCGCAGGTCACAACGTCGGTGCCGATGACGCCGCTGACGCTGCAGCTCGCGATGGTGGCGAGGGTCGTCCCGTCGTAGACCTTGTTGGCAGCAGCGAAGGTCACTGTCAGCCCAAACTGAGTGATGTTGGCCGTGGTCGGGTCGATGACGGTGATCGAATAGTCGCCGGCGTTGGCACCTCCGAGGATGAAGCCGGTGGCGGTGACGGTCTTGCCAGTGCCGACAGCCTTGGTGTCGAAGGTCGCGGTCGCGCTGGTGTGGTCGCAGGTCACAACGTCGGTGCCGATGACGCCGCTGACGCTGCAG
>JANYJG010000013.1 GCA_025358515.1 Chloroflexota bacterium
TCCACTCCTCTCGCCCCGACCATTCAGGAGTTGCGACCGGGCTCGGACCGACGGGCTCTGGGCGGCTTGACGCACCACCCGAGCACGCGTACGCTAGGACGTACGTATTAGGACCCATCGGCCATGACCACTGTCACCGCAACCGAAGCGCGCAAGCAGCTCTACAAGCTTCTGGACGACGTGTCCGCCTCGCACGAGCCGGTCCAGATCACGGGCAAGCGTGGCAATGCCGTGCTGGTTGGGGAGGATGACTGGCGCGCCGTACAGGAGACCCTGTATCTGGTGTCCATGCCGGGCATGCGCGAATCCATCATCGAAGGCATGGCGACGCCTGTGGAGGAACTCGACGGCGAACTCCACTGGTGAGCTGGAGGCTCGTGTACACCAAGCAAGCCCAGAAGGACGCTGAGAAGCTGGCCACGGCCGGCCTGAAGCCTAAGGCTCAAGCCCTGCTGGCGATACTCGGCGAGAACCCCTATCAGACGCCGCCCCCCTTCGAGAAGCTCGTCGGCGATCTGTCCGGCGCGTACTCTCGGCGGATCAGCATTCAGCATCGCCTGGTCTACCAGGTCCTCGACGATGCCAAGACCGTGAAGGTGCTCCGAATTTGGACGCACTATCAGTAGGGCCGCCGGCCAATCGACTGGAGCGAGCACTGTAGATGACGCCGCCGCTCAAGGACCAAGGCGCCGCCCCGAGTAGGGCACGAAGACAGCGAAGGCGCGGCTCAGGCCGCTTCCGGCGACTGCCTCCGCAAATCCACCTCGGCACCACTATTCGAGCAGCGCCTCGTCGGGCACACCATTCACGACAAGGACGTGCCACAGCCGCCTGAACTGCGTGAGTGTGTCCTCGTGCGAGGCCCAGCCTTTCCATGCTTCCGGATCGAGTTCCAGCGAGTTCGCCATTGCGCCGATGTTCGCCGCGTCCAGGATGCCCTGTCCGGCGATGCGCTCCGCCAAGGGACGTACCGGATACTCTCGAAAGACATCCGGAACCTTGCCGACGGGCAGCGTGAACCCCGGATGCCAGCAGAGTGGGATTCCGTACTTCGTGGAGATTGTCGCCAGAGATTCTCCAACTGGATGATCTCGGAATGCCGGATCGGCAACGAGCCGCTCCACGTCTTGATCAAGGCGAACGGCGCCATGAATCTGCGCCTCGATGAAGCTGTCGAGAGCTCTGCCTAAGGGGCGATCCTGCCGATCGGTTTTGGACAGCCCGCGTGTCAGTTGGTCCAGAAGACCGGCCACAGTCAAGTCGCCTACGCCGAAGGCTCCGCGTCCTTGTTCAAGCTGGGCCAGCAAGGGAGCCATAACCGGATCGAGTAGATCGAGCGTCCCGGTGCGCTCGGGCGCCTGTGGTTCGTGACTGCTACCGAAGGTGAAGGTCGAGCGCTTGGAGACCTCCGGGTGAAGCAGGAGGTAACAGGAACCGAAGCGCGGTGCGGGTCCGTCGGGATGATCCATGACCGCAAGAGCGCCGTACTTGGGGCGACCGGCAGGCGAGGCGTCTGGCTCATGGTAGGCACCGCCAAAGAGTCGGCTCTCCCACTGGTCGCGCTCCCCGCCGGGAAAGGCCGACGGGCTACCGCCCGATAGCCCAGTCTCGAACTGGCTCTTGTAGACGCCGGTCCGAACGAGGCCCTCAGCAACGGTCACACCCGTGCGACTCAAACGCTCGGGATGGAAATGGAGCGCTACCCTGGCATGAATACGGACGCTCCCAATGGCGTCGTCGTAGACACTCTCGTGCAGTCCCGCTCTGTCCAGGATGGCGCGCACAGCGTCGCCGGCCGTTGAGCGAAAACGAGCCGCAAGCTCTTGAATATGCTCTAGGGCCTTCCTCTGATGCGGCAGTAGATGCCCTGACTGTGGGTTCTCAATCATTCGGAGGCCTTGCTGTCAGACGCCGGTTCAGCTCGAACGGTGTCAGGCCGTGATGGTCGATCCCGGAACGCGGGCTAGTCAAGCCGAAGTGGTACCAGCATGAATCCCCTCGGGTCGCCGATTACGTTACCTCGACCAGGATGCGGGCAGCCGACAGCCATCGCCCAGCCGCGACAGGCGGCAGTGGCGCCGCGACGCCTCCTCGACCCGTGGGATCATAGATCGCGTGACTGATCCCACCGCCGCCGACGAGACGCGCATCGACCGCTGGCTGTGCGCGGTGCGCCTCGTGAAGACCCGCCCGCTCGCGACGCAGCTGTGCGAGGGCGGCCACGTCCTCGTGAACGGGTTGCCGGCGAAGCCGTCAACCAAGGTTCGCGCCGGCTATCGGGTGGAGGCCCTCATCGCGGATCGCGAGCGCGTCATCGAGGTCGTGCGGCCGATCGAGTCGCGGGTCGGGGCCCCCGCCGCCGCGACCTGCTACGTGGACCACAGCCCGCCGGTCGT
>JANYJG010000023.1 GCA_025358515.1 Chloroflexota bacterium
TGCGCGAACGTGCCGAGTTGCTCGGCGGCCGGCTGGAAGTGGAGTCACGCATCGGCGCCGGAACCCGCATCCGAGCCTACCTGCCGATCACCGAAGCTGCGAGCGAAGTGCCATGACCGAAGTGATCCGAATCGTGGTTGCGGACGACCACCCAATGTTCCTGGACGGCCTCGTGGCGACTCTCTCGGCCGACGATGAACTTGAGGTTGTCGCCATAGTCGGGGACGCGACGGCGGCCGTGCGCGCCATCCGGGAGCACGCGCCGGATATTGCTTTGCTGGACGTGGCGATGCCCGGCGGTGGCCTCGAAGCTGCCCGCCAGATAGCGGCTGCATCTCCGGCCACGCGCCTGGTTATGCTCACCAGCTCGGAGAACGAGGACGACCTAATGGCCGCAATGAAGGCCGGAGCCCGGGGGTACGTGCTGAAGGGCGTCTCCGGCCGAGATCTGCGGGCGATTCTCAAGTCGATCCACGCCGGCCGGACGTACCTTGCTCCGGGGCTCGCCTACGGAGCGCTCCATGAATTGACTAAGCCACGAACGCCTAATCCTATCGACGAGTTGACCGGCCGAGAGCGGGAGGTGCTGGCGCTGGTCGCCTCCGGCCTTTCCAACGCCGAGATAGGCGGGCGCCTGGGATTGGCCGAGAAGACGGTGAAGCACTACATGACTAGCATTCTGGGCAAACTCCAGGTGGCCAGCCGCGTTGAAGCCGCCCTACTGGCCTACAAGGCCGGGCTCGCATCGGGCGAGGACGGATCGACCGAGGATTGACTACCAGCTGCACTACGGGATCCCAACGTCGCCGATGAGCGGGGCATTCGACTCCTGATGCCATGACGGGCCGATCTGGCCGTCCGCTTGGCCCAGGTGGACCGCGTTCCCGCGGCATTGCCTGTCGATCAGGAGGCCGACCGGCTAGCCAACTCGGCTATTGATCCGCCGCGGCACGGAGCGGGAGCGACTTGGGCGTCAATGACCAGATGCGCGCGGAAACTCTTGACGCCGGCGATGGGACCGTCCTGGCGGGGTTACAACTGTTGCGGTCAGACGGATGCGCCAGCGGGTCTCGCGGCTGTATGTCAGGTCAGGGCAGTTCGCTTGGTCCTCATGGGCGCCGATCCGTATCGCCGCCGGGCGCGCGGAATGAGATGTCATCGTCGAATTCGTGGCCCAGCTGGCCCACGTGGCCCGCATGCGGCCGGGTCGCAATTAGTGATCCCAGGATCACGAGCCCAAACCCGATGCCCATGCCGGCGGTGAACGATTCCTTCAGAACCGCTACACCCAGCACTGTTGCCACTGCCGGGTTGAGGTAGGTGATCACCGTGGCTCGAACCGGGCCGATCTCCTCGATAAGGGCCGAGAATAGAAGGAACGCGGCTGCAGTGCACACCAATCCGAGGACCGCGACCGCCCCGAGTGCACCTGCGCTCGGCATGACGCTGGGTCGCTGTAGGGCAGCAATTGGGGCGTAGACCAAGGCGCACAGTGACAGAGACAGCGCCATCACCGCCACCGTCGACACGCCGGCGAGCCGGCGAGCCAGGATCGCCGGTCCAACCGCATAGCCGACGACAACCAGAGCCATCTCGAGAAGCACCGTCGGACTCGACGAACCGAGGTTCACTCCGACGATCGCCGCGACTCCGGCGAGTCCGACCAGGAGCCCAAGAAGACCACCACGGCCTACCCGATCCAGGCCGCCCGTGGCCACTGCGATGACGGTCGCGACGAGCGGTACGCCCGCCACCAGTAGACCGGCGAGTGAGCTCGAGATGCGCTGTTCCGCGGAACCGAGCAACACCCACGGTCCGCCGATCTCGATCGCGGCGAAGGCGACCACCCAGCGCCAGCGCTCGAGCACCGCCCGGACGTCGGTTCGAATTAGGGCGATGGGAAGCAGGATCGAGGCCGCGATCACAGTGCGAGCGAAGACCAGTGTGGCCGGGGAGATCTCCACAACCGCGACCCGTATGAACAGATACGGGATGCCCCAGATAATCGACATCACGCCGAACAGGACCAGGCCCCGCCGCGTCACGCGAGCACCTGGGGCATCACCAACTTCGCAACGTTGTCGCCGTCATCTATGGATCTTCGCAGGCTTCGGGCTTATCAGTTCGGCCCCACGAACGACAAGG
>JANYJG010000024.1 GCA_025358515.1 Chloroflexota bacterium
CGCAGACGACGCGGCCCGGTTCCTTGGCCTGGCTCGAAACTCCATCGAGTACGCCGCCTACCGGAAGCGCATCCCGTTCGTGAAGTACGGGGCGAAGAAACTGTTCTGCCGGGCCGATCTCATGGACTATGCGTCCAACCGAGGGCGCGGGCGAGACTCTAGGCTCGCAACGGTTGCGAGCATCGTCGTCAGGGCGTAGCGACGATCCGGCACGAAATCCGGCTCGTTCCGCAAGGTGCTGGCCAGACTTCATTTGGCCAGACATTAGCACTCTTAATCTGCGGGTTCAGGGTTCGAGCCCCTGGCCGCTCACCAAATCCTGCGCACAAGGCGACCCCTTTCCGGTGTCCGGGAGGGGTCGTCGTTATGTCCGGGCCCACGGTCGACGGCCGCGGGCTAACCTCCCGAGGCGGCGTCCTGAGCGCGGGTGATCGACTCTGACGTGGCTATGGAGATGCGGTTGCGGCCCGCGTCCTTGGCGGCGTAGAGCGCCTGATCGGCCCGGGCCAAGAGCGTCTCGGGTGTATCGCCCCGATTGGCGAGACACCCGCCTGCGGAAACATGGGCGGTGATTGTCGAGCCCTCAAAACGAACCTGCGATTGCGCCACGAGAGCTCGGATACGCTCAGCCGTGCCACGCAATCCCTCCTCATCCGAGGCTTCCACGAGGACCGCAAATTCGTCGCCGCCCCAGCGGGCCACGAGGTCGCCCGACCGAACCGCCCCCAGAAGGGTGGCAGCTATGCCCGTCAGCGCGGCATCGCCCATGACGTGGCCGTATTTGTCGTTGATCGTCTTGAAGCGGTCGACGTCCACGATCAGGAAGCCGAATTGCCAACCATAACGGTCGAGATTGTCGAGGCGCCCGCGCAGGGCCGCGTCTAGCATTCGGCGGTTCGGCAGCTTCGTCAACTCGTCCGTGAGAGCGTCTCGTCGCGCCCGGTCGACGTCCTGAACTGCCAGAACCGCGGCCGTTGCGTCGGAGAAGGTCTCTACGCCGCCCACTATTTTGCCGTCACCATCCCTAACCGGCGAAGTCCTGACCCGGACCGGCTTGCGGTGGCCGTCGCTATGGCGAAGCCAGATTGTGAGCTCACGCGTCTCCCCGTCGCGCATCGTTGTCGCCAGGGGGCACATCGAGAGGCATAGCGAGGTGCCGGTCTCATCCACATGGTCAAGGATGTTGGCGAAGCATGACCGCCCGACAATCTGGTCTGACGAGAAGCCTGCGATCCTCTCCGCGCCACGGTTCCAGTATTTGATCGTCCTGTCCGGCTCTACGAAGTAGACGCCGTCGGCCATGTTGTCGACGATGTTTCGCATGAGGTCGGGACCGAATGGGTCGTTGGGCATTCTGGACCTTTGGGCAGACGGGTGGTGAAGCTTAGCGAAGTATGTCCGAGACTCTGCTCCGGGCCAAACGGCCTGGGTATGCGCCGCTCGAGTGATCGCCTGGCGCAACCCTGTCGGATGCACGGGCACTGTTCGGCAGCGTCTGCGCGCGTGTAGGATGGGGCGTCCCCGTCGCGGGGCGAGGTCGGCGGTTCGCGGATAGGGGGCTATCGCGGGTCGCCCTAGCCGGGCGTCCGAATTCAGGCGCAGACACGTCCCCAGGGAGAGTGGAGATGACAGAGGGTCCTGTTCCTGCGGCCGCGCCGGCCGCGCCAGTTCGTGCGGCCACGCCGGTCGCGCCGGTGATGCCGATCGTGCGTCGACCCGTTCTCGCCAGCTGGTCGGACTTCCGGGCCATGGTTGGGATCGCCCTCGTCCCGGTCTTGGCCTGGTTGCTGATGGCCGTGGTGATCGGCCTGACGTTCGGTCACGCCGTAAGTGCGAACCTTGGCAGGGAATTCTCGCCCCAGGCGCTGGGCGACTTCAACCTCGACACCATCGACGTCCTTGCCGCTTGGGTCGGTTCCGTGGCGATGTTCGCGTCTCTCACGGCCGGTCTTGGATTCAAGCTCATCGGTACGGACGGTTCCGGCGTATCCACCGGCATTGCCTTCGCTATTGCGCCGATCGGCACGCTGGCAGTCCTGGCCATCGTCACTCGATCGATGACGCGTCGAGTCTTCCGCCGCCGCCCGCCCTTCAGCATTCGCGACCTGTTCTTGCGGGTGACTTTGATCGCCGTAATCGGGTCGGCGATTATGTACGTCATCTCGGCGGTCGCGATCATGATCGTGGCCAACCACGGGACGCCGCCCTCCGTTCCCCCGACAGGCTTCCTGGGCGGGTCGCTGCCCAAGGTGGTTACCGGCGCGTCGCCGGTTCCGTGGAGCCTGGTTGTCGTCCTATTCCCGACACTGTTGATTGGTGCCGCCGCCGGCGTCTTGAGCCTGGCGCCGGCGCGAGCCTTCGTCGCGACCCCGCTCATGCGCTTTGTCGGCGATGGCGTTGCGGCGGTTTGGGAATGGCTATCGCCGATCGGCGTTGCA
Organism: Chloroflexota bacterium; assembly: GCA_025358515.1. Classification (GTDB taxonomy): domain Bacteria; phylum Chloroflexota; class Limnocylindria; order Limnocylindrales; family CSP1-4; genus Fen-1039. The sequence goes on from JANYJG010000024.1 coordinate 2,439, forward strand.
ATTCGAGCCTACGTCGCTGCCGTTCTGCTGTGCTCGGTTGTGTTGGTGATCGGCGCTGCGGTATGGCTCCTCGCCGTCGGCGGATCGACAGAGGCCAATCTCCCTGATGCGGGCGCAGTTCTGATGGCGGTCCCGACGCTTCTCGCTGTGGGCGTGAACGCTCTGCTCATTCTGGCTCTGGCGGTAACCGGCACGATGATGGACTTCGGGACGGGTGGGTCGGCAATGATGCGGGGTGCCCTCTGGCAGAGCGATGGCTGGGCCATCGTGGCCGGAATGTTTGCCCTGATCGTGCCGCCCCTGCTGGCCGGCGTATGGGTTCGCATTCACAAGAGCGGCACGAACCCGGCCCAGCTGATCGCGTCAGCCGCCGCCGTCTGGTTGGTGGGAGTGGCCGGGGCAATACTTGCCGGACCGACGATCACGACGACCTCCGGCCCGTCGAATGCTCTGGGCTCCTCGAGCCTCGGGTCGCTTAGTGGAGCATTTGGCGCGCTCAGCGGCGGCGAGACAACCGCTCGTCTCATGCCGGACCTGACCCAGGCCGCTCTGGTGGGCGGGGGCGTGGTCGTCCTGGCCATGATGCTCGGCTTCGCGATCGGTTCGAGGTTCACCCGCCGGCCGCGGGCGGCGGCAATTCCGGCGGTCGTCAAAGCCTCTCCTGACGTTGCCCCGACGGCTCCCTCGGCATAGACAAGTCCGGCCGAAAGCCGGCGATCCCCAGGAATTTGGCGGGACCACCGGCCTCAAGACCGGTGGTCTCTCCTTTGGCCAGCGGCGCCGCGGGTCGGAATGGTAAGGTGGCGGCTCGGGCGTGGGGCCGCAGTTGCGGCCGCAGTTCGTGGACATCGTTAGCAATCGGCCGGCACCGTGGGAGCAGCGCCGTCTCGGCCGGCCAAGCGAAATTCCAAGAGGAGAGTTGTGCGCTACGGTCACTTCGACGATGACAGGCGCGAGTACGTCATCACTCGGCCAGACACCCCGTTGCCATGGATCAACTACTTGGGCAACGAGGACTACTTCGGGATCATCTCGAATACCGCCGGCGGCTATTCGTTCTATCGCGATGCCCGACTGCGCCGCCTGACCCGCTACCGTTATAACAACGCCCCGCTGGACGAGGGCGGGCGCTACGTTTACCTGCGCGACGATGAGTCGGGCGAATTCTGGAGCCCCAGTTGGCAGCCGACTCAGCACGACCTGGAGAACTACAGCTGCCGCCACGGGCTGGGCTACTCGATCATTGAGTCCACCTACAAGGGCATTCGCGGCGAGACGCTGTACTTCGTGCCGCTGGGCGAGAACCTCGAGGTCTGGCGCATCCGCGTAACTAACGAACGCCCCACGCCGGCCAGGGTTTCGCTCTTCGACTCCATTGAGTTCTGCCTTTGGGAAGCGCTGGAAGACAACACCAACTTCCAGCGCAACTACTCCACCGGCCAGGTCGAGGTGGAAGACGGCGTCATATATCACAAGACGGAGTACCGCGAGCGACGCGATCACTTCGCGTTCTTCGCCTGCTCGGCGCCCCTGGCCGGCTTCGACACTCAGCGCGACAACTTCCTGGGGCCTTACCGCGGCTGGGATCGACCCATCGTGGTGGAGCAGGGCAAGGCCACTGATTCGATCGCGCACGGCTGGCAGCCGATCGGTTCGCACCACGTCAAGTTGGACCTTGCCCCAGGTGAGACACGGGAAGTGATCGTTCTCCTGGGGTACCAGGAGAATCCGCAGAGCGAGAAGTTCGATCCGCCCGGCAGCCAGACGATCAACAAGAAGCGCGTCAAGCCGATCATTGCCCGCTACCTGCAGGCGGACACGGTGGAGAGGGCCTTCAGCGAGCTTCGCGACTACTGGACTCGCCTGCTGGGGATCCTCCACGTCGAGACCGGCTCTGAGCACGTAGACCGCATGGTCAACATCTGGAATGCCTACCAGTGCATGGTTACGTTCAACCTGTCTCGCTCGGCTTCGTTCTTTGAGTCGGGTATCGGCCGCGGCATGGGATTCCGCGACTCAGCCCAGGACCTGTTGGGCTTCGTCCACATGATCCCCACGCGGGCCCGCGAGCGGATCATCGATATCGCCTCGACCCAGCTGCCGAACGGCGGCGCATACCACCAGTACCAGCCGCTGACCAAGCGCGGCAACAACGACGTTGGCAGCGGCTTCAACGACGACCCGGCCTGGCTCGTCCTGGGAGTGGCGGCGTACCTCAAGGAAACTGGCGACCTGACCATCCTCGATGAGCTTGTCCCGTACGACAACGTCGACGGCAGCGAGACGGCGCTTTACGAGCATCTGCAGCGTTCCATCCAGTTCACCCTCGACCGAGTCGGGCCGCACGGTCTGCCGCTCATCGGCCGGGCGGACTGGAACGACTGCCTCAACCTAAACTGCTTCTCCGAGACTCCTGGTGAGTCGTTCCAGACGACTGAGAACAAGGAGGACGGAGTCGCCGAATCCGTGTTCATCGGTGGGCTCTTCGTGCTGGCGTCAAAGGAGATGGCGGCCATCGCCGGACTCCGCCGCGACACGGCTGAGGCGAATCGTTCGACCGAAGCCGCCGCGTCGATGACCGCGATCGTCGAGACGGCCGGCTGGGACGGTGATTGGTTCCGGCGCGCCTACGACTTCTTCGGCAAGGCCGTCGGGTCAAAGGAGAACGCCGAGGGTCAGATCTTCATCGAGCCCCAGGGCATATGCATTGTCGCCGGCATCGGCCTCCATAATGGCCTTGCGGACAAGGCCCTGGTTTCCGTTCGCGAGCGTCTGGCCACGGCCCACGGCATCGTCCTGAACCAGCCCCCCTACACCTACTACCACGTCGAGCTGGGCGAGATCTCCACGTACCCGGAGGGGTACAAGGAGAACGCGGGCATCTTCTGCCACACCAACCCGTGGCTGATGATCGCGGAGGCCATGGCCGGCAACGGCGAGGGTGCGCTGGATTACTACATGCGCATCAACCCCTCGGCTCGCGAGGAGATCTCCGAAATCCATCGCTGTGAGCCCTACGTCTACGCCCAGATGATCGCCGGCAAGGACGCCCCCACGCACGGCGAGGCCAAAAACTCCTGGCTCAGCGGCACTGCTGCGTGGAACTTCGTAGCCATCAGCCAGTGGATCCTGGGCATTCGCGCCGAGCATGACGGCCTGCGCATCGACCCGAGCCTGCCGGCGTCCTGGGGCGACTTCAAAGTCACTCGCCGGTTCCGCGATGCCACGTTCCATATCGCCGTCCACAAGGCCAAGGGCACGGCCGGACACGTGGCTCGAATGACCGTCGATGGCCGCGAGGTCGCCGGCAACCTCATTCCCATTCCCAAGGGACCCGGGCAGGTCTTCAACGTCGAGGCATTCGTCGAGTAACACCGTTCGCCGCATGGCCCTATTCAGCCGCGCGGCCTTGGAGCCGAACCGATGACAGTTGTCCAGCCACAGCCGGGTGCCAACGCCTACGGTTATTTCGACGTGGCCGCTCGTGAATACGTCATCACCCGCCCGGACACTCCGACACCGTGGCTGAATTACATCGGCGAGGGACGCTACGGTGGCATCGTCTCGAACACCGGCGGCGGGTATTCCTTTGACCGTGACCCGCGCAACCGCCGCGTGACCCGCTACCGCTACAACGCCATCCCCGTGGATCAGCCCGG
>JANYJG010000037.1 GCA_025358515.1 Chloroflexota bacterium
ACACGAAGCCACACCGTCGGCTCACAGCACCACTCGACCAGCACAGACCCATCCCTGGCGGCGCTATCCTGCAGTCCGATCACGACCACGGTGACAAAGTCGCTGTCCGCTTAGCGGACAAAGTCGCTGTCCGGCGACACCCGACACATTTGTTTGCCGGCTGCTGGGTCCGCGGGGGCCCGGGCCGGGAGGACAGCAGGCCGGGAGGACAGCGGGCCGGGACTAGCCGGCGCACGACGGCCATGGGAGCCGGTCGTTGCGTCCGGGCTAGGCGCCTTCGAGTTCGCCGGCCGCTACTCGCAGCCGTCGAGCCGACAGGCTCGCGCCCGCGCTCGCGACGGCCACCATTGCGATCGCCGCCAGTTCAGGTACGCGCAGCACCTGGCCCAGCATCACGAACCCGACGATCGCGGCGATCGCCGGCTCAAGACTCATCAGCACGCCAAAAGTCGAAGCCCGCATACGCCGCAGAGCCGCGATCTCGACCGTGTACGGAATAGCGCTGCTGAACAGGGCTATAACCACCGCCCCGACCAGAGCCAGCGGCGCAGCGAGAATCGGGCGGACGTCGGACAGGCCCAGGGCCACCGGCACAACGAGCGCGGAGGCGACGACCATGGCCAGTGTCAAACCGCGGCCGTCCGGCCAATGGCGAGCGACGCGGCCGCCGACGTGGATGTAGACGGCCCAGCACAACCCGGCCCCGAAGACCGCCGCCACCCCGACGGCGTCATCAGCGTTGAGGCGCGCTCCCGCCAGGACGTAGATGCCCGCGCCGGCGAGCGCCACCCACACCACATCCAGCCAGCGCCGCGAGCCCAGCACGGCAACTGCCAGCGGCCCCCAGAACTCGATCGTAACGGCCACGCCCAGCGGAATGCGGGACAGACCCACGTAGAAGAGCGCGTTCATGAGGACCATGACGATCCCCAGGGCCAGGCAACTAAGCAGAGCCGGTCGCGAGACGCCGCGGATCCGGACCCGCCGAAACACCAGCAGCAGGATCGCCCCGAACACGATCCGCAGCATGACCACGGGAAGCGGCCCGTAGTCGCGGATGAAGTTCGAGGCGAGCCCGCCGCCGAACTGAACGGAGACCGACCCGGCGAGGATCAGCAACTCCGGCGGCATGGCGTCGAGTCGTCCCGGGGTAGACGGAGACACAGGGACGCTCTGGGGCGCAGCCTGTGGAGCGATTTCTGCGATCTCGGCGGTCAGGCCGCGAAGCGGCTAGGACTTCGCTGCCGCTGCCTGCTGTGCCGCTTCCCAATCCTTCTTGAACTGGACGATGCCCTTGTCCGTCAGGGGGTGATGAACCATCTGCTGCAGGATTTTGAATGGCACAGTGGCCACGTGCGCGCCGGCCAAGGCGGCCTGGGTCATGTGCAGCGGGTTACGGATCGATGCAGCCAGGATCTCGGCTTCGATGGAATAGAGGGAGAAGATTTCGGCAAGCTCGCGGATGACTGTCATGCCATCCTGATTGATGTCGTCCAACCGCCCGACGAACGGCGAAATCAGGCTCGCTCCGGCCTTCGCCGCCAGCAGGCCCTGATTGGTGCTGAAGACCAGGGTGCAGTTGGTCTTGATGCCTTCGTCGGCGAGGCGGGAAATGGCCTCGAGCCCGTTCTCGCTCATCGCCACCTTGACCACGATGTTCGGGGCGAGCTTCGCGAAATGGCGCCCCTCGGTGAGCATGCCCTCGACATCGTCGGAAATGACCTCGGCCGATACGGGGCCGGAGGTGATCTTGCAGATCTCCTGGAGGATGGCGTCGTACGAGCCACCGACCTTGGCATACAACGATGGGTTGGTCGTCACGCCGTCAAGGACGCCCCATCGCGCAGCGATCTTGATTTCTTCGATTTCGGCGGTGTCGAGGAAGATCTTCATTTGGGCAGCTCCTGGGCTCGCGGGGACGGGCCTGCGCCGCTTGGAATCGAGACCGCGCTCGATGCTCGTCCGTTCGCCTCGATCGTACCATCGGTGCGCGGCTCCGGCGCCCGGCGATCCATCCGACGGGCGGCTGGCGCGCGCGCCGGCAAACGGGGCATCGAATCCAGTCATCCGGCGGGGCCGGGTCGTCGGACGGTTGCGGCAGGACCCGCTCGGGGCGAATGCCGCAGAGCGACCATCCGACGGGCGGGTGGCGCGCGCGCCGGCAACTCCGTCTCGCCGCCGGGTCGGAATTGCTCAACGTCAAGCACAACTTCGACCAAAGGCGGGTGCCGACGGACAGGCTGCTCACCTGGTGAGCACATACGGCATCACACCAGAATCAGAGTCCCGCGGTTGCCGTCCTTGCTCGAATCGAGGCACAGATTCGACGTCCGGCGGCGGTGCGGGTCATTTCTGTACGTCGAGTTGAGCAGGATTCGCCCACCTTCGAGCCTGGCCGGCGCCGAGTGGTCGCACGTGCTCACCGGGTGAGCAGCGGAGCGCGGCGCGCGGCGATTAGGTCGAGATTGTCCGCGGGGTGAGCAGCCGAGGCCCCAAGCCGAGTGCCCCACGCCGAGGCCCCCGCGGGGTGAGCAGCCGAGGCCCCCGCGGGGTGAGCAGCCGAGGCCCCCCGCCGAGCGGCCCACGCCGAGGCCCCCCGCCGGGCTGCCCCCCGCCGGGCGCCCCCTGCCAGGTGTCCCCCGCCGGGCGCGCGCGCTGCCGGGCGCCCCCCGGCCAATGTCAGGATTCGGGCTGAGCCGTTCCCAGAAGTTCGGCGGAGGGCTTCGGCTGAGCCGGCGGCGCGTGGAACTCGGGCTTGCGCCCCGCCCGAACTGCCACGGCAGCGCCGACGAAGCCATCGAACAGCGGGTGCGGCCGATCCGGTCGGCTTCGGAATTCCGGGTGGAACTGGCTGGCCACGAACCAAGGATGATCCCTGAGCTCGACGATCTCCACCAAGCGGCCGTCCGGCGACTGCCCGGAGAGAATCATGCCGGCCGCTTCCAGTATCGGGCGGTAACGATTGTTGACCTCGAAGCGGTGGCGGTGGCGCTCGTAGATAAGCTCGGTGCCGTAGACCGCGTGAGCCTTCGATCCGGGCGTCAGGCGAGCCGGATAGAGGCCCAGGCGCATCGTTCCGCCCTTGTCCTGCATCGTCCGCTGGTCGGGCATGAAGTCGATTACCGGATGCTCGGTGAACATGTCGAACTCAGTCGAGTTGGCGTCATCGGTGCCGAGCACCTCCCTCGCAAACTCGATGACGGCGCACTGAAGGCCGAGGCACAGGCCCAGATATGGCAGCACCTTCTCGCGGGCGTAGCGCGCGGCCAGGATCTTGCCCTCGATTCCGCGATGCCCAAAGCCGCCCGGAACGACGATGCCGCCGACTCCGGCAAGCAGGTCGTCCGCGGTGTCCTTGGTCAGCAGCTCCGAATCGATCCATCGAATCTTGACGTCGACTTCGTGAGCCCAGCCCGCATGCCTGAGCGATTCGACGACCGAAAGGTAAGCGTCCGGCAGTTCGATGTACTTGCCAACGAGCGCCACTTCCAGCGTTGGCTTGGGCCGCTTGATCAGGTCCACCAGGGCCGTCCAGGACTCCAGGTCTGGCTCCTTGGCCGATTCTTCAAGGCCGAGCGCACGGATCAGGAGTGAGCCGAGGCCCGCCTCCTCGAACAACAATGGGCACTCGTAGATCGTCGATGCCGTTTCGGCCGGGATTACGGCCTCGGCGGCCACGTCCGTGAACAGCGAGATCTTGTCGCGGATCTCCTGGCTCACCGGATGGTCGGAACGCAGCACGATCACGTCCGGCTGGATACCGATGCCGCGCAGTTCCTTCACGGAGTGTTGCGTCGGCTTGGTCTTGAGTTCGCCGGTGGCCATGAGCGCCGGCAGCAATGTGACGTGAACGTAGGCCACGTTATTGCGCCCAACGTCCTTGCGCATCTGGCGGATGGCCTCAAGGAACGGGAGGCTCTCGATGTCGCCGACGGTCCCACCGACCTCGACGATCACGACGTCGGGATCCCCGTGGCGAGCGACCCGCCCGATCCGCTCCTTGATCTCGTTGGTGATGTGCGGGATGACCTGGACCGTTCCGCCGAGGTAGTCGCCGCGACGTTCCTTGGCGATGACGGCCTGGTAGATGCGCCCGGTCGTGACGTTGCT
>JANYJG010000047.1 GCA_025358515.1 Chloroflexota bacterium
CTCGAAATATCTGATCGACCGTACTCGAAGAAGTCGGCTGTAGCTAGCACATGCTCGCGTTGAATAGACGGGCTAGTCTCGACAACAAGCGAGCGGACCGTGGTCCAACTTCCTCCATGAGCGGAGATAGCCTGGATGAGCTTGTTGATGGTCGACGCGGCTTCGGGATCTGGCTGACCCGTTCGCTCCGACTCTAGGGACTTGCCCTCTTCTGGCATCCAGAGCAGTAGAACATGTGCTCCCCAAGTCCGGACGCTCCTGATTGAGGGGACGGAATAGGCGACCGTCAACGTCAGAAAGAGAGCCAGCACCGCCTCGGAAAGGCTGCCTAAACGGAAGGCATTCAGTTCCACGAGCCACAGAGCAAGTGAAACCAACGCACAGACCGAGCTCGCTCTTGTGGTCAACGAACCCGAAGCACGTCTCACAAAGCGCGCCCACTCGGAACCAAAGGTCGGTGTCCGCTTCGTCATCAATGGGCCGGCGCTAGCTGATAGGCGCCCGCGCCCACCACTGCTATTGCAGCGGCGATCGCAGGAAGCGCCATGACCAAGCAAGTTCCAGCTGCCAAGCCCATTCCGTCACCCAAAGGAGTCAGGCCAAACCGGATGTACCAAGTACCGGATACGGTGACGTCGGCTGTGCCGGCGCCGGGTTTGTTACTGAGAATATCCGCGATGCTGCCAACGCCAGCGTGAGCGGCCCATGTTTCGTATTCCGTTACGCACGGCCCGGGCCATTCAGCGTCAAAGCCACAGATCCCCCACTGGGAGCCGAACGAGAAGTTGAAGTCTCTGCCGACCGTCGGCCGTGGGAGAGTCCCTCCCTTACCCACGCCATTTATGGGTCCAGAGCCCAGGTTCCATCCGTTGCCGGACATTGAGTATCCCATCCGCCAGTTGCTCCCCGTGAGCGTCATCCCGCCGAATCCGTCGCCGGCAATCACGTTGATCGCGGGTTTGGCGGTGTTTCCCTTGGCCGTCACACCGACGGAATAGGCGGCCCAGGTATCCATCCAGATCATGAATCCGGGAAACCCGACGTTCACACGAACCCTTGGTGTTTGAGCCCGAAACGTCCACGTGACCGAAGGTAGCTGAGGGCCTGGATTAGGATAGGGCGATGGTGGTCCCATTGGGGGATTATTGGTGGGTGGCGTCGGCGTCGGCGTCGGCGTCGGCGTCGGCGTCGGTTTGGGCGTTGGCGGTGGCGGAGCTGCGACGTTGCATTGATCAGCGCCACTCACCGGGACAACGATGCACTGACCAGCATAGATAAGGCTCGCATTCTTGATCCGGCCGACATTGCTGGCCATGATCTGCGGGTAGCGGCTGCTAGCCCCGAGGTAGCGCGCGGCGATCCTCGAGAGCGTGTCTCCGCGCTGGACCTTGTACCAGAAGGCGCCGTCGGTGTCCTCCCGATCGACCGCGTCCCCTGATCCATAGGCATACGGATCCCGGTTCTGCGGACTCGCGGTATCGCCCGAGAGCGGATCGTTCGAGAGGAAGATGCCGAGCGTCGGCGCATACCAACGGGCCACGACGTAGTAGAGCCCGGTAACAGTGTCCTGATAGCTGCCCTGCCAGCGGGAGTTCGGGACGGTTCCGCTCGATGCCACGAAGTTGCCGAAGGGATCGTACGCCGCGGTTGAGCTGACGGCTCCGCCGGAGCCCGAGGTCCAGGTCACGTCGCCGTGGCCGTTGCGCCCCAAGTAGGTTTGAACCGAGCCAGTGGCATTGAAGACGTAGAGTTCGTTGCCTGAGAGATCACTGGCGTGGTCCGAGATAACCGCACCTGTGGCGTCGTTGACGATCTGGGCAACGGCATTGGTCCGGCCCACGTAGAGCAAGCGGGTGACTGCACCGCTCTCGGTGATCGTCCAGAGACGATCGAGGGCGTCGTATGTGTAGGTTGCGATCGCGAGGCCGGTTGTGGAGTCCTTGACGACGGCCAGCCGACCGAGAGCGTCGTAGACGAGGTTCTTGCCGGGCAGGGTCGTGATCCGGCCTTCCCGGTCCGATGAATACGAGTTGCCGGCGCTGTCGCTCGTGGGCCTGCTCGCGGCATCGAATGTCGTGGTGACGGGAGTCGCGGTGCCTGTCTTGATCGAAG
>JANYJG010000153.1 GCA_025358515.1 Chloroflexota bacterium
CGGGCGAGCGGGCGAGCGGGTGAGCGGGCGAGCGGGTGTGGGTAGGCCGCAGCCCAATCCGCTAGCCTGTGGCCACCATGATCGAGTTGGCCCTCAAGATCGTTCTGCCCGTTGTGATGATAGGCATAGTCACCCTGGCCGCGCACCGCTGGGGGCCGGCGGTCGGTGGCATCCTCAGTGCCGTCCCGGCCAAGGGCGGCCCGATCCTGGTCTTCCTTGCCCTCGACCAGGGCGCGACGTTCGCCTCGACGTCCGCAGCCGCTGCTCTCGGTGGGGCGGCCGGCTGCGGCGTCTTCTGCCTGGCCTACGCCCTAGTCTGCCGCCGGTTGAGCTGGCCGCTGGCGGGGGCGGTTGCGTACGCGGCCTTCCTCGCCACCTGGGCTGTGATGCTGCCGATCTCGGCGTGGGGGCTGGCTCCCTCATTCGTGGTAACTGCGGCAATCCTTCTGGTCTCCCGACGGCTGCTGCCCGTGGCGCCGCCGACGACTCATCGGGCCATGTCGACGACGGACCTGCCGGTGCGCATGTTCGCCGGTGCCGCCATGGTGGTATTCGTCACCACGGTTGGGCCGGATTTCGGGGCAACCATCAGCGGCATGCTGACCACGATCCCAACCATCGCCGCGGTTATGGCGATCTTCACTCATGCCCAGGAAGGGTCGGATAGAGCCATCGGCGTGATGCGCGGAATGACGCATGGGCTGCTCGGCTTCGCGGCCTTCCTCACAGTCCTGGCAGCGACACTGGTGCCGCTCGGTGTCTTGGGGGCGCTGGCTCTGGCGGCCATCACGGTCGTCACCGTCCAGGCTATTGAACTGCGGGCCGCGCTTCGCCTCCACCACCCGGGGCCGTCTGACGCACCGCTGATGCCGGAGGCCTCCGAGTAGGACTGCGGCCCGCCGCAGCAACCCGAGGCCGCGCCGCCGAGCGTTCCTAGACCGCCAGCCGCTGCCGGACTCGTCGCAGGCGCTTACTGAGGCCGTGACGGCGCGGCCCGGCCACAACCAGGGCAGCCGACCAGGCCACCACCGAAACCATGGCGATCCCGTACACGGGCCAGTAGTTGCCCAGTCGGTCGTACAGGATGCCACCCGCGTTCATGACGATGATCCCGCCGGCGGGATAGGCGACGGCGATGATGCCGAACACGGCGCCGAAGTTGTGCCCGCCGAAGACGTCCGAGAAGGCGGCCGATCGGATGGCGATCGTCGCTCCTATTCCGAAGCCGTAAACTGCGTTGCCCGCGATCGCGAGGGCCAGCAGCGACCCGGTCGCGGCGAATATTCCGGTGGCGCCGATGGCGATCAACGCTGCGCACCACAATCCCACGTAGCGCCGACCGAATCGATCCGACAGCGCTCCGCCGATGATCTGCCCTGCGACGTACGCATAGCACTGCAGGGCCAGAAGCGTGGCCGCGAAGCCGGGGTCGATTCCCTGGGCCACGGCATGCCGGGACGAAGTCTGATAGATGCCCTCATCTATGCAGCCGATCGCCACCGCCCCTATCAGCAGGACCATGAACCGCCTCGTTCTAATCGATCGGCGCACGGCTTCAGGACGGGACCGGCTGCCCGGTGGAAGCGGCTCCTGGGAAGCGGCGATCGCACCCGGCGCCGCTGTCTCCTTGAGCCCCTTGGCGACGGCCGCGCCCGGCACCAGGACCGCCGAACCGCTCGTCATCAGCCAGGCGAAGGGCAGCGCCACCAACGACAGCCCGGCGAATACCACCGCCGTAGCCCGCCAGCCGATCTCCGGGATCGCTGTGGCGGCAATCGGCAGGGCCAGGGCCACACCGATGCCCGGGCCCGCGTAGGCGATCCCCAGAGCCAGGCCGGCGACGCCGGCATAGCGTCGCGCGACGGCCGTCGTCGTGCCGACGAAGACGAGCTGCACGCCCAGCGCCAGAAACACGCCGTAGGCGGCGATCAGGAAGGCCACGTCCGTCGCAACTGAGGCCACGAGCCAGCCGATCGCCAGCAGGGCCGACCCTACGAGCATCAGGATTCGGTCGGCGACCACGTCGTAGGCGCGGCCCAGGAGCGGGGACGCCAGGGCCGAGACCAGCAGGAACATAGTCCAGGGCATCTGCCCCAACTCCCGCGAAGTCCCGAACGCTCTCTCGAACTGGGGCGCCATGAGCGGGAAGCAGTACAGCGGCGCGTACGCCACGGCGCCCACCACGAAAGCTCCGAGGACCGGTACGGTTCGGTTCAGGTTTCCCCGGGAGACACGCGGACGAGGCACGCGGTCATATTAGTAGGCAGGTTGGTGGGCAGGGCGATGCCGCCGCGCACGCAGCCCGGGCCGGCAGGTCCGGGGGCGCTACTCGTCGCTGAGGCGGTGGTGCACAGGGCGGATCGCCGCCACCCACCGGCCCGTCAGCATCCGCCGAATGAACCAAGCCGACGCGATCGCCGCCCCGCCGGCGAAGAGCAGTTGAAAGCCACGTACGACTCGCTCGACAGTCTGCGCCTGAGATACCGTCAAGGCCGAGGTGTCCGCAGCCGGGCTTGCGGCGGGTGCCACCGAAGCGCTCGCCGACGGCGCTGCCGCACGCATCAAGGCGCCCAGGTTCGGCAGCCTTAGGCAGGCATCGGATCCCGGTTGCGCCGGCACGTTGCAATTTGGGTGGGGCGCGAAGACGAGGTCCCGTGCCAGGCCAAAAGCCAGGTATCCAGACCAGATCAGGATCGCGGTTGGGATTGCGACTCGCAGGAAGTCGCCTCGGGCCTCCACGTCGCGTCCGGATTTGACGCTGACGATCTTGCCGCCGGCATCGACCGAGAGCCGCTCGCGCTCCTCGCCGCCGGTCATCGTCAGGGCGAGCCAGAACAGGCCGTAGCCACCGCCGGCAAGAACTGCCGGAGCCAGGAAAGCATCGCCGAAACCGATCCCTCGCCCCAACGCTGCCGTGATCGCGACGACCAAGACCAGGACGATGAAATGGAGGCGGTGGGTGACCGGCCTGCCGCGGATTAGCAGCGCGTCGAAATCGTGGCGGCTACGGACCTCGGCTCTGAACTCGCGACTCAGCTCGAATACGGTGCGGTCCAGAACCTTCTTGCGCTCCTCAGGCGCAAGGACGCCATCAACGGCAGGCATGACCGGGGGCGTGACGGCCTCGACCGGAACCGCGCTTGCGCTCGATTTCGATCGATTCTCGCCGCCGGCCATAATCGCCTGGCTTCCGTCGATGGGTGGATTAGCTCTCCGACTTCTCCGCGCCGGCCGGCACCGCAGCCTCCGCAGCCGCAGCTGCAGCCGCAGCCGTCGCAGCAGCTTCGGCGGCGCCAACCACTGTCTCCTCGGCGGCCTTGGGCGGAGCGACCTTGGCCACGACGTCGTCGGGCTCGGACATGAGGGTCACGCCCTCGGGGAGCGCCAGATCGCGCACGTGGATCGCGATTTCGAAGTCGACCAGAGATTCGATGGAGATCTCGAGCAACTCGGGCAGCTTCTCCGGAAGGGCACGGACCCGGATGTGGGACACGGTGTGCAGGAGCGTGCCGCCCAAGCGGTCCACGGCGTACGACTCGCCGATGGTTCGGAGCGGAACGTCCACCGTGACTTCCTCACCGCTCTTGAGGGCGAACAGGTCTACGTGGAGCAGGTGTCGCGTGCGTGGATCGATCTGGAAGCCCCGGAGCATGACGTTCCGCTTGCCCTGGCCGTCGATCGTCAGCGAGATGATGGCGTTGGAGCGAGAGGTTCGGCGCAGGTGGTCGAACTCGTGAGCATCCAGCGAGATCGCGATTGACTCGAGCCCGTGGCCGAATACGACTGCCGGCACCTTGCCGGTTCTGCGGAGGTGCGCGGCCGCTTTCCCGATCTCGGTTCGGCTTGTTGCGTTTAGGACTGTCGGGGCTGAGCTCACGTTGGACCTCCTGCGCGGATCGATCGTGCGCGGCCTAAGAGCCGGGTCGCGATGCTTCTGAGCTGTGGGCTGCGTAGCTGCAATGCCGCCTTCACGCCGCGCTCTCGACTGTGGAGCCTACCACGCAACGGGATGGCGGGGCACAGCTGACCGCGGACTCCATCGGCGACCAAGGGGCTGGCGCGCTGGTCCGGCGGGTGTAGATTCGCTGTGTGGCTGCCAGCATCTTGATCGTCGAGGACGAATACGCCGTCGCCCGTGGAATCCAGTACGCCCTGCAGCAGGAGGGCTACCAGGTAGCCGTGGCGCGTTCCGGTGAGGAAGGGCTCGAGTTCGCGCTGCGCGAAGGGCCGGATCTACTCGTCCTGGACGTTCGCCTGCCCGGCATCGATGGCTTCGAGGTGCTGCGGCGCTTGCGGACCAGCGGCTCCAAGGCGCCGGTCCTGATCCTGACCGCGCGCGATGACGAGATGGACAAGATCATCGGCCTGGAGCTCGGCGCTGACGATTACGTGACCAAGCCGTTTGGACTGCGCGAACTGCTGAGCCGTATCAAGGCCCTGCTACGCCGAGCCTACGGAGATCTGGCCGACGCCGGGGGTGGGCGGCTGCTGCGGCACGGCGACCTGCTGATAGACCTGGAGCGGCGGCGCGTCCAGCGCGGCGAGAGGCGGATCGCCCTGACCGCGACCGAGTTCGAGATACTGCGCCACCTGGCCAGCAAGCCGGGTCGGGTCTACTCCAGGCGCGAACTGCTGGAGCTGATCCGGGATTACGAAGCCCTCGACCAGGACGAAAAGACGATCAACGTCCATGTCAGCCACCTGCGCGAGAAGCTGGAAGACGATCCCTCCTCGCCCCAGTTTGTGTTGACGGTCCGTGGCGCCGGGTACGCGTTTGCGGAGCGCTGAGATGACGGCCCAGGCGTGACGTGAGGTCGGATCGCGGCGAGGGCAGCCGCACCGAACGCAGGACGCTGGCGGAACGGAAAACGCCTCCGCCGCCTCCGCCGGCTGCGCCGGTCAAGCGCCCCGCCTGGCCGTTCAACCTGGGATTGCCGCGAACGTTCCAGGGGCGCCTTTCCCTGGCCTTCGTCCTGGTATTCGCCATCGCCGTGGGAATCGTTTCCGTGCTCACGGTGTTCGTCCTGGACACCGACCTGCGCCATCAGGAGGAGACCAACCTGGCTTCCCGAGCCAGGGCCGTGGCAGCCGTCGTCCGTGTTCGGGCCGAGGCGACGGCCGAGATCAACCCGACCGACGGGATGGTCGTGGATGCTGCCGGCATCCTCAACAGCGCGGTCCGATCAATATTCACTGCCACTCCCACGCTCACCGACTATGCCAATCAGGTCGCCCTGGCGGACGTACGGCTGCGCTTCGGGTCGGGCCAGGTGACGTCAACCAGCACCGTTTTCACGCCCGTCGACTTTCCGGCCACCTTCAGCGCCCAGCTGACCGACTCCCCGGGCCGCGGCCAAGCCCGTGACGAAATCAGTTATACGGAGATCTTCAAATTCGACGATCCCAACAACGTCAAGCCGACTTGGTACCTGGAAGTCAGCCTCTCCGCGCCTTACACCACCCGCAGCAACACCATCACTTCGGTCGTAGGGTTCCTGACTCTGGTGTCCCTGGGCGCCTTGCTCCTGGCGATCGTCGTCGCGTCATTTGTGGCTCGCCGCTTCACCAGGCCGTTGCGGCGGCTGACCGAAGCGGCCCGAGCCCTGGCGGAGGGCGATCTGGACCGCCGCGTTCCGGCCGACCGGGCCCGAACCGGAGCTACAGAAATCACTGAACTGTCGCGCCAGTTCAATGCCATGGCAGAACAAGTCCAAGAGACGATGGAGGTCATCCGGCGCGACCGCGATGCGGGCCGCGAGTTCCTGGCGGACGTCTCGCACGAGTTGCGAACGCCGCTGGCGGCCCTCCGCACTTTCAACGAACTTCTGCTGGAGAAGGCCGGCAACGACGTCGCCGCGCGGACCGAATTCCTGGAGGCGAGCGCCCAGCAGATCGAGCGGCTCGACTGGCTGGCCCAGAACCTGCTGGAGCTGTCAAAGCTCGATTCCGGCCTGGTGAAGCTCAACCTGCGCCCGGACGACTTGCGCACGACCATCCTGTCGGCCGTGGAGCAGGCCCAGGTGTCGGCGCATCGCCGCGGCATCATTCTGGCCGCGCAGATGCCCGAGGACCCGCTGCTTGTAAGACACGACCCGCAGCGCTTCGGCCAAGTTGTCAGCAACCTGGTCGGTAATGCCCTCAAGTTCACGCCTCGCGGAGGTTCGGTTCTGGTGACGTTGGCTGGCAGCGGCCGCGGGGCGCGCCTTCAGGTCATCGATAGCGGCGTCGGGATCGACGCTCATGAGTTGCCGCGCATCTTCGACCGGTTTTACCGCGGATCGCGGGCCAACGAAGCCCGCGGCAGCGGCAGCGGTTTGGGTTTGGCGATCGTCCGCTCCGTTGTCGAAATGCACGGCGGGCGCGTCATGGTCGAGAGCCGCGTCGGGACCGGATCCACGTTCACGGTGACGCTGCCGGGCGATTCTCGGGGCTCGGCCGAGCCAGGCGCCACGGCAGGATCGACCGCGGGACCGCCGGGACCCACCGCGGGACCGCCGGGACCCACCGCGGGGCCGCCGGGACCCACCCCGGGGCCGGCTGCGCCACCGCCGCCCAAGCCCATACCGACGTCCCCGGCTCTCGGCTCATCCCCGGCCCTCGGCTCGTCGGCACCACCGCGGGCGCGCCCTCCGGGCGGCTGATAGACGTCACCGGGCAGATGCGAAAACCCTGGCCGGCTTTCAGGCCTGTTTCCGAATTCATACCTAGCATGGGAGCTGTTCAACTGAGACTAGCCGGAGCGACTTTCCCGCATGTCAGAGCCCAATTCAGGATTTGACCCCGAGGGTTCCGCCTGGGGAACCGCTCCGGCTGCTCCAGCTGCTCCAGCTGCTCCGGGCTGGGGAACAGCACCCGCCCCTCCGGCCCCTCCGGCCGCACCGGCCGCACCGGCGCGCCCGGCCACCGGTCCGCGAGGCATCAAGTTGGCGGCATTGATCGTCGTTGCGTCCACCGTGGGCGCAGTCCTCGGCGGCGGTGGCACATACCTCGCCCTGCGGGCCTCCGACGCATTCGACACCAAGCCCATCGTCCAGACGACCACCGGCACCAATGCCAGGATTACCGTCCAGTCGGAGAATTCGGCGGTCATCGACGCCGTCAAGAACGTGGGCCCGGCTGTCGTCACTATCGTCGCTACCGAGGTCAACGGCCAAGCCGTCGGGTCGGGCATCGTGTACGACAAGGCCGGCTGGATCGTTACCAATAAGCACGTCATCAGCGGCTCCACGAGCATCTCCGTAAGGCTGCGGGACGGTCGCACTTACAAAGGGACCGTCTACGGCACGGACACGCTGACCGACCTGGCGATCGTCAAGATCTCCGGCGCGACCAACCTCACGGTGGCGCCGATGGGCGATTCGTCGAAGCTTCAGGCCGGAGAGATGGCCATTGCCATCGGTAGCCCGCTGGGCCTCGACTATCCGAACACCGCCACGGAGGGCATCGTGTCGGCCCTGGGACGTGACATCAGCGTCGCCAGCGACACCGGCGGCGGGCCCAACAACCTCCACGGTCTTATTCAAACGGACGCGGCCATCAACCCCGGCAACAGCGGCGGCCCGCTCGTCAACGCAGCCGGTCTCGTTATAGGCATTGACACGGCTACCGAGGCGACGGCTCAAGGAATCGGCTTCGCCATCCCAATCGACATCGCCAAGCCGATCATGCAGCAGGCTCTGGCGGGCAAGCCGTTGTCGCGTCCGTACATCGGCGTCAGCTACATCGCCATCAACCCTGGCCTCGCGGCGCAGAACCAGCTGCCCCTGAACCAGGGTGCTTGGGTCCACGCGGAGGACGCCACCGGCAACACGACGGACCCCATCAGGTCCGGCAGCCCGGCCCAAACAGCCGGCCTCAAGAGCGGCGACATCATTACCAAGATCGAAGGCCAAGCCATCGACGCCACGCACCGCCTGGAAGATCTCCTGGTCCAATACCAGCCCGGCCGAACGATCAGCCTGGAGATTTACCGCGGCGGCAAGTACGTCACCTTGCCCGTGACCCTTGGCACGCGTCCGACTCCGACCAACTAAGCCCCGTCCGGCTAGCCTCGGCGCGTAATCTCGACTCCGGCCGACTCCACCAGGCCGGGCAGCAGAACCTCCGGCTTACGGACCCGGACGGTGACCTGACCGACACCGACCGAACCAAGGCGGGTTAGAAGCGACGAGGCGATCGATTCAGCGAGCGCCTCGAGGAGCTGCCGGCTCGGGCCCTCAATGACGGCCCGGCACAACTCGAATACTTCCCGGTAATCGACGGTCTTGCCCAAGTCGTCGGTCATTCCCGCCGGACCGAGATCGAGGAACAACTCGACATCCACTTCGAACGGTTGATCCGCTGTGCGCTCACTGTCGAGCACACCGTGCCGACCCAAGAAGACCATCCGCGATAGAACAATCCGATCGCTCATTCCCGACCTCCCCGCACGACGGCGTCGCACATCCGACAGACCATAACGTTGGCGCGCACGTCGTGGACCCTGATGACGTCGACGCCGGCGGCGATGCCCAGAGCCGTTGTCGCCAGCGTTCCCTCCAGACGTTCCTCCGGCGGGACTCCGCCGAGGACCAGCCCGATGGTGGACTTGCGCGAAGTCCCGAGCAGAATCGGCTGGCCCAACTCCAGCAACATGGGCAGCCGGCGCAGCACTTCCAGATTGTGATCCGGAGTCTTCCCAAAGCCGAAGCCCGGGTCGACGATGAGGTTGCGGCGCGGCACGCCGGCGGCCATGGCCCGCTCTAGCGCCGCTCGCAAATCGGCGAGCAACTCGGTCATGAGATCCGAGTACTGTGCCACGGCGCGGTTATGCATCAGCACCAGAGGCACGTTCCGAGCGGCCGCGAGACGAGCCATGGCATCGTCCGGGGCCACTCCCCAGACGTCATTGAGCAGGGCCGCGCCAGCGTCCAGGGCTGCTGCGGCGACCTCCGGCTTGGCGGTATCGACGCTGATCGGCAACGCTGGGAAGGCGGCGTGGATCGCGGCGATGACCGGCACCACTCGGGCGATCTCGCTACTCGCGTCAACAGGCGTGTGGTCGGGCCGGGTC
>JANYJG010000064.1 GCA_025358515.1 Chloroflexota bacterium
CTGCGGCGGCGGTTACCGATAGCTGCGCTGAGACGACCTTGAGGACGGCCACTTGGTGCTTGGACATGCAGCGGACTGTCGCGCATGTCCCGACTCACCAGTAACCTATCAGGTGTCACCTATGTCCTGAACTCAGACACCTCCGGGCGCGCCACCCACTCGGGCAGGTCAATGCCAACCCGAAGGCGTAGGTGTCGGCGTCGCTCATCGATGCGACAGGCCCGGCCGCGACTACATGGAGCGACCTCCCGCGAGGCGTTCTAAGGATGCGTCCTGTCGTGAATCCGGGTTTTTGACCCCCACGGGAAGGCGACTACCTGATCGAGAGCCAGCCAGTGCCGCTCCGAGCGAAGAGGACCGATCCACCGTCTTGAGGTCGAGCTGAAGTCCGTGCTGGACCTTACGGGCAACGGGGTTCTGGCCTCACTTGCCGTGAACGAGGAGGCGCTAGCTAGCGATGACCACGCGCTGCCAGGCCGTCGGCGGAGGGCATTTCGTCGATTGCGCCACGGGACAACCTAGTCGTCTGCGGGCAGGCTGCTGCTTCTCGGGCGCACCGTGAGATAAGCACCGATGCCCGTACCGAGCAGTGCCAGAGTGGCCACCCATGAAGATTCGTCACGACCGTCGGTCGCGATCCATGCCCACCAGGCCGGGTGGCTGAAATCCTCTCCTCGACCGAAGACGGCCACCGCGAGTAGATAGACCGCCGGCACGATCGTGGCGACCCGCCAGCCCGCCAGCGGATACGCCAGCAGCATGATCCCGAGGTATACCAACTCGCCGCGTCCGGCAATGGAGCCGGCGAGTGCCAGACCGGCTCGCTGCATAGCCAGGGCCGCGATGGAGGTGATGCCAACGAAGAGCATGCCCAGCAGCAGGTCGAAGGCGTGGACGGGTCGGACGCTCACCGACTCGAGCTGCGGATCACCCCTCGCGCAGCCCCAGCCAACCGCGACAGGAACCGCAAGGGCGAGAAAGCACGCCGCCGCGAGCGTAGCGCCCGCGGGGCTGGCCGTTGCGGCGACCGCCGACCCGGGCAGCGCCAGGCCGATCAGCGTGAGGACGATCGCAGCCAGTATGGTTCGGGCGCCGCGAATCCGAAGCCACAGGCTCATCGCTGGACGGTGAGGAGGTCGAGGGGCCAATCACCGCAGGCCTGCGACACTTGATCGGCACGTGACACCCAGGCCCGCCGGATGTCGGGCGTCGCCGCTCGCAGTTGATCCACCACCGTCAAGGGCTCGGGATAGCCACGGAGACCAACCCCGCCATGCCGCTTCTGCAGTCCGTCCGGCGTCATGCCGCCGGCTGCGGCATACCAGGCGCTCAGGTCCATGCGGGCAATCCCGCCCGTGGCTCCGGTGGGACAGTCGGGGTCGGCGGGCAGCATGCCGGTCGCCAGGGCGGCGATTATGTCGTCCTCGGTGTACGAGGCTCCGATGAACCGGAAGACGAGCGCGCCCGGCGGTGCGACCGTTGGGTCGGCCTCGGTGAAGAGAGACGGGGCGGCCATGCCGACCTGCTGCCAGCCGGCGTGGACCTTGGCGACGATCCCGGCAACCTCGGCGGCGCGGGCTCGGTGCTCGGGCCACGTGCAGACCGTTACGCCGCTATCGGTGCGGCACTCCAACAGCGCCGTATCCCGCGGGACCGCGGGAGAGTAGGTCATGCCGCCCACCAGAAGGACACCGATCGTACCCACCACGGCCAGCGCCGCGATCGCACCTCCGACACGGCGCGCCACGAGAGCCGGGCCAGCGACCAGCATGGCCGCGGCAACGATGATCCCGAGATCGACGATGGAGGACGCGACCACCGCCCGCGGCGCCAGATCCTGATCCATCCCGCAGCAGTCGCGAAACATGCCGGTCAGGTGCCGCAACCATACGGGCTGGAACGCCGGGATGAACGCGAGCCAGATGAACGAGGCGACGATCGCCAGCGGCCCGGATACAGCGAACGGGAGGAGGAGCCCGGCCGCGAAGCCCGCCGCGCTAAGGGCGACGAGGTCCAGTGCGGCCATAGCGACAAAGCGCAGGTCGGGCAGACCGGCGCCTGATCGAATGAGATCGACAGTGATCGCGACCACGACGGCGAGAAGCGCGACCAGCACAACCGGGAGCAGGCACCAGAAGGCGATCGTCGCCCGCGACCGCACGGAAGGAGCATCCCACAGACGAGCGCGCCGGAGTCGGTTGCCCTCCCAGGCGGCGCATGCTGCACAGAACGGCCCCACGAATGGGAGCGAGGCGGTTCCCGCCGCCGTCGCACCTACGGCATATCCGTCCGAGGGATACAGGGACGTCACGTACCATCCCGCGAGGACGCAGATCGGGATGGCAAACCAGAATGCGGGCATGCTGCGGAGTGCTGTGCGAAGGCGGATCATCGATCGCCTGAGACGAGCGACGCATACGCGGCCTCGGCCTTGTGCTCGCTCTGATCGGGCGCCAGAGCCATGAACGCTTCGGTGGTGCCCTGGAACTGAATGCTACCGTTCTCGATGACAACGACGGTGTCGAACAGATCCGTCAGGTCATCGACCTGGTGCGTCGACACGACGACCGGCGCATCCTGAGCCATCTCCCGCAGGGACTCGCGAAACCGAGCCCGCTGACCGGGATCGAGGCCGGCCGTCGGCTCATCGAGGAGGAACACCTCAGCGCGGTGAACGAGAGACTGGGCCAGCGCCACGCGACGCTGCTGGCCGCCCGACAACTGGGAAGTAAGACGGTCAGCTTCAGCACCCAGGTCCACACGTCCGAGGGCGGCGGTCGCCTCCGTCCATGCGGCCGATCGGGCCATGCCCTTGAGCCAGCCGGCGTAGGCCACCTGCTCGCGGACGGTGAGCCCGGGGATGGCGCGCACCTGTTGCGGCATCCAGCCGACGGCCCGTCTGAATTTGGGCAGATCCCGTCGCCTTGAACTGTCGAGATCCCCGAGGCGGACGCTTCCGCGCCTCGGCCGGAGGGCGGTCGCTCCCAGCGAAAGCAGCGTGGTCTTGCCGGCACCGTTGGGGCCGAGGATGACGGTGCAGCCATCCGGCGCCTGCCAGGAAAAGCCCTCAAAGACGAGCGTTGGCGAACCCCTGAACAGGGTCGCAGATGGATAAGAGAAGTCGACATCAGTGAAACAAAGACCGGTCACTTCGTCCCCATGGGTGCGGCCTGCTCGCGGCGCGAGCACTACCCCTACTCCTTGATGCGGGCGACATTGCTACGTGCTACGTGCCACCCGCATCGCCAGATCGCAATCCGTCATCCAATTGATGATGTCCGCCGACGCTCAGTACTGGATATAATACCAATATGTTGCAGTGGCAGGGCTATTGTGAGTGTATTCAATGCTGTAGTCGGCTGTATCGACGTTGGCCCAACTGGCTTGCTGCCAGGTGCCATTGTTCTGACAATTAAGCGTCCTCTCAGCGGTGCCGGTACTGGGAGTCCAG
Source organism: Chloroflexota bacterium (assembly GCA_025358515.1). Lineage (GTDB taxonomy): Bacteria > Chloroflexota > Limnocylindria > Limnocylindrales > CSP1-4 > Fen-1039. The sequence continues at coordinate 3,452 of JANYJG010000064.1, forward strand.
AACCAGTGATGCATTAAGTCGAACTTGACCGTTGAATTGGACGCTTGGCACTGCTGGATCCAGAAGTACGTGGTGTCCTTGGTGTGGTCAACCCAGATCTCGGAGTTCCATCCAGGACTAGCATTCGCTACGTGGGTTGGGCCGATCGTGTTGGCCATTACTGAAGCGACCATGCCGAGCTCGCGGGCTGGAGGAGGTCGTGCGGGAGCGCCGCATCACCCACATGGTCCTGGTCCATAAGCCATATCGTGGCCTCCATCTGGGACGAGCCTCGCTCGCCGACCGCCTCCTCGACACGGTCCCCGGCCTGGAGGTCCACCTCGTCGGCGAAGGCCCGGGCCACTAGGGCTCACGTTTCGCGGCCGGAAGTCCGCCCATCGCCACGTGCCGAATTCCGAAGTTCGCATACTGGCGGGGCTGGTAGATGTCCTTGAAGTCGCCTACGAGGATGGCGGAGGGTTCGTCCCCGGGCATATCAGGTTCAACGTGCCGCTCGAACGAATCAGGGGGCACTACCCATTCAAAACGAGCAAACAGGTAGTCGGCGTCAGCATCTGGTTCCGGAAGAACCATGATGCCTTCCGCCAGATCCGTGACATCGTCGCCGGTCCCCTAGAACGAGCGCGGGCGCTTGGCCACAACCTCGACATCGCAATGGAGGCAGGGATCAGCGTCCCACCGACGACTTCTGCGACGGTTGGCGTGGTCGTGTTCGAAGACCTCCAAGTGGGTGAGGTCCAGCGGCACTTCGACAGCCAGACAGCCGGCCAGATCTCGGGGGTGCTGCAGCACGAACTGGGCATCCACGGCGGGATGATTGGACTCGGAGGGTTCTCCGTCGGTCGGCTGGGTATCTCAGGCGCATCCGCTGTCGATCTCCAGACACAAGCCACCACCCGGGATGACCTGCTCAACGACGCGTTTGTGGCCGTCTTCGACCGACTCTTGCCAAGCGGGATGGTGGACACCGTCCGCGTCGTGGCTCCGTCAGAGGCCGCAACGCGCGAGATCCTGACGGAGCATCTGCGGGCGATGTATGAAGCGATGGGCTCGCAGAAGTCCGTGGGCACTCAACAGTTTGAACGAATGATCCAGACCACTATGTCGATGGTCAGCACCGATGTGGGATACGTCTCGGACCAGCTGAGCGCCGTTGTGCGCAGGAAGCCGGACCCGGCCCCACTGTTCAAGGTTGTGGGCCTGCCGCTCGGTCAACACGCCCTCCTCGGTGGCTCTATCCAGTTTCCTGGCTCCAGTGAGTGGCACCAGCTCTTTCCGGTTGAGCTAATGCGCCTACTTCGCGGCCAAGCCACCGAAGGGCTGCTGCCGAGCTAGACCGCTGCAGAGCCGTCCAGCCAACGACGGAGCGCGAGGCAAGCGCGCCCTGTTCCGCCTGAGGATCAGCCAGGCCGCTCCGCCGGCAAAGCCATTGGACCGCGAATGATCACCCGTATAGTGTCGGCTTGACTCCCATCGCCCCGACCACCTTCGACCATTCGTCACGTCTGTCTATGCGGCCCGGAGTGCCTCGACCAGCTCCCACAAGCCCTCGATCACTAAGGTTGGTGGAGTGTGTTCCGATCCCTCCGGGCGCGCCAAAACCACAACATATTGTGGTCCAGGCGCTAGGCAGCCACTAGATCTTGTGCTTTGGACGGCCTCGTGGGCGACGCCCATGGAGGTAAGAATATGTCGCGAGCATCTGACACCCTCGATCCGTGGGCATCT
>JANYJG010000134.1 GCA_025358515.1 Chloroflexota bacterium
CCTAGAACGGAAGCGATCCAGGCGGCGACGGGGAGCGGCGTAAAGTACTGCTGCACCCCGCGCGTCCCGCCCGCGCGATTGGGCGCGAGGACGCTCGCGCTTGACGCAAGAACCTCCTCCGTCGCGGCACCGCCCGTGAGACGCCCGCGCTTTTCGCCGACCTGTGAGTCGAGCAGCTGATCATCCATCGATAGCGTCCTTTCGTTTGCAGGCGTGCAGGCGCGCAGGAGCGCTCGCGGGATGCGCGAGCGCGGGTCGGAGCGAGAACTGGCGGGGGGGAAGAGCTAGGAAGATCGGAAGATCAACAGAGCGGAAATGGCAGGGCGGCGCAGGACCGGTGGAGGCAGGCGTGCAGCCCACCTCCACCGGTCCTTTGCCATTAATCGGCGCTGTAGGGCATTACGACCGCCTGAAAGTCGTCCTTCTCGCCGGAGACCGTGATCGGGTTCGTCTCGGGCCGCTGGTCGTCAAACCCGAGGTGAACGAGTCCGCCTTCGGTGGCTTCGATCGCGTAGCGGAGAAACTGGGGATTGACGCCGCACTGAAGCGTCGGCGGCCCTCCTCGACGGTACGCCGTCACCGCGTGCCTGTAGGTATCGCCCTGCGGACCGCGCGCGGTCACGATGAGCTTGTCGCCGATGCTGTCGACGGCCAGCTTGACGTAGCCGCTCTGAAGTGGCTGCGCGTCTTTGAGCGTCTCGATGAGCGCTTCCTTGTCGACTACCCAATAGCCCGTGTAGCTCGGGACAACGCCGCGCCAGTTGCCAAACGAGCCCTCGAGCGGGCGGACGAGGACGCCGAAGTCTTCGCCGAAGGCGGTGAGCAGCTTCTCGTTCACGACCAACCCCACCCACTGCCGATCGGCGACGGCCCGGAGGTACGTGAAGACCTCCACAGGGACGGTAACCGCCGGGCGCGTCCGGTGAGGCCTCCTCGTCGAAATCTGAATCTCCTTCAAGGTCAGCATGTGGAGCCGCTTGCCGTCGGTGGCGACCGCGACGCCCTCGTTGAAATCGAGGCGCACGCCTTGAAAGCACGCCTTGTCGTGGTCCGGGTCGACGACGCCGGCCAGGCGTTTGAGGATGCAGTCGATGTAGTGCACGGGCAGCACCACCTTGAGCTCCTCGGGCTGGAGGGTCATGCGGCGCGGGTAGTCGCCAATCTTGCCGCCGTGCGGGAAGGAGTAGGGGCCGATGTGGATTTCTTCGACGTCGACTCCAATACAGAGGCTGGAGTAACTCGCGACGATGCGCCTCACCACATTGAGGGCGCGCTTGAGTGGAAGCATGCACTCGAAGCCGTCTCGGCCGCCGTGCGCCTTCATCTTTGCGATGAGCCAGATGCGCTCATCCGTCGCCTCGAGCTGGAGCTCGCCCTCGGTGTACGTGACTCGGACATTTCGCAGGATTGGAGGAAGCAAGCTCTCCTTCGCGACTGACGAAAGCGCCTCGAGGAAGTCTTGGAACATCTTGCCGTTCACCTGAACCGGTGCGACCAAGCTCGCCTTGAGCATCGGCGCCGCGTCGAGCACCTGGCTCGGAACGGGCGCGTCTTTGGACTCCTCGATCAGGCGCAGCTCGTTTTTGGAAATCTGTTCCGCGGTTGGTCGCGACTCGAAGTCTTCCGGCTCCTCCTCGAGGTTGGGCGGGGGCGTCTCTGCCGGCAGTCGGATCGCGTCCGATGGAAGCTCAGACGGACGCCGCTCCCCGAGCGTCGCGAGGCTCAGTTTGTCCATACACGTATCCTCCGGGCCGACAGGCCCTGTTGTCCGTTGGGCTTATTCCTGCGTGGAAGGGAAGGAGTGAAAGAGTGGGCTAAAGCGGCGTGCGCGGATCGAGCTCGTCTACCGTGGTCGGGTCGAAGTACTCGACGTCGGCAAGACCCATCGAATCCTCCGTGTCGCGGAACGATACGGTGAATTCGATCGTGGAGAACGTGGCGGCGCCGGCCTTGTGCGCAATCCCGACTTGGCAGCGTCCGCGAAACCGATAAGAGCCGCGCTCGCCTTCTTTGGCGCCCGGCGATTCTTGCCGCTCGAGGACGCGGCAGTCG
>JANYJG010000148.1 GCA_025358515.1 Chloroflexota bacterium
CATAGACGCGGCCCTCGCCGCCGGCATGAGCCCGGTCAAGTTGAACGTCGTGACGATGCGGTCGCTCGAGCAGGACCTCGCGCCTTTCGCGAAGCTCACCATGGATCGTCCCGTCCATGTCCGATTCATCGAGTACATGCCTGTGGGCGGCGGGGACGATTGTTTGGGCCCCGGCGATGGAGCGGCCCACGTAGCAGGCCTGTGGACGAAGGCCGAGCACGTCTCGAGTCAGGAAACCATGGCGACGTTGGCCGCCGCCGGAGCCGCTTCAGGCTTCGGTGCGCTGCAACCTGTCGACGCTGGTATCGCTCCGAGCGGCTGGGGGCCGGCCCGGTACTTCCGGTTCTCCGGGGCGAAAGCGACGGTCGGATTCATCTCGCCGCTGTCCTACCGTTTCTGCGGTGAGTGCAACCGGTTGAGGCTGACCGCCGATGGGCAGGTCCGGACTTGCCTCTTCTCCGACGATGAGCTTGATGCGCGGCGGGTCCTGCGCCACGGCAACGGGGCGGAACTCCGTTCCCTGGTGCTAGCCGCAGTGGCCGCCAAGCCCGAGTGGCACAACGGGCGGATCGGCACGCTGCGCCGCATGTCGCAAGTGGGAGGGTAACGGAATGGACGACCAGCGCCTGACGCACGTCGATGAGAACGGCGCCGCTCGAATGGTGGACGTCGGCGACAAGTTGGTCACTCACCGCCGGGCCGTCGCCGGTGCCATCGTTCACATGCGCGCCGAGACGCTGGCGATGCTGGTCCAGGGCCGGGCCCCCAAAGGCGACGTGTTCGCCGTTGCGCGAGTGGCCGGCCTGATGGCGGCGAAGCGCACGAGCGATCTGATCCCGCTGTGCCACCAGCTCGCCATCACCCACGCGGCGATCGATTTCGAACCGAGCGGCGATGGCGTTCAAATCAGCGCAACCGTGGAGACGAACGACGTCACGGGGGTCGAGATGGAGGCGTTGACCGCCGCCAGCGTCACCGCCCTAACCCTTTACGACATGTGCAAGGCAGTGGACCGCGGCATGGTCGTCGACGGGCTGCGGCTTCTTCGAAAGGAAGGCGGCCGGTCGGGCCTGTGGGTCCGGGACGAGGACGAGTAGAGATGCCGGGACAATATGCCGTGCCGCGCCGCCATGCCGGGACCGTCGTCTCGGTGAATATGAGCAGCCGCAAGACCGTGCGCAAGACGCGTGGCGAATCGGGCACGCTTGTATTCGATCGGGGGTTTGAGGGCGACGCGCATGCCGGCGACTGGCACCGCCAGGTTTCGCTCCTCGGCCTGGAATCGATCGGGACGATGGTGGCGGCGGGACTGAAAGTCGGCCCGGGCGACTTCGCCGAGAACGTCACCACTTCGGGCATCGATCTGCTCTCCCTGCCGATCGGCACGCTGCTCAAGCTGGGTGACTCCTCGGAGCTTGAGATCAGCCAGATCGGTAAGGTCTGCCACACGAAGTGCGCCATCTACTACGCGGCCGGCGACTGCGTCATGCCGCGCGATGGTCTGTTCGCGGTCGTGCGCCGGGCCGGCGAGGTTCGAGTCGGCGACCTGATCGAGGTGGTCTCGCTCGGAGACGGGACCTGCGACCGGACGCCGGCATCGGCAATCGCCGAATTCGAAGCCGAAAAGGCGGCCGAAGCGGCCGCGCTGGCAATCGGTCGCCGCCCGGACCGGATTCGGGGGTCGTCAGCCGAGGCTGCGGATATCGAGCGCGCGTCCCCAGTGCAGGAACCTGACCGCCACCAGAACGCCGAGAGCGGCTAGCACCAGGATCGCCGCTGCTGCGACCGAGCCGTTCAGGTCGCCGCCCTGGAACTCGCCGTAGACGACCAGCGGGAGGGTCTCCGTCCGGCCCTGAATGTTGCCGGCGAACATGATCGTGGCTCCGAACTCGCCGAGCGCCCGAGCCCAGCTCATGACCAGGCCCGCCGCCAGAGCGCTGCCGGCCAGGGGGACTGTAATGTGCCGGAAGACCTCGAATTCGGTGGCGCCGTCAACCCTGCCGGCGTCCTCCAGGTCGCGCTCCACGCCCGCAATCCCGGCTCTCGCCGACCTGACGAAGAACGGGGCGGAAACGAAGGTCTGGGCCAGAATTACGGCCAGGGTCGTGAACGGGATCTCGATCCCGACGGCGTCGAGGGCCCCGCCGAGCACGCCGCGCCGGCCAAGGAACAGCAGCAGCGCGAGGCCGGCGACCGCCGGCGGCAGCACCAGCGGCAAGTCCACGATCGCCTCGACCAGGCCGGCGCCACGGAACCGCCGCCGGGCCAGGACGAAGGCGAGGGGCAGACCGAAGGTCACCGTCAGCACGAGGCTGATCGCCGTCGTGGTCAGGCTCAGGATCAGGCCGGACAGGACGACCTCGGCCGTCAGAGCGCTGGCAAGCGATCCATCGATCAACGACCGGGCCACGAGCACCGCTATCGGCAGTCCCAGGAAGAGCGCCATCAGGACAGCCAGAACGTAAATGGAGCGAGTGCCCCAACCGGCGGATGCGGTTCGGGTTGGGGTCGCGTGGCGGGCAGGCGCGGCCATGGTGCGGTGCTCGCCCGTGTCGTCCATCAGCAGGCCGGCACGAACCCGAACGAGGCCAGAATTGCCTGACCTTCCGGGCCCGCCAGCCAGGTCAGGAATGTATGCGCGGCGGCCGCGTTGGGGGATCCCTCGACCACGACTCCGGAATAGGTTGCGGGCACGTTCGCCGGGGCGGGCACCGCGATCGTGGCGACCCTGGTCGAAGTCTTCGCATCGGTCACATAGACGATTGCCGCGTCGCCCTCGCCGAGCTCGATCTGGGCTACAACTGCGGCCGCGTTGTCCTGCTTGGAGACGATGTTGGCGGTGTACTTGGCCACGAAATTCGCCGGGTAGCCCGGCTGCTTGGCCAGGTTTGCCACGAACTGGCTTGCATATTTGGTTATGGGCACGCTGTCACCTGCGGCTATGACCTTCACCCCGGTCTTCGCCAGGTCCGCCGGCGTCTGGATTCCGGCCGGGTTCCCGGTGGCAACGATGACTGTCAGGAGGTTTCCGGCGAACTTGACCAGGCTGCCCGCGGCCAGGCCCTTGTCGACCAACTTCTGCGGGTTAGCAATATCGGCCGAGAGGAAGATGTCCACCGGGGCGCCTTGCTCGATCTTGGTCTCGAGCGCAGCCGACGAGTCGGTCGAGATCGTGAGGGTGGTGCCCGGGTTCGCGGCCTCGTACTTTGTCTTCATCATGGCCACAGCCGATTTGAGCGACGAGGCGGCGTAGATCGTGAGTTCAGCGTGCGCGGCGGTCGCGGTCGCGTGCGCGGCGGTCGCGGGTGCCGTCGGCGCCGGCGTGGCGCTGCTCGAACAGCCGGCGAGCACCACAGCAAGGGCTGCAACCGACGCGGCAATGGGGCGCTTCACAGACGGGAGTTCTAGGCTGATGGGATTTCGACCATCACGCTGGTTGACTTGACGACGCACACGACTTCGTCGCCCACCTTTATGTCGAGGTCGATCACGGACTCGGCGGTCAGCAGGCTCACGATCCGGTGCGGACCGGCCATGACCTCGACCACGGCGGCCACCCCATCGCGTTCGACTCGGGTGACGACACCCGGGAACCGGTTACGGGCCGACTGGGCCACGATCGGCCGATCCGCCTTGAGGCGGCGCCGCTCGTCGAGGAGGCGGGAAACCTCCGCGATCGCAACCACTCGCTGGCCGCCCGACGAGCGCTCCAGCCGGATGGTGCCGTCGTCGCCCCAGCGCCGCAAAGTCTCGATGGAGACGCCCAGCATCTCGGCGGCCTGGCCTACCCGGAGCGTCGCGGCATGGTTCGGCTTCGCTTCATTCATACCTAGGTAATATAGCCGTCCTGTGGCGACTTGCCTAGGAAGCGTTCCGCAAACACTCGGGATAGCGCCGATCGTTAGTGGGGCTGCTCCGAATCGGGATGCGCCATCGAATCGTGGTCGAAGGGCCCGGCGAGCGTGTCCAAAGCGTGCCGGACAAGCGGCTCGATGGCAGCCAGCGACTCCAAGGCCGCCCGCG
>JANYJG010000158.1 GCA_025358515.1 Chloroflexota bacterium
CCGACCGAGGAGGATCCACGTCTGCGGATTGGCGCGTTTCTTGCGCGAGCCGATCCACGCGACGTCCTCGTCGTCCGAGCCGATTCCCGGGAGCGCCGTCTCGACGAACTGGTGGCCGGGCGCCGGGTCGGCACCGACAGCCCTCGCCGAGTCGGCTTCGTTTTGGCGCGCCGGCCGGATCTGCTTGTCCACCCACTACATGGCAACGTGGACACGCGGCTCCGCCGCCTCGACGACGGCGAAACCGACGCCCTGGTTCTGGCAGCCGCCGGTCTCGACCGGCTCGGCCGCGCCGATCGCATAGCCGAGCGGCTGGACCTCGACGTCGTACTGCCGGCGCCGGGTCAGGGCGCGATCGCTATCCAAATCCGCCGCGACGATGCCCGATTGGCTGACCTGACCGTTGCAATCGACGACCGTCCGACTCGTCTCGCAGTTGAGGCAGAGCGGGCGTTCCTGTTGGCGTCAGGCGGCGGCTGTCGCGCACCGATCGGCGCCCTGGCAACCGTCGAGGGGGACGAGATCGTAATCGTGGGCGGGTACGTTCGGCCTGACGGCTCGGCCGTGGCCCGCGATCGCGTCCGTGGTCGGGCTGCCGACGGCCCGCAACTCGGCGCGACTCTCGCGGGCCTGCTCGGGGCGCGGCTTCCGGATATCGGGCGAGATGGCGATGCCCCGACCGCCGCAACCGCGACGCGCCGTCCACGAGTGATCGTTGCCCGAGCCGCAGATCAAGCGGCGGAACTGATCGACTGTCTCGCCGCGTTTCAGATCGACGGCGTCTCCGTGCCGGCGATCGCGGTCGCGCAGATGCCGGCCGGGGGTGACCTGGACCGCGTTGCCCGTGACCTCGCGCGCTATCAGTGGGCCGTCGTGACGAGCGCTAACGGAGCCCGCGCGATCCACTCGGCCGCCGGCGGGCAGGCCGCCGCACCCGGGGCACCGCGATGGGCGGCGATCGGCGCTGCGACCCGGCGCGCCCTGGACGATGCGGGAATCGAGGTCGACTTCATACCGAGCCAGGCCGCCGCAACCGCCATCGCCGCGGAACTACCCGCGAGACCCGGCGACCGCGTGCTTCTCCTTCGAGGTGACCTCGCGGACGGCGAGTTGCCGGATGCGCTTCGGGCCCGCGGGGTCGAGGTCGACGACGTCGTGGCCTACCGGACGGTCGAAGCACCGGACGCGTCCCGAGCGCTTCTACGTCGGGCAATCGAGGTCGGTCGGGTCGACGCGGTCCTGTTCACGAGCGGCTCCACGGTCCGGGGGCTGGTCGCGCTCGCCGCGACCGAGTCGCTCGTCGACGTCACGGCCATCCCGGCGATTTGCATCGGTCCGGAAACAGCCCTCGAAGCTCGCCGGCTCGGCTTTCACGTTCTCGCCGAAGCGCCGTCGCGCGGGGCCCAGGCCCTCGCTTCGGCAACCGCCCGGGCACTTGCCGCACAACCACAGGAGATCCGATGACGCCTGCTACAGAAGCGTCGACTCGTCCGGTGGCCGGCGTGGTCGACAATGCCCCGGTCCGTCTCCCGGTCCGGCCGCGCCGCCTCCGAAGGACCCCGGCCCTGAGAGCCCTCGTTCGCGAGACCCGCCTTCATCCGGCGATGCTGGTCGCGCCCCTGTTCGTTCGGCCCGGTTCCGGGATTCGTGAGCCGATCGAGTCGATGCCAGGGCAGGCTCGCCTCTCGCCGGACGTGGCCGCCGAGGAGGCGGCGCGCCTCGCGGATCTCGGCGTGGGCGGGATCATGCTCTTCGGGCTGCCCGAGGCGAAGGACGCGTGCGGGACCGGCGCGTCGGCGGACGATGGGATCGTCCAGGATGCGTTCCGCCGGATCCGGGCGCTCGAGTTGCCGCTGGTCGCGATCGCCGACACCTGCATGTGCGAGTACACGGACCACGGCCATTGCGGGCCGCTTACCGCGGACGGCAGCGTCGACAACGACGCGGCGCTGCGGCGCCTTGCGGAGATAGCGGTCAGTCAGGCGCGGGCCGGCGCCGACATGGTCGCCCCGAGCGCGATGATGGACGGCCAGGTGGCCGCGATCCGCACTGCTCTGGATGCTGCGGGCTTCGACCAGACCGCGATCATGGCCTATGCCGCCAAACACGCATCAGCGTTCTACGGCCCATTCCGAGAGGCGGCGGACAGCGCCCCCGCGTTCGGCGATCGGCGCGGATACCAGATGGATCCGGCCAACGGCCGCGAGGCAATGCGCGAGATGGCACTCGACGTGGCCGAAGGGGCGGACATCCTGCTCGTCAAGCCTGCCCTCTCCGGACTCGATCTTGTTGCTGCGGCCAGGGCCCGGTTCGACCTGCCGATCGCCGCGTACCAGGTCT
>JANYJG010000200.1 GCA_025358515.1 Chloroflexota bacterium
CTTCGAGCACCGTGAGCCGATAGATGTCGTCACGGTCGCGGAAGCCCTCGAGCGCGCAGGCGAACTCGAGGCGGTCGGCGGAGCCAGCTACCTCTCGACGCTCGGCAATGACACGCCCACCGCCGTTCACGTCGCCCAATACGGCCGCATCGTGGAGCGCAAGGCCGTTCTGCGCCGCCTCATCGGTGCCGCCGGCAAGATCGCGGCAATCGGGTATGAGGACGGATCGGACATCCAGGAGTCGATCGATCGGTCGGAGGCCGAACTCTTCGCGGTCAGCCAGCGCCGCTCGAACGACACCTTCAGCCCCCTCAAGACGCTCCTCCACAGCGCCTACGACCGGCTGGACTACCTGCACGCCCATCGCGGCGAGATCGTCGGCATTCCCACTGGCTTTCCGGACCTGGACCAGCTGACCACCGGCTTCCAGGCGAGCGACCTGGTCATCCTGGCCGCCCGACCCAGCGTCGGCAAGACCAGCCTCGCCCTCAATGTGGCCGAGCATGCGGCCGTCAGAGAAGGCAAGACGGTCGGCGTCTTTAGTCTGGAGATGAGCAAGGAGCAGCTCGTCCTGCGCCTTCTTTCGAGCGTCGCCTCGATCGACTCGCAGCGCCTCCGCTCGGGCTTCCTCGAGGAACTGGACTTTGCCCGGATCGCGCCGGCCCTGCAGGCCCTTTCGGACGCGCCCATCTTCATCGACGACACGCCCAGCATCAGCACCATGGAGCTGCGGACAAAGGCCCGCCGCCTTCAAGCCGAGCGCGGTCTGGACCTCCTGATCGTCGACTACCTGCAGCTGATGCAGGCCTCATCGACCAGCCGCGACGCCAACCGCGTCCAGGAAGTGTCGGAGATCAGCCGCGGCCTCAAGGCCCTCGCGCGCGAGCTGAAGATCCCGGTCATCGCCCTCTCGCAGCTCTCCCGCCAGCCGGAGATGCGCGAGTCGCGCGAGCCGCGGCTGTCTGACCTGCGCGAGTCCGGCGCCATCGAGCAGGACGCGGACCTGGTCCTGTTCCTGTGGCGAGAGAAGGAAAAGGGCGGCGAAGACGAGGGTGCGGACGGCGAGGTCATCAACCTGCGCCTGGCCAAGCACCGCAACGGCCCCACGGGCGAGGTCAAGCTCTGGTTCCGCAAGAGCCAGACGCGCTTCGAGAGCTACGCCGCCCAACGCTACGCCGAAGCCGTGTGAAAGACGGCCGCGGTCCAGGCTGGAGGCGGGGCCGGCGGGCGCGGCCCACTCGTCGAGATCGCTTACGGACCGAAGAAAGGCCACCTCTGAAGCTCGCGCCACGTGAGCCCGCCGTCGTTCGTGGTCGCCACGCCGGTAAATATGCCGCTATTGCGGACGACGAAGTATCCGGTCGAGTCCGCGGTGAAACCGCCACCCTCCACTCGGGCTGATGCTGGAGTTGCGAGGACCCAGGTTGCCCCGCCATCGATCGTTCGGTAGATCTGGTCGCCGAAGGTCAGGCCTTCTCCGCTCGGGCGCATGGCGAACCTGAACACTTCCATATCTGGAGCAACGCCGCCGCCGCCCGCTCGCGCAAGAACAACGGGACTGGACCCACTCCGGTACTCCACGATCTCCCAGGATCCAAAGGACACTTGTCGTCCTCCGCCTGCGCACAGCACGTCCGCGGCCGTGGGCCCAATCGCGACCGCCTGCAATAGGAATGGAGTGGCAGGGTCGCAGGGCGACGGAATCGTTCGCCACGTGCGTCCGCCGTCGGTGGTCACGTAGAGCCGCGAAGGATCGCCGTTGAAAACGTCGATAGGAGAGTGCGCGAAGCCATTGGCCTGGTCGATAAACGACGGGTCGACGATTCGCCCCACGCCCAGGTCTCGCCAGTAGCGGCCACCATCGGTGCTTTCGTAGAGACATGAGGCTGGCGAGTCTGCGATCAGGGCACCCGACCCGGCCCGTTGTGCCTGGCATTCAGCAGCACCAATCAGACGTGTGCCTGCGACGCTCAGCGTGGTGAGAGCGGGCCCGCCCGGATGCGAGATGGACCAAGTACGACCCTCGTCGCCGCTTCTTGCGACCACGAGATCGCCGATCGTATCGTCGGTGCCGCCCACCGCCACCAGTTCCTTAGCGCCGAAAGCCGCAACGGCCCATAGATCGGTAGCTAAACCGCCCGCCGGCGAAGAGCCACCGCCGCGACCAACCGCGACGAAGCCGACCCCGACGACGATCGCAACAACGGCCATGAATGCAAGGATGAACCGCGGCTTACGCCCAAACCGACCACGAAGACTCCGTCGAGAGCGCGATTCAGCCTCCAGCGCCCGCTGAGCCTGTGGCGATGAGCCCCAGGATGGATAGCGCCCGACGGCACCAGACAGAGTCTCCGAGAGCGTGCTTCGAACTTCGTCGTCAGGGTCCCGCTCTTCAGTCATACCTCTCCCTTCCCAGAAGTGGTTGCGGACGAACGGGCTGAGTCACCCACAAGCAGAGATCCCTCGGCCAAGACCGACCGGAGTCGGTCCATAGCGCGCTGGAGAAGCATCGACGCGCCGCCCTCGGATGTACTCAGAACCTCGCCTACGACGGGGACGGGATACCCGTGAAAGTAGCGCAGCACGACGGCGGCCCTTTGTCGCACGTCCAGCCTGCCAATTGCCGCGAGCAGATCTGCGTGGTCGATGCCTGGGTAGTCGTCACCTCCTCTCATGTCGTCCCCGCCCCTCTCGGCTTCAAGCTCAAACGGAACTTCCGCACGGCGGCCGTGTCGCCTCAGCTGGTCGATCGCCCGATTAACGACGATCCGCTGCAACCACGCTTCTGCGGGTCCGTCGGACCTGAACGTTCCGCGTCGCCGGTAAGCATCGAGAAATGCTTCCTGGGTGGCGTCCTCGGCCAGAGATGGGGACCCGAGGACTCCGAGGGCAGTCCGGTACGCGACCGGATACAACCGTCGGTAGAACCCACCGAAGTCTTCCAACTCACCACCCATCAGCACACCTCTGCTGGATATGACGTTACGCCAGACCAAAATCTCACGAAGGACGTGACGAAGACAGGTGAGGCGGCGGCAGCTTCGTCGGACGGTGCCTGGAGCCGCACGCATTCGGTCGGCCCTTTGGCGCCGAATGGCCTTTGCTCTGGCCATCCCGCCTGCAGCGCTCCGTGCGAACCGCGACCAATGATCGGGGCCGGATGGTCGCGCCTCTCCGGCCGCGGCGGTGGTCGCCGTCGCGCTGGTCGCGGGTTGTGGGTCGGGTGCGGAGACGGCGTGCATATCGTGGCGACAGTCACCGGCACGAACGCGGGCGATGGCTCCAGGGTCCAGATGACCATCCCGATGGGCCGTGACAATGGTCGCTACTCCTCGGGCTGGGGCAGGCGCCCCCGACCGGAAGCGAGGCTGACATCGTCAGCCCGTCGGCCACGGCGCCCTGAGCCGAGCTTCCC
>JANYJG010000206.1 GCA_025358515.1 Chloroflexota bacterium
CGGGCTTTCCGCTGCGCCTGGTGGATGCGGGCGGCGGCCTGGGCATTCCCTACGCCGATGGGGAGCGGCCGCTGGACCTAGACCGCCTTGGCCGGCGCCTCGCGGAGATGCGCTCTCGCTGGGAGCGCGACGCGGCGCTGCAAAAGGTGGAAGTGATCCTGGAGCCGGGCCGCTTCCTGGTCGGGCCAGCAGGCGCTTACGTGACCCGGGTCGTGGACGTGAAGGGACCGGACTCGGCGCCCGTGGCGATACTCGATGGCGGCATCAACCACGTCCTCCGGCCGGCCCTGGTCCGGAGCGAGCACCGCCTCGCCGTACTTGCGACAGACGCGGTCAGAGCCCTCGTCCCCACCACAATAGCCGGGCCCCTATGCACGGGCCTGGACGTCTTCGCGACTGGGGCGATGCTTCCTAGACCGCGGATCGGCGACCTCGTGGCCCTGGTCGACGTGGGTGCCTACGGCTTCACCGAGTCGATGCCGTTCTTCCTATCGCATCCAACCGCTGCGGAAGTGGCCGTCAAGGGCGGGCAGGCCAAGCTCATCCGTCAGCGCATAACACCCACCGAATTGCTCGATCGTCAGATCAATCCGGACTGGTAACCCAGCTTTCACCGAGGAGGAGGCGGCGCCACTAGGGAGGTGCCGCCTCTCCCTTCCCCTTCCCGCAAGCGCCGCCGTCCCTCGATCGACCGCCGGCGACCCTACCCCCAGCTAGTACGACTGCTCGTCCAGCACAGCGTCGCTTCCTGCACGAAGCCCCGGGCTAAGGCTTCCCGTTAGGCAAGCCGAGTCGTTAGGGCTCGAGTCGCAAGCAGCGATCTGCTCGCTCGATGAGGTGAGGGTCGTGAGAAGCAACCACGATGCCACGGCCGGCCAGTGCAAGCCCAACCAGGAGTTCGGCCACCTCGTCTGCCGATGATCGATCGAGATTCGCCGTCGGTTCATCGACAAGCAGCAGTGCAGGATCGTTAAACCGAGCGCGAGCGATCGCGACCCTCTGACGCTCGCCGCCTGACAGCTGACCGGGGAAATGCGCAGCCCTTCTTGTGAGTCCGACCTCATCGAGGAGGAGCATGGCCCGAGATTTCGCCGACTCCGTGAAGCCGTGCGGAACAAGCGCCAGCGCGACGTTTTCGGATGCGGTAAGGGACTCTACCAGCGCCGCGCCCTGAAAGACGATCCCAATGTGGCGCCCGCGTCGCGCTGTGATCAACTTGGCGCTCATCGACGCGATGCTCTCGCCGCTCCAACGGACGTCACCCTCGGTCGGCAAGAGAAGGCCAGCCGCGATATTGAGGAGCGTAGTCTTGCCAGACCCGGAACGCCCTGCGACGATTATGAGTTCGCCGACTGCAACCGACAGCGAAATGTCGGAGAGAACATTGACCGGCCCGAGACCGTCGTGCTCGAATGTTAAGCTCACGGCTTCAAGCTCGAGGAGCGGGGCCTCGGTCATGGTCGCCTCCAGCGCCATACCGTCAATGCGGCAGACAGTGCTGCCGTGTGCGGGCGGCTGCTAAACCCTCCCCATATGATGACCGAGAGCGACAGCGTGGCCGCGACCGTCGCGCTTGCGAGAGCGGAGGCTCCTGCGATGGCCTCGGCCGTGGCGAACGCGATTCCGAATGCGATAATGGCAGACGGCAGGGCAAGTACGATCCGCTCACGGCGCATGAGGCTTGCCACCTGCGCCGGTTGCCAGCCAACGGCAGCCAGAGCACGCAACTCGTCGGCCCGATCACGGCCTTCTGCTCGCAGTGCGACTAGGCAGAAGCCAACGGCCGCCGCCGCCGCCAGCCCAAGCAGAATGAATTGGTACGGCTGCAGAGTCGACCCGAGCGCCCCGGCAAGTCGTGTCGGCCCAACGCGCGCTCCCGTCGTGACCACAAGCATCAGAGCAGGCGCGGTGGTGGAGGCGGCAAGTGCGAACCCGAGCACGAATATTGCTGAGCGGGCCGGCCTCGCAGCCACCGACCTCAAGGCGTACGAGCTGATTGTCTGGACGGGGAGACGCCGAAGCACACGATCACGTCGATGTCGTCGTCGTGCCTGAGGGTTCGGACCCGCCGCGAATGACGCGACGAGCGACGCAATCGGGAAGCAACCAGCGATTACCAGAATCTCGGCTAGGGACGCGGGGTTCTTGCCCATCACCCACCAAGCGGCAATCCCGACCAGGGCGACCAGCCCGGCTGAGACCAGCGACTCCTCGAGCTGCCACCGGACGCGCCGCAGCCTCGACCAGCCGACGGCCGCGAACACGGCGTCGTCGCGACGCCGAATGTCGATGAAAAGCACTTGGAGGCCTATGACGACGAAGGCGATCGAAGCAAGCGCAAGCAGCAAGAGCAAGCTGTTGGCTTCGCTAAGGCCGCGCTCCACGCGTGAGGCCGCGCCCAGGGTCGTCCAGTGCTGCTCCACCCAACCCAAGTCCGACGGCGGGTCCGTGCTCGTGTCGTAGCTCGGTACGAAGACGGACACGGCCTGGGGAGAAGACCCCGCGACTATGTCGACGTCTAGACCCAGCGCGGTGATGGCCGCGGCCACATGCTCCACCTTGGACCGTGCATCCACACCATAATCAGAGAGTCCGGCAACACGGACCCGGATCGCATCGATCGGTTTCGGGCCGCGTAACATCTCGGCTGCACGAAGGTCGGCGATCGCAAGGGGGGGCACCTGGAGGAATCCCTCCGCATTGAGCGTCGGCCGCATTGACTTCGGCGCGACGGACTTACCGTCCGGGTCCGCGACCAGAACGGTATCTGGCGAGTCGTACGCCCCGAGCGGCACGTATGTAAGCGGATCGTCGGGAAGAACTAGGTTGCCCAGATCAAAGGTTCCGACCGGAGCGAGCACAAACGGCGGGTTGTTGGCCGTGGCGGACGGCAACTGCTGAACGAGCGGGCTCGTCATCTCCACAAGGTGGCGATATGCCTCCTCGCTCCCCGAAATGGAGGTCCCGGCGGGGCCATGCACCGTCCCACCCATGTCCACAGCCCCTTGCGCCCTGATAGTGAATGCCGGACCACTTCCCGATGGTGGTGACGTCTCCGCATATGTGGGCCGTGCCGCGAGCATCGCGTCAAACGCGGACGGGCGCATTCCTGAGAATTGCGTGCCCGGAGAAGACCCGGGCCAAGCGATGCCGAGCGATGCCATGCCAAACGGCGTCATCCTCGCGCTCTGATCGGTAGCAACTCTCCCGACGTGCACGAACCCTGGCCCAGCTTGTGCCGCGGCGGCCTCGAGAGCAGATGCGGCGTCTGTCTGCGCGTCAAATGCACCTGAGATCGGCGCACCCACCTGTGAGACATCCAGGGACAGCAGCACTGACGCGTAGCCCCGAGCGCTCGCTAGGATTGGAAATACGGGCCGATCGGTGGTGTCGGGCTGCATTCCGAGCCGGGTGACAAGTGCACTTGTCGAGAAGAACGCTGGAGGAATAAGGCGCGAGTCCATCGTGCCTGCAGTCAGTGATCTCCCTGAAAGTGCCTCGAGAGGGGCGAGGAAAGCCCCGGCTTCGCCCAGCAATCGATGCTCGGCCTGTGGGTCAACCGCCAGAACGGGGCTGACCGCTGCGGGAAGGAAATGCGTCGAGTTGAGGTACACGACCAATCCGCCATCGGGATTCGTGCTTGACGTAACTTCCCCGTATTCGGTCAGAACGACCGGCTGTCCTCCGGGCTCACGTGGCGGCCCGACGAGAATCCGGAACTTGTCCTTGAACATTAGACGGGCGGAGACACCGTCAGATGTCGCAGCCTCCAGCTCGACCTCATAGAGAGTGGGCCGTGCTGGCAGCGAGGAGATGGTGATGACCGGCGCCACGCTGTCAGTGCGAACATACCCGATGAAGGCCGCCGGGGCGGCAACATCGACATCGGCTAACCGCCGAATTGCTTCGAGGTCCGCCAACGCAATCCCCCCACTGCCCGAGAACGCGAGAAAATTGGGCTCTACCAGGCCGTTCGTCGCCTCGAGGTCGAGACGAGCGCCTGGCGCTCGCACAAGGATGTCGTATGCACCTCGCCAATGCCCGTTTACTTCACTCGTGATCCTCAGGGCAGCGCCATCGGATACTGATGCGGAAGCCACCGCGACGACGACCGCGAGGAATGTGGCCATCAGCGAGGCGTGGTTGCGGGTCAATCGTACAAACGGGCGGGGAAGCCCACGAGAGCCCAAGATGCGAGCCCTACCGATCACGTTGGACTAGGCATCTAGCAGGGATTCCCGCCGTTCTCCCAAGCGTAGCTGTGCATTACCCCAAAATCGAGGGTCGAGTCCCGCACCGACAGCCATTGCGTGTATTTCGTGGTTGAGCACAGCCAGAACGTGTGCGATGTCGACGCAGACGTTGTCGAGCGGGTGTCTCCGATAACGGCCCCGTCGCCATACTCGAAAAGCCAGGTAAAGGCTGCCTGGCCATTCCACGACAGCGACCAATGCGACGCGACTCCATGCGCGTGAGTCTGCGTCGACGGGCTGATGGTCACATTGAGCACCGCAAACGCCGTGCCCGGAACCTGAAACACCAGCACCAGCGCAAGCACCAGCGCAAGACACGCCCTCTTCATCCCCGACCCTCCCCGTTTCGTCCCCCGTTGAGCGGGACGTTGCGATGACTGTAACAGGGGAGTCAATAGTCAGTTGACCAGGATCAGAAGACCGGGTCCGCAGACCAGACCTGGGCGACCTAGGCGCCCGACGGCGTCTAGTAGCTCGCCTCGTCGAGGCCGACCTTGCCCTTGAACTTCCAGTAGACGAAGCCCGTGTAGGCCAGCACGATCGGCATCCCGATCAGGGCGATGACGAGCATCACCGTGAGCGTCGTATCCGACGAGTGGGCGTTGTCCACGGTCAGGCTGCGGACCTTGTCCACCGCTGGAAGGAGGTTCGGGTAGAGAGCGATACCTGCCGTCAGGGCGAAGCCGACCACGCTCAGGCTTGAGAAGAAGAACGCTCGTCCGTCCCGGCGACTGCGCATCGCCACGGCCAGGTAGATCAGGATGTTGACCGTCACCAGCGGCGCGACCCAGGCCAGGGGATTGCCAAAGTTGTCGAATACGCGACGGGCATCAGACCAGGCGGTGGAAACGGCAGCGATCCAGGCCACGACCACGACCACCAGCCCGGCGACCGCCGTCCTGCGGGCCCGGGATTGGAGCGCGCCTTCCGTCTTGATTGCCAGCCAGGCTGAACCCTGCACCACGGCCAGACCCAGGCTTAGCACGCCAACGGTGATCGCGAACGGGTTGAGCAGCCCGACCAGGCCGCCGCGGTAGGCGCCATCGGCATCTATTGGCAGCCCCCGCAACACGTTACCGAGGGCCACTCCAAAGAGGATTACCGCCAGCGCGGAACTGACCGAGAACGTCACGTCCCAGCCGCGGCGCCACCACGCTGCCGTCTCCTTGGAACGGAACTCGATCGAGGTCGCGCGCAGGATTAGAGCCCCGAGCAGCATCATCATGGCCAGGTAGAAGCCGGAGAAAACGGTCCCGTAGACGGTCGGGAAGGCCGCAAAGAGCGCCCCACCGGCGACGATCAGCCAGACCTCGTTGCCGTCCCAGACCGGGCCAATGGCATTGAGAACCTGACGCCGCTCGGTGTCGTCTCTGGCAACGATCAGATGCACGGCCCCGACCCCCAGATCGAAGCCGTCGAGGATGGCATAGCCCACGAACAGGAAGCCGATGATCAGGAACCAGACCGTCGAAAGTTGCATCTCAGTGCCCTTGCTCAGCCGAGTCGGCGGCGTTGGCCGGGTCGG
>JANYJG010000246.1 GCA_025358515.1 Chloroflexota bacterium
GCTGGCGCCTCCCGGCTGCGGCGTTCGAGATCCGTGCATCGGCGCTGCGGGCCGGGTCGAGAATGGTGCCGAGGGGCTGGTTACAACTTCCTTTACTGCATCAAGACGCGCCTTCGGCGCGTACGCTCGGCCGCGCCGCCCTCCGGCCTGTGGGATTAGGTTAGTTGTCGCATTTCAAAAGACCATTGGTTCGGGTACCGTCTCCGGGACGGCACCTCGGCCTGTCGCCGATGGGGGGGGCAGCGAGCGTGGTCGTCTGGGGAGGACTCATGCACCGAAGACTGATTTGCTGTGCGTTCGCAGTTGTGGCGCTGCTGTCGTGTTCGACGGCGGTCGTTAGTGCAAATCCAGGGGACAAGGCCAACCAGGCGGCCACTTCTGTCACGCGTGTGGCGCCTCCGGTCCAGGGAGAAACTCAGACAAGAGCGACCAAGACTCGGGACGGCTCGTATGCCGCGACGTCGGCCCACACGACCACCAGCGCTCCGGCCAACTCTCGTGGCAAGTTCGCTTTCGCAAGCACCCAGACTGCGAAGACACTCACGATAGGCCTTCCGACGGAAGTGGCCGAGGCAGACGCGGCCCTTTCGAGCGACGGCTCCGTCGTCTACGGTTCGGACAGCGACACCTCGTCCATCGTCGTTCAGAGCTTTACGAATGGCGTTCGTATGTCGACGACTCTGGCCTCAAAGGATGCCGGGACTTCCTTCAGCTATCCGCTGGACCTCCAGAAGGGCTCTCGCATCGAGGTCCAAGAGAATGGCGGCGTGCTGATCATCGGCCCAGACGGTTCCTTCTTGGGCGGGCTACTCGCCCCCTGGGCCAAGGATCGCAATGGCGTCAGCGTGCCGACCCACTACACAGTCCACGGCAACTCAGTCGTCCAGGTGATTGACGGCAACCCTGCGGCCCTCGCATACCCGGTGGTGGCCGACCCCTACTTCTTCATCGACCTGATTGACAGTTGGGTGTGGCAATTCAACCCCGGCCTCGGATGGTCAGACCACGTTCATCCAACAGCCTGGGCGACGATGAATTGTTGCGGCTGGGCAGTTGCGGAGTACGGGTGGGAGGAGCTTTACCACAAGGATTCCGGTCACGACTACGCGCTCAGTGCCGGGATGCACGATCAGTTCGACTGTCACCAGATGGTTGCGCTGATCGTGTGGATTTCCGGTCATGCCACGTACGACATCGACACGTACCGGCAGCATACCAACTTGCCATTGACGATAGCGGCCGCCTGTAATCCGCCGGTCATATGAGGGCGGAGGTGGCTTAACGTCTCTCGGGGCTGGATCGGCCGACTCGCCCTATCCAGCCCCGGCTTGACGCACGTCGCCTCCGCGACCTGTCACGTCGGACTCTCCGCCAGTCCCTCGGGACTGGCGGTTCGCCGGACTAGGGGTTGAACATGCGTCGAATCGTTACGAAGGCCATCGGCATTGTCCTCCTTCTCTTCGGGGGAGCCCTGGTGGTGCTACTCGTCATCGCGGTGGTCAGTCACTCACTCTGGTTCCACGGGAAACTGCCGCCTGATACTCTGCCTATCTCCGCGTCCCAAGCCGAAGATGTCGCATTCTCGGTCGCTTCCAACGCGGGATGTGGCAACTTTGACAATGAACTCCCCCCGGTGTCCTCAGTGTCCTGGCGCTTCGGATGCAACATCGGAGACGTCCCCTACGCGATATATGTCTATGGTGGGGACGAACCACGGTCGGCGGGAATTGCCGAGCTTCGCGCGGATGGCCGCCCCTACGTGGCGAAGTTCTACTACGCCGTGACCGCCCTTCGAACGGAGGCCACGAAGAACGATGCCTTCACCGCGACCCCTCCGCCAGACTCGATCATGGATCCCTTCAGATAGGTGCGCGGGAGGATCGTTCACCAGGTCAGGCAGCGCGCACCGAGCGTAGCGGCGGCCTGGCGCCGCCCAGCGTCACGAACATACGGCCCCGGTAGAGACGTGGGACCCAGATCCCCGATGAGCGGGTTAGCCTAGGCTCGACTCCTCTCGGCGCCAAGCTATCCAACCTTCCCGAGGTTAGCTGAGTCGGCCGGTTCGATCCCATAACTCAGTTGGAAAGTCTCGGCTCCACTCCTCTCGCCCCGACCATTCGAGTAGGCAGGCTGCCGAGGCAGTCCCATCTACGCTCAGATTCGGCCTTTCAGCGGCTTCATCACACCCGCGGGTCCTCCCCGTTAGGGGGAGACCTTGAACCGACCGACCTGAATGTCTGGTTGCA
>JANYJG010000248.1 GCA_025358515.1 Chloroflexota bacterium
CAGGGCGCGAAGGTCGAGATCAAGTAAGCTTGTTCAATCTGGAAGGTGGGGCGGCGCGAGTCGCCCCACCGGACGATCGCGGCGGGTGCCGCTGATGTCGGGGCTCTTATGACGCGCCCATTTGACATTGGCGGAAGGCGCGGTATCCTACCCCTTCTGTGAGTGCGTCCTTTCCCTTCCTCCTCCGTCAAGGAGCGGTTTATGCTGTCTGTCGCTGAGTCCTCTCGTGCTTCCGCGATCGCGCCTCGTAAGCGTTACGCGCGGATCGCCGAGGTCCTGGAAATCCCCAACCTGATCGAATTGCAGCTCTCCTCATTCGACTGGTTCGTGGAAAAGGGGCTGCGGGAGCTGTTCGACGAGATCAGCCCCATCAAGGATTTCACCGGCAAGGTGATGGAGCTCCATTTCCTGGACTACGAATTCGGCGCGCCCAAGTACGCCGAGCTTGAGTGCCGGACCAAGGACCTCACCTTCAGCCGACCGCTGTACGTGAACGTCGAACTCCTAATCAAGGAGACCGGCGAGATCCAGCGCCAGCGGGTCTACATGGGCGATTTCCCGTTCATGACGGGCCAGGGCACATTTATCATCAACGGCGCCGAGCGCGTCGTCGTTAGCCAGCTCGTTCGCTCGCCCGGCGTCTACTACAGCGCAGTCGAGGATCCGACCAGCGGCCGAACCCTGTACTCGGCCAAGGTCATTCCGAACCGCGGCGCCTGGCTCGAGTTTGAGACCAGCAACAAGGACCTGCTCTCGGTCAAGGTGGACCGCAAGCGCAAGATCGCGGCGACTACGCTTCTGCGTGCAGTCGGTTACGAGAGCAATGATGAGATCAGCGGCCTGTTCGCGACTGTCGACAGCGACCCTGAGCATCAGTACATCGCCTCAACGCTGGACAAGGATCTGACCAAGACTCAGCAGGACGCCCTGATCGAGGTCTACAAGAAGCTGCGCCCGGGCGATCCGCCAACCGGCGATAACGCCCGCCAGCTGGTCGAGAGCCTCTTCTTCAACTTCCGTCGCTACGACCTGGGTCGCGTCGGGCGCTACAAGTTCAACAAGAAGCTCGGTCCTGTCGTAGACCGCATGGGCATCGAGCTGGACCGCGAGCAGCGCATCATCACCCGCGAGGACATCGCGGCTATCGTTGCTCACCTGATCGAGTTGAACCGCGGCCTCGGCATCGCCGACGATATCGACCACCTCGGCAACCGCCGCATCCGTGCCAACGGCGAGCTGATCCAGAATGCGTTCCGGGTCGGCCTGCTGCGTATGGAGCGCGTCGTCCGCGAGCGCATGACGATCCAGGAGATCGACAAGGCCACGCCGAACGCCCTCATCAACATCCGCCCGGTCGTGGCGGCGATGAAGGAGTTCTTCGGCGGCAGCCAGCTCAGTCAGTTCATGGACCAGACGAACCCTCTGGCCGAGCTGACGAGCAAGCGCCGCCTCTCGGCTCTGGGCCCGGGAGGCCTGTCGCGGGAGCGAGCCGGCTTCGACGTCCGCGACGTCCACCACAGCCATTACGGTCGTATCTGCCCGATCGAGACGCCGGAAGGCCCGAACATCGGCCTGATCGGGTCGCTCGCCACATACGGCCGGATCAACCCTTACGGCTTCATCGAGACGCCGTACCGCAAGGTCAAGCGAACGATCGCCTGGGACGACCCGGAGATCGCTCGCCATGAGGCCGGCGTGGATCTGCTCGGCAAGGATGGAAAGGTCATCCTCAAGGCCGGGGCGCGTTTCACGGATCAGGCCGTGGCCGAACTCAAGCGCCAGAAGGCGCAGGCCTTCCAGATCCGCCCGGTAGTGACCAAGGATATTGAGTACCTAGCCGCGGATGAGGAAGAGGAGCACCACGTCGCTCAGGCCAACGCCGAGCTGGACGCGGACGGCCATTTCGTTCGTGATCGCATCCCATGCCGCTACCGCGACATCTTTCCCGAGGTCCGGCCGAACCTAATCGAATACATGGACGTATCGCCCAAGCAGGTCGTCTCAGTAGCCACGGCCCTGATCCCGTTCCTTGAGCACGACGACGCCAACCGGGCCCTCATGGGTTCCAACATGCAGCGCCAAGCGGTGCCGCTCCTTGAGCCGGAGGCGCCCATCGTCGGCACCGGCATGGAATGGCGGTCCGCCCTGGACTCCGGACAGGTCGTGATCGCCAAGCGGCCGGGCCTGGTCACCAGCGTGACCGCGGA
>JANYJG010000253.1 GCA_025358515.1 Chloroflexota bacterium
CCGACCCAGTGCCACATGTACAACGCACCCGTGGCCGTCGTCCCCACGCGCGGGGGGGTGGACCGGGCGGCTGGGCGTCCATCGGGTCCAGGCCGGTGTCGTCCCCACGCGCGTGGGGGTGGACCGGAAACCGGGCATCGACGCGAGCGGGCAGCCATTGTCGTCCCCACGCGCGTGGGGGTGGACCGATATGGCATCCGAATATCGTCGCACCGGAGCAGTCTGGACTGGCAGGGCGATGCCAGGTTCGCCCGCCAGACGAACAGGAGCCGCCGGGCTCGCGCCCGGCTTTCGCCCAACGAACCGCTGACTTGCGAGAAACCGCCTATCCCAGCAGGGCCGGGATAGCGTCGAGCGGAACCGGGTTGCTGGCGATGACCACGTCCGCCGAGGAGCGCATTCGCGGCCAGACCGCGGCGATGTAGGTCCGGGCTACGGGCTTCTTGGATTCGAGGATTGTGGTGTCGCGCAGCAGGAGCCAGGAGCAGACCAGCCAGACGGCCACGTCCACGAGGTCGCAGGCGTAGTAGTCGACCTTATCGCGCTCAGTTTGAGCCTTGAGCGCGTCCACGGCCCGCTGGAACAGGGCTGTCGCCTCGACCAGGATCGCCTTTTCCGCGGCCATGTCGGCCGGGTACTCGGCGGCCTGCCATTCCGCCAGGAGCGGATCCAGGGAGCGGTGCAGCAGCTTGCCGATCGCGGCCACCACCTGCAGCTGGCTCGTGCCTTCGTAGATGTTCGTGATCCGAACGTCGCGGAAGAGCCGCTCGATGTTGAACTCTTTCATATAACCCACGCCGCCGTGGATCTGCATGGACTGGTAGCAGACGCGGTTGCCCATTTCGGTTGAGCAGTACTTAACCATCGGCGTCAGCGTTTCGGCCACGCTCTGGTTGGCCTTATGGCGGGCGCGGAGGGCGTCGATATCAGGCCCGGTGCCATCGCCAACGGCCTTTTCGTAGACCTTCCACAGGTCCACCCAGCGAGCGGTTTCGGCCAGCAGGGCGCGGGTCGCCTGCAGCTCAACCTTCATCGAGCCCAGGATTCGGCCGACCGCGGGCAGGCTGCGGATCGGCTTGCCGAACTGGATGCGCTCCTTGGAGTAGTCGTCGGCCTCGCGGAATGCCGCCTCGGCGATGCCGAGTGCCTGCGCGGCGACAGCCAGACGGGCCCCGTTCATGAGGTTCATGGAATACCGCATGAGCCCAAAACGGCGCTTGCCGACGAGGATCGCGGGCGTGTCCATGTACTGGATCTCGCATGTCGGCGAGGAGTGGATGCCCATCTTGTTTTCGATGCGGCGGATCTTGACGGTCTCGTCCTTTTCCACCAGGAACATGGACAAGCCTCGGGCGTCCGACGACCCTGCCTCGCTGCGGGCGAGGACCAGAGACACGTCGGCCAGACCGTTGGTGATGAAGCGCTTGACCCCGTTGAGGGTCCACTTGCCGGTAGCTTCGTCCAGGGTGGCCCGTGTTGCGACGGCGCCCAGGTCCGAGCCGGCGTCGGCTTCGGTCAGGACCATCGCGCCGGAAACCTCGCCCCGCGCGAACTTCGGCAGGACGCGATCCTTGGTCTCCTGGTCGCCGTATTCCTCGAGACAGGAGGCGATCTCCTGCAGGCCGTAGACGGTCATCAGGCCGCTTTCGGCACGAGCAACCAGCTCGACCATCATCTGGTAGATCGACTCGGGCAGATTGAGGCCGCCGTACTGGCGCGGCAGCATCGCCCCGAAGAGTTCGGCCTGGCGGAGGGCATCGATGGCGTCCAGCGTGGCCGCGGCGTAGTGGACCTCGCCGTTGTCGAAGGACGCGCCCTCCTCGTCCGCCTCCGCGGCTCGAGGCGCGACTCGGGTGGCGCAAATGTCGCCCAAGACCTCCAGAACGATGGCGTAGTTGTCCTTGGCGTCCGGGTAGTTGCGCGGCGCGCCGGCGTACTTCTGGGCCAGCGAGTAGCCGGCCTCCTTGAACCCCACCACCTCGGCCAGGTCCAGTTGCTGAAGTCGGAACTGCAGATCTGGGTTGTCGGAGAAGAAGTTGTCCGTCATTTGGGCACTCGCTCAGATCGCGCGTTCGCGGAGGGTCTTGATGATCATCGGCAGAACTTCTGCCAGGTCGCCCACGATGCGGTAGTGAGCGATCTGGAACATCGGTGCGCTGGGGTCGCTGTTGATGGCGATGATCTTGGATGACTGGTCCATGCCGGCGCGATGCTGGATAGCACCGGAAATGCCGGCCGCGATGTACAGGCGGGGCCGGACCGTGGTGCCGGTCTGGCCGACCTGATGCTCGCGCCCGATGAACCCGGCATCGACGGCAGCGCGGGAGGCGCCGACCTCGCCACCGAGCAGGTTGGCCAATTCGCGCAGAAGGTCGAACTCCTCGGCGTTGGCCACTCCGGCGCCGCCGGCCACGATGATGGGGGCATCCTTGAGCTTGACGGTCGACTTGCGAACCTGGCGGCTCAGGACCTCCAGGGCAAAATCGCCGAGCTCGAAGGCCGGCACGATCTTCTCGACAACGCCGGTTCGGCTGGGATCGGCGGCCGGCATGCGCATCACGCCTTCCCGAACGGTGGCCATCTGGGGCCGCGTGTTCGGGTTAACGATGGTGGCGATGAGGTTGCCGCCGAATGCCGGCCGGATCTGGAAGAGCAGGTTTTTGTAGGTCTTGTCTTCCTTCTTGGCGTAGTAATCGCCGACGGTGAGGTCCGTGCAGTCGGCCGTCAGACCGCAGCGCAGCGCGCTGGCGACCCGCGGTGCGATGTCGCGACCGTTCGGCGTGCCGCCGATCAGGAAGATTTCCGGAGCCAGGCGCCTGATCTCGTCGATCGCGACCCGGGCGTAGGGCAGGGTGCGGTACAGGTCCAGTTCCGGGTGATCGGCCAGGAGCACACGATCGGCTCCACGGGCGATGACCGACTCGGCTAGAGGTTCGATGTTGTGGCCGAGCAGCAGCCCCACAACCTCGGGCGTCGTTCCGGACGCTTTGCCGATGCCATCGGCGAGTTCCCGGGCCTTGCCGACCAGCTCCAGGCTGACGTCGGCGATGTGGCCCTCGGTCTGCTCGATAAAGACCCAAATGCTGTTCGCAGATGTCATCGCTTCCTCTACCCGACGATGTATTCGTGGACCAGTTCCTGGACCATCGCTGCGATTCCCTCCAGCGTTGGCGGAATGGTCTTGCTGTCGCCGCCTTCCAGGACCACGAAGTTCACCTTGTGAACCTGAGTGGGGGAGCCGGCCAGGCCGATCATGCCCTCGGTGGCGCCGACGTCCTCGGCGCTCCAGACCGGGATCTTGAGATCGTGCTCGGTC
This sequence comes from Chloroflexota bacterium, assembly GCA_025358515.1. GTDB lineage: Bacteria > Chloroflexota > Limnocylindria > Limnocylindrales > CSP1-4 > Fen-1039. The sequence continues at coordinate 3,317 of JANYJG010000253.1, forward strand.
AGGTAGGCATCGAGGGCCTCGTCCGACTCGAACTCGGGCCACTGGGCCCTGATGGCCGCGTAATCGGACGGGGCGGCGGCGAGCTTGCGCTCCATGCGCCGTCGGGCGGACTCGGGGCGGGGCGTGTTGGCGGACCCGACGACAGTCAGCAGCACCGGCATCTTGCAGCGCACGATCTCCGAGCCGGAGTCGAGCGCCCGCTGGGCTACGATCGCGCCATCCTTGATCTCGATGATCTGCTCGGCGTAGGTGATCTGTGGAATGCCGAGCTTCTCGGCCGTCTGCGGGCCGACCTGGGCGGTGTCGCCGTCGATTGCCTGACGGCCGCAAAAGATGAGGTCGAACTCGCCGGCCTTGCGGATCGTGCACTTCAGGGCGTACGAGGTGGCCAGGGTGTCGGCCCCGGCGAACTTGCGGTCTGTCAGCAGGATGACCCTGTCCGCGCCGCGGAAAAGTGCCTCGCGCAGGATGTTCGCGGCCTTGGGCGGGCCCATTGTGATCACGGTCACAGTGCCGCCATGAAGGTCACGGACCTGCAGCGCCATCTCCAGCGCGTTCAGATCCTCGGGGTTGAAAATGGCCGGCAAAGCCCCGCGGTTCATGGTGCCGTCCTTGGTCATCACCTCGCCGCTGAGGTTGTGGGTGTCAGGCACCTGCTTGACCAGGACCACGCTCTGAATGGGTTTGGTTTCGGTCATCCAAGTCTCCGGCGAAGGCCCGGCCAAGTCGGGCGGGTGGTTTCGAGGCTTTCCCGGGATTGTTCGCCTCCGGGCGGCGCGGAACCAGCGGGCACGCAAGTGCGGTTCGAGTGAAGGATAACCTGCTAGGGGGTGGGGTCGCTTCGTGCCCGGCGCGTGCCCGTTATCTGGCGGTCAACCAGGTCTCGAAGAGGGCGAAACGCAGCACGTCGGGGTAGTCGTCGGTGATCGGCTGATCGGCCGGGCGCATGACCGCCCAACCTCTCGTTGCGAGTGGCGCCAGCACATCGGCGGCCTGCGTGGCTACGACCCACTGCGAGCCCTGGACTCCATCCGTCACCTCCGTCGCTGACGGAGCGAAGGATCGCGATTCCGCGTTCATTCCCAGCCGCTCAACGCCGGCGACTACGGCCGGAGCTAGGTTGTAGTAGCGATTTGACACGTGCACCAACAACAGACCGCCGGGCCTCAGGACGCGCAGGTCGTCCTTCAGCGCCTCGACCGTGAGCAGGTGGGTTGGGATCGCATCGCCCGAGAAGGCGTCGAGAATCAGGAGGTCGTAACTGGCGTCGGGGATTTTGCGTATCTCGAGGCGCCCATCGCCGAGGACCACGGTCGGTCGATTCGGGGCGTGCGACAGGTACGAGAAAAACCTCGGGTCTTCGGCGACTCGAACGACCGCCGGGTCGATCTCGAAAAATGTCAGGGAGTCGTCGGGCTGCTCGTACGCGGCGATCACGCCTGCTCCAAGACCGACAACCCCGATTCTCTGCGGGCCGCGACCCTGAGCCACGGACATGATGTCGCCGAATGGCCCACGGCGATCGTAATAGCCGCGTGGTGTATGGCTAGCAGCCGGGTCGTTCCACTGGGTCCCATGGGGCGTTGTGCCGTGCCACATGGTCGTGACCGTGTCATTGCGTGTCACCGTCACGACCCCAAAGAAGTCGCGTTCCGCGTAGATGGGGGCTATAGGCTGGATGAAAAGGACTGCGGCCAGGACGATGGCCGTCAAGGCTGAGACCATCCTGGGCTTGGCGCCGACCAACAGGATCACGCCACCGAGGGCCAGGAACGGAACGATTACCACGAGTACGGCCGGCCGAGCCACGCCGATCGAGACCGCGCAGACCGCGCCGATCAGGACGAACGGAGCCAGGCGAGGGCGCCAGCCGTTTACGAAGGGTCGTAGGTCGAGCCCGTGGCGCCGCCCCGGCCCAAGGGTCTGGTCCACGGGCTGGTCGACAGTGGCCGACGCGGAGCTCCGCGCCACGTTCGCCAGCACTGGGAAAAGTGCCAATCCTGCGACCAGCAGGATCGGGTATTCCCAGATGCCCGAAAAAATCACCGGAGCCAGCAAGCCGACGAAGGCTCCGCCGATGACGCCGCCGGCGGAGACGACCAGGTAGAACAACGTGAGCCGAGCCGATCCCGGTCGATCGGCTGCCAGCGCACCGTGGAGGGTGAGGGCGATAACGGCAAAGCCGAGCAGTTCGAGAAGCAGGAGCAGCAGCGTCGGCCAAAAGGCTGAGTAGCTGAATGGGATCCAAAGCAGTGTCGCCATCGCGGGTGCCATTACCGTGGCAATCCGCACGAGTCGCCGGCCTCGATCAGAGAAAGCCACGATGAAGGTGGCCAGATAGATGGCGAGCGGTCCGACCCATAACAGCGGAGTGGCGACCAGGTCGGCAGTGATGAAGTTGGTCACGGCCGATAGCAGCCCGCAAGGCACGGCCGCGAGGAAGAGCCAACGCGCGATGCGGCGGGCGGGGATGGCCTCAAACGGCCCGGCGTCGTTGGTCTCCTCCAGGTGGTCCCTTTGGGGACGATCCGGCAGCCGTAGCCGCGTGGTCCCGACCGCGGCCAATACGACGACCATAAGCGCGAATGCGATGCCCCATACCAGCTTCTGGGTGCCCAGACCAGACAGCGGCTCGACGACGATTGGGTAGGCCAGAAGGGCCAGGAGCGAGCCGGCATTGCTGACGATGTACAGCTTGTAGGGGTCACGAATGGAGGCAGCCATGGACGTCGAGCCTGCCGACATGGCCCCGGGGTTGGCGGCCTCGGGGTCGGACCGGGAAGCCAAGACCGCCGCCAGCCATGCCGAGAGCAGCGGCGTCGTGGAGCAAAGCAGGAATGCCGGCACGCCCACGGTTATCGCGAGAGTCGCGAGCACCTGCAGAATTGGGTGATAGGAGGCCAGCTGCACGTCCGCCATCCGCGGGGCTGCTACCAGCGCCGCCACCGACACTACAGCCAGACCCAGGTGCACGATCGGACCGAGCCGTCCCAGGCGAGTGGCAGATACGTGGGCATAGAGGTAGCCGGCGAGCAGGACCAGCTGGAAGAAGGCCAGGGTCGTGGCCCACACGGCCGGCGCTCCGCCGAGTATGGGCAGCAACTGCAGACCGACCATCGGCTCAAGTGTGAAGAGAAGACAGGCCGATAAGCCGATTCCCACCGAAAATGTCCAACCGGTGGCCGCAAGCCGGGGCGTCCCGCGTTTCGCGACCAGGGGAAGTGAGCCTCTCATGTGCCAAATAGTACACAAGCGGGCGTGCCAGAGAGGTCGCGGTAGACTAGCGCCGATGGCGGCTGCGCCTAGCTGCGAGCGCGCGGTTCGAGGCGGTGTGGCTTCCGTGGGGACGACCCCAGGAGTGGTATCGGATGACCGCGACGTCTGAGCCCCGGCTCAAGATCACCTACGCCACGCTGCGCAACGACAACGAGCAGCTGCACGCCCAGTACGATGCCGGGCTGCTCATCGCCCGCGGCGAGTTGGGCGGCACCCACGGCGTCTTTATCAACGGCGAGTGGCGGCCTGCGCAGGAGACGTTCGACAAGATCTCGCCGGTCGATGGCTCGCTCGTCGGCCATTTCGCCAGGGGCACCCGCAAGGACGCCAAGGACGCCATCGCCGCCGCCCGCGCCGCTGCCCCCGACTGGGCGCGTACCCCGTGGTCGGAGCGGATCGTCATCATGCGCCGCATGGCGGACCTGATCAGCGAGCGCCAGATGGAGCTGGGCGCGCTCATGGCCATCGAGGTCGGGAAGAACCGGCTCGAATCGCTCGGCGACGTCGAGGAGACGGCCGACCTGATCCGCTACTACTGCGATCAGTTCCAGGCCAACGATGGCTTCGACCACGCCATGGGCAACCTGGGCGACCCGACGGTGCACACCCGCTCGGTCCTCAAGCCGCACGGCGTGTGGGCGATCATCAGCCCCTTCAACTTCCCGATGGCCCTCTCCGGCGGACCTTCCGGCGGTGCCCTGGTGGCCGGCAACACGGTCGTATACAAGCCCTCCAGCGATGCGCCGTTGTGCGGCGTGAAGCTGACTGAGATCGCGGACATGGCCGGACTGCCGCGCGGCGTTTTCAACATGGTCAGCGGCCCGGGAGCGACGGTCGGCGCCGAGCTGCAGGAGAATGAAGGCATCGATGGCATGCTCTTCACCGGCTCCTACGAAGTCGGCTTCAAGCAGGTATTCAAAGGCTTCAGCAAGGTTTTCCCCAAGCCGGTCGTGGTCGAAATGGGCGGCAAGAACCCAGCGATCGTGAGCGCCAAGGCGGACCTGGAAGAGGCGGCCGAAGGAATCGTTCGATCTGCTTTCGGGTACGGCGGCCAGAAGTGCTCGGCCTGCAGCCGGGTCTACGTCGAGGCCCCGGTGTATCTGGCGCTGCTGGAGCAGCTCGCCGCCAAGGTCAAGGCCATCGCCGTCGGCGACCCGACCACCCGCAAGAACTGGATGGGGCCGCTGGTGAACGCCAAGGCTCTCGCAAAGTACGAGGCCGCGATCGCGGACGCCAAGCGCGATGGGCGGATCGTCTTCGGTGGGGAGCGGCTTTCCGGCCCGGCCTTCCCGAGCGACCTCTACGTTGCCCCCACGATCGTCGCGGATCTGCCGCCCGACCATCGCATCTGGACCGAGGAACTTTTCGTTCCGCTCGTAGCAGTCGCGTCGGTGGCGTCGCTGGACGAGGCGTTCGAGCGGGCCAACGACACGATCTACGGTCTGACGGCCGGCTTCTTCAGCGAGGATCCCGAGGAAGTCGAACGATTCAAGGAGGCCAGCCAGGCGGGCGTGATCTACATCAACCGCCGCGCCGGCGCCACAACCGGTGCCTGGCCGGGCATCCAGCCATTCGGCGGCTGGAAGGGTTCCGGCACCTCGGGCAAGGCCTCGGGCGGCCTGTACTACGTCCAGCAGTTCATGCGGGAGCAATCGCAAACGCTCGTCGACTGACGACGGCCCCCGGGGATTGGCCCCGGTCCCGGATCAGCCCGGGGCCGGCCGCGGGCCGGGGGCCAGAATCGGCCGCCGGCCCAGAATCGGCCCAGGTGGCAGCTTCGGTGTCCCGTTCATACCCGTGGTGAATGAACCGACCAACGGGGCCCGGAATCGGCCCGGAATCTGCCCGGAATCGGCCCGGCCCCCGGATCGATCCCCGGGCAGACCGGCCATCTCACCGGGTGCCTCGGCCGGCCAACTAAGGCTCGGCTATACTGGCTCCAATATCCAGCCTGCATAAACGCTATCCGTTAGTCGCGTGCGACCGTCCCCGCAGCGGCGTCATGCTCAGTCGAGGTGCATCGTGATCCAGGCTCCTGGCAAGCTCGCCGACGCTACCGTTCCCCATATCATCACCGAGCTGCCCGGTCCCAAGGCACGTGCCCAGATCGAATTCGACAAGCAATGGACCTCGCCCAGCGTGCCTCGGGCGTACCCGGTCGTGCCGGTTCGTGGCGAAGGCTGCACCATCGAGGATATCGACGGCAACCTTCTGCTCGACTTCAACGCCGGCATCGCGGTCACTTCGACCGGCCATTGCCACCCCGATGTGGTGCGCCGAATCCAGGACCAGGCGGCCCAGCTGATCCATTACAGTGCCGACTTCTACCTCCCGATCTACGCCGAGACGTGCGCCGAGCTGGCCCGAATCGCGCCGATGACGGAGAAGTGCCGGGTCTTCTTGAGCAACTCGGGAACCGAGGCTGTTGAGGGCGCGATCAAGCTCGCCCGCTTCGCAACCAAGCGGCCGTATCTGGTCGCGTTCCTGGGCGCCTTCCACGGTCGGACGTATGGCTCTGTCTCGCTGACCGCGTCCAAGGCGAAGTACCACGCCGGTTTCGGGCCGATGCTGCCGGGCATCTTTCATGCCCCGTTCGGCCACGTCGCCGATCTCAAGTGGTTTGACGAGGTGCTGTTCGACCGCCTCGTCCCGGCCGACGAAGTGGCTGCAATCATCGTGGAGCCGATCCAGGGCGAGGGCGGATACATAGTCCCTGAAGACGGGTTCATGCAGGGCCTTCGCAAGATCTGCGACAAGAACGGCATCCTGCTCATCGCCGACGAGGTCCAGGCCGGCGCCGGTCGCACCGGCAAGATGTGGTCGATCCAGAACTGGGACGTGGAGCCGGACATCCTTGTCACTGCCAAGGGCATCGCCAGCGGCATGCCCCTCAGCGCGTTCGTCGCCCGCGACTCGCTGATGACCAAATGGGGCCCCGGCGCCCACGGCACGACATATGGCGGCAACCCGCTCGCCTGCGCCGCTTCGCTCGAGACGATCAAGCTGCTCGAAGGCGGCCTTATGGACAACGCCAGGGTTCGGGGCGAGGAGCTGATGGCAGGGCTTCGAGCCGTCCAGGCAAAGTTCCCGTCGGTCATCAAGGATGTCCGCGGCATCGGGTTGATGATCGGCGTGGAGTTCGACTCGCATGAGCGTGCTGCGGCCGTCGAGTGGGGCTGCTTCCAGCGAGGCGTGCTGGTTCTCGAGGCCGGACACACGGTCATTCGCGTGTCGCCGCCGCTCGTTATAACTGAGGACGAGGTCGTGATTGGGCTGAAGCTCTTCGGCGAGGCTGTTGCCGAGGCGGCGACGAAGGTCTGACCGGCGGGCTAAGGCGATGCGGCCAGGCCGTAGGGCCGGCCCAGATAAGCGCGTGATAAGCGCCAGATGAGTGCGAGGTAATCGCCAGTTGATCGCCGATGAGTAAGGTCACGTCGATGAGCGGCGCCGTCGCCGACCTGGTCCACGACGGGGACGTCGTCGCCATCGAAGGCTTCACGCACCTGATCTGCTTTGCCGCGGGACACGAGATCATCCGGCAGCGCAAGCGGGACCTGACCCTGGCGCGCCTGACGCCGGACCTGATCTACGACCAGATGGTGGCAGCTGGGACGGCCCGGAAGCTCATCTTCAGCTGGCTCGGCAACCCCGGCGTCGGCGGGCTACATGCCATCCGACGGCGTGTCGAGGGCGAGGATCCTGCGGGCGCGGATCCGGCGCCTCTCGAGCTGGAGGAGTACAGCCACTTCGGTATGGTCGGGCGCTACACGGCCGGGGCGTCGAACCTGCCCTTCTTCCCGCTGCGCTCCTACTTTGAGTCGGACCTGCCCAAGGCCAACCCGCTGATCCGGCCAATCCGCTCGCCCTACGGCGACGAGACGGTGTATGCGGTGCCGCCGTTGAAGCCGGACGTAACCATCGTCCACGCTCAGCGGGCCGATGACGCCGGCAATACCCAGATGTGGGGTCTGCTCGGCTGCCAGAAAGAGGCCGCCTTCGCCGCGGAGCGGGTCATCGTCGTGGTCGAGGAACTGGTCTCGGAGGACGTCATCCGGGCGGATCCAAACCGAACCGCTATCCCCGGCCTGATCGTGGACGCGGTCGTGGTGGAGCCCTGGGGCGCCCATCCTTCTTATGTCCAGGGCGTCTACGACCGTGACAACCACTTCTACCGCGATTGGGAAGGGATCAGCCGCGACCCGGCCGGTACGCAAGCCTGGTTGGACGAATGGGTGTACGGCGTAAGCGGCCGGGCCGAATACATGGCCAAGCTCGGGCCGGAACGAGTCGCCTCTCTGCTCCCGTCGGGTAGCGCGCCGTCCGGTTCCGTCGACTACGGGGTTTACAAGTGAGCGAGCAGCCGGCCCGCGGCGCGACGTCGGCGGGCGCCCCCGAAACCCGTGCCTTCTCCAAGTCCGAAATGATGATCGTGGCCGCCGCCCGCGAGCTGGCCGGGCAGCACGTCTGCTTCGTCGGTGTCGGACTGCCGAACATCGCCGTCAACCTGGCTCGGCTGACCGTGGCTCCAGAACTCGAGCTCGTCTACGAGTCCGGCGCGTTCGGGGCCAAGCCGGCCCGCCTGCCGCTCTCCATCGGCGATCCCACGATCGTCACCGGCGCTACGGCGGCGGTCTCCATGTTCGAGCTGTTCAGCTTTTACCTTCAGGGCGGGCTGGTGGACGTCGGGTTCCTCGGCGCCGCTCAGATCGACCGTTTCGGCAACATCAACAGCACTGTCATCGGCGACTACGAGCATCCCAGGACGCGCTTGCCAGGCTCTGGTGGGGCGTGCGAGATCGCCATCAACGCCCGCCAGGTATTCGTGATCATGCGCCAGTCGAAGCGGTCTTTTGTCGAGCGGATCGACTTCCGAACGTCGCCTGGCAACCTCGGGGGAGCGGAGTCGGCGGCCAGAATTCGACGCGAGCAAGGCTGGCTGGGCAACGGGCCTACCGTCGTTGTGACCGACCTGGGCATCTACCATTTCGATGAGAGCGGTGAGATGCGCCTCGACGCGATCCACCCCAGCGCCACCATCGAGCAGGTCCGCGACACGATCGGCTGGGCGCTTAAGGTTGCCGATCCGCTGCCGGTCACCCCAGAGCCCACCGCCGAAGAACTGCGTCTCATCCGCGAAGAACTAGATCCAGAAGGCGCCTACACGAAGTAGGGGAGGCCGGGCTGCGCACTCACACCGCGCACGCTGCGCACGCTGCGGAGGCGTCGGCGCGCGGCGGAGGTGGAGCCGTCGGCGCGTGGCCGAACTGGCGGCCACCCCGCGGCGGCCCGGCTCGCTCGAGCTCCCGGCTCGCTCGAGCTAGCGCTTGGGGGCCTCCGGTTTGCCGCGGACGACCATGACCGGGCAGTGGGCGTGGCGGACCACGAAGTCCGAGACGCTGCCGATGAAGAAGCGGCTCACGCCACTGCGACCGTGCGACCCGACCACGATCAAGTCCGCGGCCTCCGAATCGGCGGCGGCGACGATAGCCTCGCCGGCCTCGCCTTCCCAGACCAGGTAGTTCGCGTTGGCGCCGGCGGCCCGGGCACGCTGCACGATGGCCTGGGCCCGGGTTGCCAGCGAGTCGCGCGAATTCGAGTCCCCGCCGTCGGCGTTGGCGGCCTCGGATGGCTGGCTGCCGGACGCCACGACGCTGACGATGAGCAGCCGAGCATCCACCTGGAGGGCCAGATCGATCGCCTGCTCGCTGGCGGGCTCCGATGCGGGTAGCCCGTCGGTGGCAAGCAAGATCGTTTCGAGTTGGGGCATCACGCTCTCGTCAGGCGGTTGGGCGGGGTCGCCGCCCTTCTCCGTGTGGCGATGGTGGACGTGACCCCGGAACGAGCCAAGGGGCCTCCGGCCCGTTCCGGCAGGCACTAGGTCCCCGTGGCCAACACGCGCGCCGCGCCGTGGGAGTCGCGCCGCGCGCCGCGCGCGCCACGCGCGCCGCCAGGCTGGGTCGCCACGCTCGATCCGTCGGCCTGCTAGGCTCCGAGTGATGACCGCACCGCATCCGTCTTCCAGCTCTTCCGCCGACTCCACGGGGCTGCTCGGGTTGCGTGAGGTCGCGATGGCCCTGGAGGAGTGGCGGCGCAAAGCCGAGGTGGACAACCACCGGCGGCTCAGCGACGCCTTTGGGCGCGTGGTGGAAGGGTCCGGCATCCGTGGCGGTCACCTGGCGCTTTTCGCCCTGCCGCTGGCCGAGGTCGAGCTGCGATGCGGCAGCCTCCTGGAAGAAGCTGCCGAGACAGCCGGTTTGCGGTCGTACGACCTCCGCTTCGGGGATCGTCTCCTGGCGAGACTGCAGTTCGACGCGCCGCCCGCCGCCGTCTTCGCGGTCGATGAGTGCGCTCGCGGTCTGGAAATCGTGGTGGGGGCGGCGTGGTCCGAGGCTCGAGCCACTCAGGCCTCGGACGAGCTGGCCGCGATCGACACCGCCACGCGCGGCATCGCCGGAGTCCTCGACCTGGACCGGGTCCTGCAGCTGATTACGGATCGTGTCCGTGAGCTGGCTCGCGCTCAATACGCAGCACTCGGGATCGTGGACCAGGAAGGCGGCATAGAGCGATTCATCACCAGCGGCATCAGCAGGGCTGAGCGCGAGCGGATGGGGCCGACGCCGCGCGGGTTGGGCCTGCTGGGCGTCATCTTGGGCGAAGCACATGCCCTGCGAGTCCACGACATCGCCACCGATCCGCGTCGCAGCGGCTTCCCGCCCAACCATCCGCCCATGCACACGCTGTTGGGGGTACCGATTGGCGCCAAGGGCAGATCGATCGGACGCTTGTACCTGACCAACAAGCTGCCGTCCGGCGACTTCACCGAAGACGACGAGCGTCTGGTCGAAATGTTCGCCTTGCACGCCGGCATCGCCATCGAGAACGCCCGACTGCACGATCAAGTCCAGCGCCTGGCGATCGTGGAGGAGCGCGAGCGTATCGGCCGCGACCTGCACGACGGCATCATCCAGAGCATCTACGCCGTCGGCCTGTCGCTCGAGGACGTGCCGGACCTGATGGAGGACGAGCCGGAAGTGGCTCGGGCGCGCGTCGAGCGGGCCATAGATTCGCTCGACCAATCGATCCGCGACATCCGCAACTTCATCTTTGGACTGCGGCCCGAGTTGCTCGAACAAGCTGGGCTTCTGGGCGGCCTGGCCGCACTGGCAGATGAGTTCCGGATCAACAGCATGGTCGACATCGAGTTGGACACCGAGGGGGCGCAGGAGATCAGCCTCCCGCCCAACCAGACCGGTCAGCTGCTTTCGATCGCCCGCGAGGCCCTGAGCAACATCGCCCGCCACTCCAAGGCGACGCGCGGCGAAGTCAAGGTGGAGGCGGCCGCCGGCCTGGTCCGCCTCACGATCAATGACAACGGATCCGGCTTCGATCCCGACATTCCGCGGGGTCCCGGCCATCAAGGCCTCATCAACATGCGCGATCGGGCGGCCGATATCGGCGGCTTTCTGATAGTCGAAAGCGAATTTGGCGCCGGCACGCGTATCATCGTCGAGGTGCTTCGCCGCGAACCAACAAACGATGAAGCGGCAAGCCAAGGAGACCAATGACCGACCCAATCGAAGCACGTCCCCTTCGACTGCTCGTGGTCGACGATCACGAAGTTGTTCGCCAGGGACTCGTCTCCCTGCTGGAGCGGCGGGAGCACTTTCAGGTCGTCGCCGAAGCCGGCACCGCTGCGGAAGCAGTGGAAATGGCCCGCAAGTTCGAGCCCGACCTGGTGATCATGGATGTCCGCCTGCCGGATGGCTCCGGCATAGAGGCCTGCCGCGAAATTCGGGCCGAATTCCCAGCCACACGAGTCGTGATCCTGACCAGCTATCCGGACGAGGAGGCGGTCCTATCGGCGATTATCGCTGGGGCGTCGGGGTACCTGCTCAAGCAGATTCGGGGCCGCGATCTGGTGAACGCCCTGGAGTCCGTTGGTCGGGGCGAGTCGTTGCTGGACCCGGCCGTAACCGAGAAGGTTCTGGATCGCGTCCGTCGCATCGCCACCGGCACATACACCGATGAGATGGCGCAGCTGACTCAGCAGGAGCAGAAGATTTTGCTGCTCGTGGCCGAGGGCAAGACCAACAAAGAGATCGCCTCCGAGGTCTTCCTGTCGGACAAAACGGTCAAGAACTACGTCAGCTCGATCCTCTCCAAGCTGAACCTCGAGCGCCGGGCTCAGGCGGCAGCCTTCGTCGCCCGGCATCGACTCAAGGGTGGCGTTTAGCTCGCTGACTTTGGATTCGGCAGCCCGTCCGGATCGGGCCGCCCGGCCCCCTCGATACGTAGCACCGGCCCGCGCGTAATTCTGTGCGTCTTCTACACTCCGCGTCATGCGAATCGTCAGCGCCGATGAGGCCGTCTCTGTCATTCAGTCGGGTCAGCAGATCTTCATGCACGGCGCGGCAGCAACGCCGTCCGTGCTGCTCGATGCGCTGGTGCGCAGGGCGCCGGAGCTGACGGACGTCAAGATCGTCCATATGCACGCGGAGGGGCCGCATCCGCACCTGGACCCGAGCATGCAGGGCCACTTCCTGCACAAGGCCCTATTTATCGGCCCGAACGCCCGCAAGGCGATCAATGAGGGCCGGGCAGAGTTCATCCCGGTCTTCCTGTCGGACATTCCGAGGCTGATCGATCAGAAGTACCTGCCGCTGGACGCGGTTCTGTGCAACGTCAGCCCGCCCGACGAGCACGGCTTTTGCTCGCTGGGGACGTCGGTAGACGCGATGCTCAGCGCGGTCCGCAACGCCAAGGTGGTCATTGCCCAGTTCAACAAGTCCATGCCGAGGACGCTTGGCGACAGCTTCATCCATATCGGCAAGATCGACTACGCGGTCGAGGTAGACCAGCCGCCCTATGACCACAACCCCGGCGATGCCGGCGACCTTGAGTTGAAGATCGGTGCTTTCGTTGCCGACCTGGTCCAGGACGAGGCCACCTTGCAAATGGGCATCGGGGCCATTCCGAGCGCTGTGGGCAAGCTCCTCTACGACAAGAAGAATCTCGGCGTTCACACCGAGATGTTTACCGACATTCTCGTAGACCTAGTCGAGCGTGGGGTCGTGACCTGCGAGGCCAAGGAAGTCAACTGCGGCAAGATCGTGACCTCGTTCATGATGGGCACGCAGCGGCTGTACAAGTTCGTGGACAACAATCCCATGGTCGAGATGCGGCCGGTCGATTACACGAACGACACATCCCTCATCCGCCGCTTCAGGCGCATGACGGCCATCAATTCGGCCATCGAGGTGGACATCACCGGCCAGGTCTGCGCGGACTCGATCGGCAGCCGCATGTACAGCGGCGTCGGCGGACAGATGGACTTCGTGCGCGGCGCCGCCCTGGCCGACGAGGGCCAAGCGATCATCGCCCTGCCGTCTACCGCGGTCGGCGGCAAGTTTTCGCGCATCGCGATGTCCCTCAAGGAGGGCGCCGGCGTTACGACTACGCGTTCCCACGTGCAGACGATCGTCACGGAGTACGGCGTGGCCCAACTGTTCGGCCAGAGTCTGCGCGAGCGAGCCAAGCGCCTGATCGCGATCGCCCATCCCGACTTCCGCGACGAACTGACGTCCTACGCGCGTAAGCACCACGACCTATAGATCGGGGCCCCAACTAAGGCCGATCCGGGCAGAAAAAAAGGACGAACGCCGGGCGTCCCCTCCGGCGTTCGTCACGAGCAGAAGTCTCGCTCCGGGAGTGTCGGCTGCGCAGTGCCGAATGGCACTCCATTTGCGGGGAACATTCGGCGGCCGACCGCGACCCTCCGAACCAAGCCGTACCTGCCCTTTTGGGCAGGCTGTTCCCTGCCCGGCCCCTCTCCGTGCGGGCCAAATGGCCCCCAGTGTTAGGGAGCCCTGTCGCTCGTGCCGCAGTCGGGCTAGGCGCACCCTATGAGCATGCTCGCTGACTCCCAGATTCCCTTGCGTCGTCTGCTGATCGTAAGTCAGCACCGCGCGGCCACCGAGGCACTCTGCGATCACCTCTCACGACACGGTTTCATCGTCGCTCAGGCGGCATGTGAATCCGCGGCGCGCGAGGCGGCCGCCGCCCGGCCCGACGTGGTGCTGCTCGATGCCGACGTCACAGGGGGCTGGCGGCCAATCGTGGCGGCACTGCGCGATCTCATCCCTCCGGAGAGGATCGCCGTGCTGGCTTCGTATTGGCATGCGGACGAGCAGCGCGAGGCAGCTGCCAGCGGGATTGGCGGCACCCTGCTCAAGCATTTGGACGGAAGCGCACTGGCCCGCCAGTTGCGCGCATTGAGTGAACCGACCATCGTGACGAATACGCCGACCCCCGAGTTTCCAGGCACCCCGGCCATCATCGACGGCTCCGAGGCCATCGCCTACGTCGAGACGCGGATCAGCGACGGCGCATGCGCCTACCCGATCACGCCTTCGACAACCATGGCGGCGGTCTACCAGGTTGCCGTCGCCAACGGCACCCCCAACCTATGGGGAACCAAACTCAGGTTCGTTGAGCCCGAGTCGGAGCATTCCTCCGCCTCCGCTGCCGAGGGCTTTGCCCTTGCCGGCGGCCGGGTCACGAACTTCACCGCCGGACAGGGCCTCATCCTCATGAAGGAAGTCCTGTACGTCATCGCCGGCAAGCGGTTGCCGGCCGTTTTCCATGTTGGCGCGCGCGCCCTCACCAGCCAGAGCCTGAACATCCACGCCGGCCACGACGACATGATGGGTGTCGCCGACTGCGGTTGGGGCATGTTCTTCGCCCGCAACTGCCAGGAGGCCGCAGACCTCACCGCCATCGCCCGCCGCGTGGCTGAGGACGGCGAGACTCCCTGGTTCGTCGCCCAGGACGGCTTCCTGACGACCCACACAATCGAAAACGTTCGGCTGCCCGAGGACGAACTGCTAAAGCGCTTCGTCGGCGACCCGCGCACGACTGTCCGAGACATGTTCGACCCCAAGGACGCGCTGATGACCGGGGTCGTGCAGAACCAGGACAGCTATATGAAGGGCCGCGTCGCCCAGCGCACCTGGTACGACCGTCTTCCCCAAATCATCGAGCGAGCGATGGCCGAGTGGGCCGTCCTCACCGGACGCAAGTACGGCCTTATAGATAGCTACAAGACCGAAGACGCCGACTACATCATGGTTTCGATGGGCACCACCGCCGACACCTCGTTGGCCGTCGTGGACTACCTTCGTGGCCTGGGCCGAAAAGTCGGTACCGTCAACGTCACGAGCTTCCGGCCCTTCCCGGCCGAGCAGCTCGCCGCGGCGCTTCGCAACGCCAAGGTGGTCGCGGTCGTCGAACGAACCGACGAGCCGGCGGCAGCGGACAATCCGCTGACTCGCGAGCTCAAGGCGGCCCTCGCCGATGCGGCCATGAACGGCGCTCCCTTGCCGCGTGTGGTCTCCGTCTCAGCCGGCCTCGGCTCGCGCGACGTCCAGCCCGGTGACCTCGCGGCCGTCTTCGATTGGATCGCCGATGACAAGCGGGTCAAGGAGATGCGCCACGCCGTCGTCGGCATCCGCCATCCCTCGGCTCTCCCCAAGAGCGACGTCAACATTCGCCCCAAGGGCGCCTACAGTCTGCGCGGCCACTCGGTCGGCGGCTTCGGCTCCGTCACCACGAACAAGCTCGTGGCCACGACGGTCGGGGAGCTCTTCAATCTTTACGTGCAGGCTTACCCGCGCTACGGCTCGGAGAAGAAGGGTCTGCCCACGACGTACTTCCTCACGATCGCGGAGGAACCGATCCGGCTCCACTGCGAGTTGACGGAGGTCGACTTCGTGCCGGTCCACGACACGAACTCATTCCGCCAGGGCAATCCCCTGACCGGTCTTGTCGACGGCGGCACGCTCTTCGTCCCGACTCAGCTGACCGATCCGGCGGAGATCTGGGCCGCCCTTCCGGCTTCGACCCGGGCCGAGATCCTGGCCCGCAACATTCGCCTTCTAGCCCTGGACTCCGCGGCTCTGGCCAAGGAGTTCGCGCCGCGACCGGAACTCGAAATCCGAATGCAGGGCGTGGCGCTGGTCGGCGTTTTCCTTCGCGTCTCGCCGTTCGCAGAGCGAGCCGGTCTCGATCGCGCCGCCCTTCGCGAGGCGGTTCGGGGCAACCTCACCCGCTTCTTCGGTAAGCGCGGCACCGCTGTCGTGGATGCCAACCTGGCCGTAATCGAAGGCGCGTATGACGGCGTTATCGATGTCACCGCGGCGCTCGGTGGCCGGGTCGCCGTGTCCGCGGCCGCAGAGGCAACGCGATGACCCAAACGCGCCAGGTCGGCGAGGTTATGACATCGGACCCGATCACGGTCGTCTCCACGGCTTCGCTTGCCGAAGCCGTGAGCGTCCTTGATTCGAAGAAGATCACGGGTCTTCCCGTGGTCGACGCGTCCGGTGCCTTGGTCGGAGTCTTGAGCCAGACAGATCTGGTTCGGGCTCGGTCCAACCCGCATCTTGCGCAAAACTGGCTCGGTTTGGCCGTCGGCGACATCATGACCAAACCGGCCCTCACGATCCCCGCGACCGCAGGCCTCGAGGAGGCCGCTCGGGTCATGGAGGAGCGTCGAGTCCATCGCCTCGTCGTCGTTGACGACAAGGCCACCCCGATCGGCATCATCTCAACCAGCGACCTCGTCCGGTCCTGGTTGCGGTAGTCGACACAGAGTGAGCGATGACTGAAACGATTGTTCCCAACAACGGCAAAGGCCACGGCCTATCGCCTCTGGCGAACCTGGCCACTCTTCCGGCCGGACCGGGCCTCGTAGGCCCCCGCACGTTCGACACCGCGACCTATATCAAAGACTTCAACGACAACGTCATCAACGCATACCGAGCCGGTATCGCGGATGAGGAACTGCCGGCCGACATGGGCGTGGCCCGCAGCATCATTGCGCCGGCGACGGCAGGGATCCGCGACTTCAGCAACCTGTCGCCGATGATCCCGCAGTTTCTCGCCGAGAAGTGCGTAGGCTGCATGGCCTGCGTCAGCGCCTGCCCGGACAGCGCAATCGTGGCAACCGCCCAGCCGAAGGGCTCTTTGGCCAAGGCGATCGAGACTTTCGCCGCCTCCCAGTCGGATCAGACCCTGGCGACCACGACGGCCAAGGCCCACTTCGTTCACACCGCCAAGTACGGCGACGTACCCGCCAAGCGCGGCATCGAAGGCGCCGATTTCGGCCTCTTCATCGACCCGTATCACTGCAAGGGCTGCGCCGAGTGCGTCGACGTCTGCGTCGCCCAGGGTCACGATGCCCTGATCATGACCGAGAAGCGCGATTCTGAGCCCAGCGGCGAGAGCACCCTGGACCGCTACAACCGCGACCTGAACTTCTACAAGTCGCTCCCGATCACGCCCATCGAATACCGCAACGAGAAGGCTCTTGCCGACATCATGCTCGGTGAGAACGCGATGGGTTTCGTCGGCGGCGGCGGTTCCTGCTCCGGCTGCGGAGAAGGCACCATCGTTCGGATGATGATGGCCGCCACGCTCCAGGTCTACGGGGCCCACAGCATGGGCATCGTGGCCGAGACCGGCTGCAACTCCGTCTTCGGCAGCACTTATCCCTTCAACCCCTTCACCGTTCCGTGGACCAACTCGCTCTTCGAGAACGGCCCGGCCGATGCCATGGGCATCCGGCTACGGTGGGATCAGGCCGGCCACGAAGACCGACGGCTGTGGGTCTTCGGCGGCGACGGCGCCATGTACGACATCGGCTTCCAGTCGCTGTCTCGCATGGTTGCCTCGGGCATGGACATCAAGGTCTTGGTCCTGGACACCGGCGCGTACTCGAACACGGGCGGTCAGGCTTCAACAGCTTCCTTCACCGGTCAGGTTGCCAAACTTGCCGCCTACGGCAAGGCAGCGCATGGCAAGCAGGAGCGGCGCAAGGAGTTGGGTCGGATCATGGTCGCTCACGGTGAGGCCTACGTGGCCCAGGTCGCGGCCTGCAACCTGAACCATTTCTACAAGGCAATAATCGACGCCAACGCCTATCCGGGTCCGGCCGTCGTCATCGCCTATGCCCCCTGCATGCCGGAGCACGGCATCGCCGACGACATGGGCAGCCGCCAGGCCAAGCTTGCGGTTGACTCACGGGCATTCCCGCTCTTCACCTACGACCCCCGTCGCGGCGCCTCGCTCGCCGAGCGCCTGTCTCTGCAGGGCAATCCGGCGGTCAAGGAAGACTGGTCCAAGAGCCCCGACGGGAAGACCTTCGACTTCGTCTCCTTCGCCCGCACGGAAGGCCGGTTTGGCCAGCACTTCGACAAGGAGGGCAACGCCTCCGCCGAAATGCAGCGCTCCCAGGATGACCGCCTCGCGAACTGGCGGATCCTTCAGGAGATGGCCGGCATCCGCTAGCCTCTTCCGCAGCCACAAATGGACCGGGGCCTCGCAAGGGGCCCCGGTTCTGCGCCATTCCCGAGAGCACGAACCTTCGCCGGTTTGCCGATGTCGATCTCGTCAATCCCTACGCGGCGACTCCCAGCCGGCCGGCGTGGAGGCCGGCTTCGAAGACAGCAAGGTCCGCCTCGAGGACCTCGGGGCGCTTCTTGCTCGCCATTTCGCGAAGGGCGGCGCGGACGGAGTCGGGAGTGACCCAGCCCAGGCGTGCAACGAGGGCCCCGAGGGCCACGACGGTCACGAGTTGATCGTCGCCGCCCCGAGCCGCCAGGTCGGTGCACGCAAGGCGGAGCTCGGTGAGGTCGTGGCGGGCCGTGGTTTGGGACGAAACCAGGGACGCGTTGACGATGACGAGCCCACCGCCGGCGACCTTAGGGCCGAACTTGCGCAGCGACGGCAGGTTCATGACAATCGCCGCGTCGAAACGATCGACTACGGGCGAGCCGATCGGCTCATCGCCGATGATGACTGTGCAGGAGGCCGTGCCGCCGCGCATCTCCGGGCCGTAGCTCGGGATCCAGAAGACCTCCAGGTCATCCTTGATGGCGGCTCGCGCCAGAACCTGGCCCGTGAACAGCAGACCCTGGCCGCCGAAACCGGATAGGACAACGGAGTGGTCCATCTCAGGCCTCGCAGTCGGGCGCGGTGGCCGGCGCCTCGGGCGCGGTGGCCGGCGAATCTGGTGGGGGGGCCGGCGCCTCGGACCGAGCCGGCGTGCCCCGATCGACGATGACGCCAATCGGAAACTCCGCCACGACCGGGCCCTTCAGGTGATCGAGCGATTGCTGCGGCGTCATGCCCCAGCCGACGGGGCAATTCGACAGCGCCTCCACGATGGCGAACCCGCCGCCGTCGATCTGGACCTGGCAGGCGCGCCGGATCATGACCTTGAGCTTGCCGATGAGCGACGCGTCGGCCACACTGCCGCGCGCAGCGTACGTGACGCCGGGCAGCTGGGCCAGCATCTCCGTGATGCGGATTGGGTAGCCCATAAGGGCGGCGTCGCGACCGGACGGGGACGATGTGGTGCGCTGGCCCAGGAGCGTGGTCGGTGCCATCTGGCCGCCGGTCATGCCGTAGATGCCGTTGTTGACGAAGATGGCGGTAATACGCTCGCCGCGGGCCGCGGCGTGGATTATCTCTGCTGTGCCGATCGCGGCCAGGTCGCCGTCACCCTGATATGTCAGGACGAAGGCCTCCGGGCGGACGCGACGGATGCCGCTGGCCACGGCCGGGGCGCGACCGTGCGGCGCCTCCACGAAATCGACCTTGAGGTAGTCGTACGCGAAAACGGCACAGCCAACCGGCGCGACGGCGATGGTATGGGCCGGCAGATCCAACTCGGTCATGACCTCGGCCAGCAGGCGATGAACCACACCGTGGCCGCAGCCGGGGCAATAGTGAGTGGAGCGATCCACCAGGACGTCGGGTCGGCCATAGATGAGCCGCGGAGCGGCCTGCGGATAAGCGGCGGTCATCGCATGCCTCCGGCGTCCGCGGCGCGGGTCCGCTCGGCCTTGCCGCGTAAGGCTTTAAGGGCGCCGGATACCTCGTCCGGAGTCGGCACCATGCCGCCCATTCGACCGTGGAACGCCACGGGACAGCGACCCTCGACCGCCAGACGAACGTCCTCGACCATTTGGCCGGCTGAGAGTTCAACGGTCAGGATGCCATGGAGGTGCCGGCTCAGTCGCGCCAGTTCGCGCTCCGGAAACGGCCAGAGCGTGATCGGTCGGAACAGTCCGACCTTGATGCCTTTGGCTCGAGACTGGGCAATTGCGGTGCGGGCGACGCGAGCGGCGGTGCCGTAGGCCACGATTGCGAAGTCCGCGTCCTCCATCTGCCAGCTCTCCCAGCGCGTCTCGCGTTTTGCGATCTCGCGGTACTTGTGCTGGAGGTCCAGGTTCCGCTTCTCGAGAACCTCGGGCACCAGGTCGATGGACTTGACGATTCGAGGCGGACGGCCGGCCGCGCCGGTCAGCGCCCAGTCGAAAGTGTGGCGCTCGGGCGTTCGGAAGCGCAGCTCGACCGGCTCCATCGCTTGGCCGAGAATGCCGTCGGCGACCAGCATGACCGGCGTTCGATAACGCTCGGCCAGCTCGAACGAGGTCGCCATCAACTCCATCGCTTCCCCGATCGAGGCCGGCGCCAGGACCGGGACGCGGTAATCGCCGTGGCCGTGGCCCTTGGTCGCCTGGAAGTAGTCGCTTTGCGATGGGCCGATGCCGCCCAGCCCCGGGCCGGCGCGCATGATGTTGACCAGCACCATGGGCGTGCCCGAGCCGGCCATGTAGCTCATCGCCTCGGCCATCAGGCTGATCCCCGGGCTGGACGAGCTGACCATCACCCTGGCGCCGGTTGCGGCCGCCCCGAGGGCCATGTTGATTGCCGCCAGCTCGCTTTCGGCCTGGACGAAGACCCGACCAAGCTCGGGCATCCGGCGCGCCATCCACTCCAGCAGCTCCGCCTGGGGAGTGATGGGATAGCCGAAGTAGGCGTCGCAACCGGCCTGGATCGCGGCCTCGGCGATAGCCTCGTTGCCCTTCATCAGGACGCGCGAGCGGCGAGCAACCAGCGTCGCGGACTGGGCCGCCTCGGTCGCCGCTCTGGCCGCTTTGGTCGGGGCTATTTCCGCGGACTGGGCGTTCGTCGCCGTCATTGTCGGTGTTCCTCACGCCGTGCCGCCCAGACCGTGAATACCGCATCGGGGCAGACCCGGGCGCACAGCGCACAGCTCGTGCAGCCGGACCGGTCGGTCAGGCAGATCGGGTGATAGCCAAGGGCGTTGACCCGGCCTCGATCGAGGGCCAGGACCGCCTTGGGGCAGGCTGCGACGCACAACTCGCAACCTTTGCAGCGGTCGGCCGCGATGACGAGCGGGGTCCACGGCAGCGGCGGACGGAAGACCGAAGTCAAGTGACTGGTCGCCATCTCTATGCACTTCCGATGTGCTTGCAGAGCGGAGCCCGTAACCGAACAGGCCGCCGGCTGCAGGGCCCGCGGCGGTCCCGCGTACGGGACTTGTTGGCATTAGCGTCGCGCGGGGGAGCGTCCCGATCAAGGGCCGAAGGGCCCTCCGCGGCCGCCGCCAGTGGCGCGCTGCCCCGAACGACGAGTCGCGACGTTGCCCGGTGGCCCCGAAACGACGCTGCCGCCGAGCCTCGTTCACAATGGGTGCATACCGAACAGGACCATTGCGGTCTGCCGGCGCGTTTGCCATGGACTAGGACCGATCCCGAAGACCCTGCTACCCCACTCAGAGGGCCCGGATGGACGACGCTCCCGAGCACAACAGCCTCGATACGTTTACGAAAGCGCCGGCCGTTCACCTCGAACCCGACGCCAGGCCTGCCGAGTCGATCCGGGCCGCCTCCCCGGGCGAGCAGCCGCCCGAGGGGCTTCGAATCGACGACCTGGGTCCTGGTGGCGAGACCGAGCCGCACATTCGCCGGGCTCTGCTCGGCGAGCCGTTCGATGACCCAACTGCCCCCGGCAGCGTGCGCTGCAATGCCTGCGCCCACCGCTGCGTGCTGCGGCCGTCCCGGATCGGCATCTGCGGCGTCCGTCAGAACCGCGGCGGCTGGCTGTACACCCTGGTCTACGGCAAGGTTGTGGCATCCAAGGCAGAGCCGATCGAGAAGAAGCCCCTCTACCACTTCCTGCCCGGTAGCTCCGCTTATTCCGTGGCGACTCAGGGCTGCAACTTCCACTGCGAGTTCTGCCAGAACTGGGAGATGTCGCAGGCACACCGCGAGGGCCTGGTTCCGGAAAGCCGGTTCGTGCCGCCGGAGGATGTCGTGCGAGAGGCCGTCGCGGCCGGCGTCCGAAGCATCGCCTACACCTATGTCGAGCCGACGGTCTTCATCGAGTTTGCGCTGGACACGATGGTCAGGGCGCGCGCGGCGGGACTCCATAACGTCTTTGTCAGCAACGGCTACCAGACGCCCGAAGCGATCGAACTGGTCGCGCCATACCTCGATGCCATCAACGTCGACCTCAAGGCCGCCAGCGATAGCTTCTACCGCAGAATCTGCGGTGCCCGCTGGGAGCCCGTCCGGGACACGATCGTGGAGATGCGCCGCCGCGGGGTCTGGGTCGAGTTGACCACGCTGATCATCCCGGGCCTGAACGACGATCGAGACGAGTTGCGGGCGATGGCCGAATGGATTGCGACGGCCGTGGGCCCGGAGACGCCGTGGCACCTGACCCGCTTCCAACCCGCGTACCGGCTCAAGAGCCTGCAGCCGACGCCGGCATCGACGCTCGTGGATGTGGCTGAGATCGCCCGCGCGGCCGGCCTCCGACATGTCTACGTGGGCAACACTCCGGAGGTCGAGGTTGCCGATACCTCGTGCGCCAGGTGCGGCGAGCGGCTGATCTCGCGGGGGGACTACTCGGTCACGGGTTGGTGGCTGCGCGAGGGTCGGTGCCCGCGCTGCAAGCACGCTCTGGCGGGGGTTGGTTTGGCGGACTCGCCCGTCGCAGTCTGAGGTTGAGCGGCGGCGCCCAAGCGGCGGGCGGCGCCCAGGCGGTTTGCGTCATTCCCGTCTAGTACGCGCGTGCCTCGCATGGTTTGCATGGTTCCCCGACCAGCGGACGCGGACGAACGTCCCGGCCCGATCGGGCAGGACCTTCTGGCCCGGTGATGTGGGCCGCTCGGCAGGCGGAAACTGCACCAAAACAGTGTGAGATATACGAGGCGGCGCCCAGGACGCGCCCACGGAGGTTCGGTCAAAGTGCACGCGGTAGGTCTCACGCACGGAACGGAGAAGGAGGCTCGATGAACCGAGCCATTTCCGGACTGCGTGTCGCCCGCGCCGTGGAAGTGCGCGGCGTCGTCCAGGGCGTCGGCTTCCGGCCGTTCATCTGGCGGCTGGCGACCGAACTCGGGCTCGATGGATCCGTCGTCAACCGCGCCGGCCAGGTCGAAATCCTGGTCGCCGGTTCGGAGGAGGCAGTCGAAGCCTTCACCCTTCGAGTCCGGACGGATGCGCCGCCACGGGCCAGGGTCGAGGAGGTGGTAGTCCAGCCGTCAGACCGAGCTCCGGCCGCGGGTACCGGCTTCACCATCCAGGAGAGCGAGGCGGGCCCCTCGACCGAGCGGCTCTTTCCGCCCGACATCGCCACCTGTGACGACTGCCTGGTCGAGGTATTCGAGCCAACCGATCGACGCTACCGCTACCCGTTCACCAACTGCACCAACTGCGGTCCGCGCGCCACGATCATCGACGACCTGCCGTACGACCGCGCCAGGACGAGCATGCGCGAGTTCCCGCTCTGTGCCGCGTGCGAGGCCGAGTACCGCGATCCGGCGAACCGCCGCTTCCACGCCGAACCCGTCGCCTGCCCGGCTTGCGGGCCGCAGCTGGCCTATCGGCGGCCCGGCGACGCGGCCCCGGCGGCGCATCGGGAAGCGGCATTGCAAGCCGCGCTGACGGACCTGCGCGAGGGCCGAATCGTGGCCCTCAAGGGTCTTGGCGGCTACCAGCTGGCCTGCGATGCAACCAATCCTTCGGCGGTAGCGAGGCTGCGGGACCGCAAGCACCGCTGGGCAAAGCCGTTCGCTGTGATGGTCGCGGACCTGGAGGCAGCTCGCGTGCAGGCCGACCTATCGCCCGCGGAGGAAGAGCTGCTGACGTCGCCCGCGCGGCCGATCGTGCTTGTGGCGCGGCATGCGAACGCGCAGCCGGCCCTCGCGGATGGCGTGATCACCGCCGAGCCGGAACGGGCCGCGGCCCTGAACCGCCGCATCGGGTTGTTCCTGCCGTGCACGCCGCTGCACCACCTGCTGCTGGCGGGCATCGGCCGGCCGATCGTGCTGACCAGCGGCAATCTGTCCGATGAGCCGCTCGCGACCGACGATGGCGAGGCGCTGGAGCGGCTGTCGGGGATCGCCGACTCGTTCCTGACCCACGACCGCCAGATCCGGGCCCGCTACGACGACTCCGTGACGCGCGTCGTCGACGGCCGCGAGAGCCTGATCCGCCGGGCCCGCGGCTACGCCCCGGAACCGTTGTCTCTGCCGATCGCCACGCCGCATTCGATCCTGGCGGTCGGAGCGGAACTGAAGCACACCTTCACCCTGGCCAGCGGGACTCGGGCCCACGTGGCGCCGCACATCGGCGACCTCGAGGACCTGCTGACCCACCGAGCCTTCGAGACGAACCTGGCCCACCTGAGCAGGTTGCTGGACATCGAGCCCGAATACGTTGCTCACGACCTGCACCCGGCCTACCTGTCCACCCAATGGGCGACGCGCAACTTCCCGGAGAGCAGGCGCATCGGCGTCCAGCACCACCACGCCCACGTCGCGTCCGCGGCCGCCGAGGCCGGCTTGACCGGCGAGTTCATCGGCGTGGCGTACGACGGCCTGGGCATGGGCGACGACGGCACGTTCTGGGGCGGCGAGGTACTCGTGGCCACTCTCGCGAGCTACCGGCGGGTGGCACGCTTCGGCCGCGCGCCGATGGCCGGCGGGGCGCTGGCGGTCAAGAAGCCGTATCGCATGGCCCTGGGGTACCTGCTCTCGGCGGAGGCCTTGGACGAAGGCGGCGCGGCTGCGGAGGCCGCCGATTGGTTTGAGCCCGAACTGGCGCGCGCCTTCCTCGACCGATTGGATCCGCGCGAGGTCGAGGTCATTCGAGTGCAGCTGGCCCGCGGTCTCAACGCCCCGCTGGCTTCTTCGGCTGGGCGGCTATTCGACGCTGCCGCGAGCCTGCTGGGCATACGCGACGTGGTCGAATACGAGGCCCAGGCCGCCATCGAGCTGGAACTCCTGGCGCAAGAGGGGAGCGTGGAGCCGCTCGCGTTCCGGATCGTTCGACGTGACGGACTCCTCGTGTACGATCCGCGGCCGACATTGCGGGCCATCCTCCAGGGACGCGCCGAGGGAACCGCCACGGAACTTCTGGCCGCGCGCTTCGGGGAGACGATCGCGGCCGTCACCCGAGAACTGGCGGCCGAGGTCCGATCCGACACAGGACTCGGCACGATCTGCCTGTCCGGCGGAGTATTCCAGAATCAGTCGCTTGCCACTACCCTCGTCCGGCGCCTCACCCGCGACGGCTTTGAGGTCCACACGAACCATCAGGTCCCTGCCAACGATGGCGGGATCAGTTACGGTCAGGCCGCGGTGGCAGCCGCGCGCCTGTCCGGCGCGAGCTAAGGAGAACTTGAAATGTGTCTCGGTATTCCCGGCAAGGTGGTGGAAATCCGCGACGACGGTCCGTTGCGGATGGCTCGTGTCGACTTCGGCGGCGTGCGTAAGGAAGCCTGCCTGGCGTACGTGCCGGACGTGACGATCGGCGACTACGTCATCATCCATGTCGGGTTCGCGATCAGCCAGCTCGACGAGGAAGAGGCACTCCGAACCCTGGAGATGCTGCGGACCATCGACGAGATGATGGTCGACCAGGAGCTGGCGATAACGGGTCCCAGCGACGACGCTCCCGGAGTTCTCGCCGATCCGCCGGCAGCCGTGCCCGTCGCCGCGGTGGCAGGCGAGCCTGCGCCGTGAAATACGTCGACGAATACCGCGACTCTCAGATCGCCCGCAAGCTCGTAGACGAAATCCATCGCGTCACCACTCGGCCGTGGAACCTGATGGAGGTATGCGGCGGCCAGACCCACACGCTGGTAAAGCAGGGAATCGACGAGGCGCTTCCGAAGGGCGTTCGGATGATCCACGGTCCGGGCTGCCCGGTGTGTGTGACCCCGCTCGAGCAGATCGACAAAGCCCTCGTCATCGCCGCGCGGCCGGACGTCACCTTCACCAGCTACGGCGACATGCTGCGCGTCCCCGGCTCTACGACGGACCTGCTGTCCCTGAAGGCCCGGGGCGCCGACGTGCGAATCGTCTACTCGCCGCTGGATGCGGTCCGGATCGCTGCCGCCAATCCCGATCGTCAGGTCGTCTTTTTCGCCATCGGCTTCGAGACGACCGCGCCGGCGAACGCGATGGCCGTAGCGCAGGCCGATCGACTGAACTTGAACAACTTCTCGGTGCTGGTGTCGCATGTCCTCGTGCCGCCGGCGATGTGCGCGATCCTGGACTCGCCGTCGAACCAGGTCCAGGCATTCCTCGCCGCGGGCCACGTTTGTGCGGTCATGGGTTGGACCGAATACGAGCCGATTGCCGCCAAGTACCACGTCCCCATCGTGGTCACGGGCTTCGAGCCGCTGGACCTGCTCGAGGGCATCTTGATGGCCATTCGCCAACTGGAGTCGGGCCGAGCGGAGGTCGAGAATCAATACGCCAGAGCCGTGACACGGGAGGGCAACCGCCAGGCCCAGGAGACGGTGTTCCGGATCTTCGAAATCGGAGAGCGGACGTGGCGTGGCATCGGCCTGATCCCGGCTTCCGGCTATCACTTGCGGTCGGAGTTCGCCCGCTTCGATGCCGAGGCGCGCTTCGATGTCGGGGACATCCATACTCAGGAGCACCCGGCCTGCATCGCCGGGCAAATCCTCCAGGGGACGAAGACGCCGCTCGACTGCACCGCGTATGGAGTCCTTTGCTCCCCCCAGAAGCCGCTGGGGGCGCCGATGGTCAGTAGCGAGGGCGTCTGCTCGGCGTACCATGCCGCGGGGCGTGGGCTTGCCGCGCCTTCCGCGTTCCCGCTGTACGACCTGTCGCGGAAGTCATGACGATACGAGCTCCCAGGCCCGATCCGTTCGGACCGGC
This sequence comes from Chloroflexota bacterium, assembly GCA_025358515.1. GTDB lineage: Bacteria > Chloroflexota > Limnocylindria > Limnocylindrales > CSP1-4 > Fen-1039. Next base: position 29,661 of record JANYJG010000253.1, read on the forward strand.
CGCCGCGCCCGATCCGGCGAATCTCGTCTGCCCTGCTCCGATCCCCGAACGAGCGCGCGTCCTGCTCGGCCACGGCTCCGGCGGGCAACTCTCCGCAACCCTGATGCGCGAAGTGATTGCGCCCGCTCTGGCCGCGGCCTCTCCTGGTGGACCGCTCAATGACGCAGCCGTCGTCGAGGTTGCCGGGCAGAGGCTCGCTTTCACGACCGATTCGTTCGTCGTCAGTCCGCTCGAATTTCCCGGCGGCGACATCGGCGAGCTTGCCGTCTACGGCACCGTCAACGACCTGGCCATGATGGGCGCCCAGCCGCTGGCCCTGTCGCTCGCCTACGTAATCGAGGAGGGCCTGCCGATCGACGACCTTCGCAAGGTCACCGAGTCGGTCGCTCGGGCGGCGGCGAGGGCGGGCGTCAGGATAGTCACGGGCGACACGAAAGTGGTCGGCCACGGCGCGGCCGACAGGTTGTTCGTCAACACCGCGGGGATTGGACTGGTGGCGCCGAGCGTGACTGTTGGCGCGGATCGGGCTGTCGTGGGTGACTCCGTCATCCTCTCGGGCGGGATCGGTCTTCACGGCATCGCCATCATGAGCGTCCGCGAAGGCCTCGACTTCGAGGTCGAGATCGCCTCGGACACGCAGCCGCTAAACGCGCTCGTAGCCGCGATCGTCGCCGCTTGCCCGGACGTGCACGTGCTCCGCGATCCGACGCGCGGGGGCCTGGCATCTGCCCTCAACGAGATCGCCGCGGCCTCCGGTGTAGGCGTGGAGTTGCGCGAGGACGCCATCCCGATTCCGGGTCCCGTGCGCGCCGCCTGCGAGATGCTCGGCCTGGATCCGCTCCACGTCGCCAACGAGGGCAAGCTCGTGGCAATCGTTCCCGCCGCCGCGGCCCAAGCCGTGCTGGCGGCCATGCGCGTCCTTACCGAGGGTGCGGAGGCCGTGGAGATCGGCCTTGTGGTCGCCGACCATCCTGCCATGGTTACTATGCGCACGATCGTCGGTTCACAGCGCATTGTCGACATGCTCGTGGGGGAGCAGCTGCCCCGCATCTGCTAGTGTTGCGATCCTCAGCAGGCTAACTGGTTCGCAGCTACGATTCGGGGCATGCCGAACCACCCTGCACCAGCGTTGACCATCACCGAGTCAGAGCGGGCCGGGCTGCGGGCCCTCGTTCGAGCGGGAACGACAGA
>JANYJG010000177.1 GCA_025358515.1 Chloroflexota bacterium
TCGGGGCCGTGCTCGGCAAGACCGAGGCGGCAAGTCAGAAGCTCGTGAGCCGTGGTCTCGCGGTGCTCAAGGAGGCCTACTGTGTCCGCTCGACCGGCCGCTAACTGGGACATGCAATCGCCGGCCTTCGATCTCGAGGCATGCCTCGAGATGGCATTTGGCGCGGAACCCACTCCCGCGCAACTCGCGTCCATCGGCCGGAGGGTCGCGGCCGTCATGGAGGTCCCACACCCGGAGGCCCGCCAGGTCGCCCGTCCGCGCCATCGGTGGCCCGCGGTTCCCCTCGCTGCCGCTGCGTTGGTCGTGCTCGTTGGGGCCGGTGCGTCGCTGCTTTCGATGTATCCCTTGATGGGAGGCGGCGGTTATCGGGTGGCCTGGGACCGCTCCACGAAGCTCGGGCTCTCGCAGGTCCACGCTGGCTACCAGGTGACGCTTGAGGCGGCCTATGCGGACGCCGCCCAGACAATGCTCGCGATTTCGATCCAAGACACGAAGGCGGCCCGAGGAAACGGAGTCATGGTCCGCGGCGGTGGCCTCACCGATGAGGCCGGGCGCACCTACACGATGACGTCCGGAGGCGGGAGCCCCGCCGACAGCTCGAGCTCCGTCAACACGCTCTGGTTTGAGACGCCCGGCGACGGCGCACTATCGGGCAGTCACCACTTCGTCCTTAGCCTGCCGGAAATTGGCGTTCGGGAGCTCAACCCATCATTCTCGGTACTCGCGGACGGCCAGTTGACGGGCGATCCATGGCATAGCGTCGCCGGCCCGTGGCGGTTCGAGTTCGACCTCGCGATCGCACCCGGCACCCGCCTGTCACCGGCAGCGACCGCCACGGCCCACGGCGTCGCCGCGACTCTCGATTCGATCCTCGTGACGCCCACCACCGTCCGTCTGAAGTTGACGTACGCGGGGCTCCCGCCCGACGGTTCGAGCTGGTCTTCGGTCGCCAAGGTCCTGCATAACGGTGGCCAGCTGGCAGTTGGCTCATCCTTCGTGAGCCGCAATTCTGCCTCTGCGGAAGTGATCACGACTAATGTCGGGGCCGATACCGCGTCGGGATCTTGGGTGATTCGGATTGACGAACTGGTGGGCGATGGCCCGCAGGGTCAGATCCGTCTTGAGGGACCGTGGGAGATCACCTTCACGGCTCCGTAGAGCGCAGCCGCAGCAGCAGAGGTCTCCCAAGACTCGACTTCGTGCGGCTGGGCTGGAAGTGAGCTGAGACGGACAGCCTGCGCTGACCCCATCCAGCCGAGTGCCGCAGTTCCTCCCTGACAAAGAGTCAAGTCGTCGCCAGTCTTGCCCACACAGGTACCTGCGCATCGTGATGGAGCCCTGGCGGTCGGTTCAGGTTGTTGGCCTACGGGGCTTTGGTTGGCTGCCCTTGCTCGCGACTCTCGGCCCTTTGACGTGGCGTTGACACCCCTCCGCGTCGAGCCACCGAGACACCACGTTCAACCGACCGAGCCGTTGTTGACCTCGGCGACCACCGATCGTGGCGGGTGCAGGTGATCTGTCCGATAAAGCGGGCTACTATTGGGGCAGTCCTTGAGGCTTCCGTCTGACGCAAATGGGGGATCGGGAATGTATGGGGGACTAGCCGGTAGCCGCCAGATAGGCGCTGACAAACTTAGCCATCAAGCCGCGTGGCGACAGTGGTGCTAAGTCGGTGGATCGGTATCACGGTGCTCCGTTTCCGCGCCGTTCGCGAACGAGTTGGTGAGGACCGGCTTCGAATCCTCGGCGAAATCGCCCTCGCGGCGTGGTTCGCTGGGCAGTCGTACACGCGGATCGCGAGCTTCATCGAGCTGAACGTCCCGCTGGGCATGGACGTCCAGATCTACTACCGGGGCGTACAGGAATGGCTCCACGGCCGCGATCCGTGGGCGGCAACCGTGATCGTCAACTCGGGCACCGTGTTCAACTACGCCGGGTCACCCGCTACGACTCTCCTTTTCGCGCCGAGCGCGTTGCTCTCGGAAAGTCAGTTCACGGCGCTCTGGCTCACGCTCACCGCATTGAGCGCGGTAGCGATCATCCGCTGGCTCAGGCTTCCGATGTGGTGGCTCCTGTTCCCGCCGACCACTGAGGCACTGTATTCGGGGAACCCGCAGCTCGTGGTCCTCATGTTGCTGCTCGCCGGGGCTGGCCGCATGGGTTGGTTGGCGGACTCCGTCGCCGTAGCCCTCAAGGTCTACGCGGTCATCCCGCTCTTCGGCGAACGTCAGCTGCGGCGGGTCGGCCTCGCGCTCGTCCTGACTGCGGCCACGTTCGTCCTTGCGCCATCACTCTGGATCCAATATGCAACGGAGTTCGGTGCGATCTCGGCGCGGCTCGCGCACCAGTCAAGCAACGGCTGGAGCGCTTTCTACTCCCCGATGCTGCTCGTCCCGACCGCGATTGCGCTCATCCTCCTCTGGCGCCGTGACCCGAAGGCCGCCGCGTGGCTGGCCGTTCCCGCGGTCTGGCCCTCGTCCGAGTTCCACTACTCGACGTTCGCCCAGCCGGTGATGACGCCGCTGCTGGCCATCCCGCTAGCGGTCCCGGTCCAGTGGCTCGTTCCGGTCGCGATCATTGCATACGTAATCTGGCGGTTCGTTTCCCCTCCAGTCCACGAGCACCTGGCGGCGTGGGCAGCCGACGCGGATTTTGCGTCCCCGCCGTAGCCCTCGTTCTGGCAGGCGGAGGCTCTTCTCAAGACCGCCGATCTCAACTACCGACAGACTGCCCTGTTGAGCCACGCTCTTCGCCACCCCGATGCGGATTACACGTTCAAGTCGCACATGACCAGCCATCGCATCGTCTACGAATCCGCGAGGACGGACCTTCTTGACCTGACCCAGAGCGCTTCCTGATTCAGCGCAAGCTCGGTCGAGCCTTCGCCTTCCGACCGGTCCCCGACCTCTCGGATCGGCTGGAGGATCCGGGACCGGGAGTGGCGGAGCAGCTCTCTCTCGATGGCCCCCCTCAGGTAGCCCCAGAAAGTCGCCAAGTCGCTGTGACGAGACGCCCGCGAGGCGCACCGGCAATACCCTCGCCGCTGCGACGGGCGCGAGTCTTGGCGAGCTGATGGCACGAATGGGTCACGCCAGCGTCCGCGCGGCCCTTATCTACCAGCATGCTACCGCCGAGCGTGATCGGCACATCGCGGACAAGCTGAACCTTCTGGCGAACAAGCGCGCCCGACCTCAGGCATGCAACGGGCGGCTCGAATTGAGCGTGGAAGAGTGGTACCCCCAAGCGGATTCGAACCGCTGATCTCAGCCTTGAAAGGGCCGTGTCCTAGGCCTCTAGACGATGGGGGCGAGGCGCGAACGGCAGTTTAGCAGGGGATGGGCGCGGGCCGGTGACCAGAAGGGTCAGCCGTTCAGGAGCAGGATCAGGATCACCGTTCCGGCCAAGGCCATCGACGTGATGACCGCCGTTATCCCGCCCACGACAGCTAGCAGCAAGGCCCTGCCGGACTCACCGTCCTTGGCGGCCGACCAGGCCGAGAAGGAGGCCACGGCCGAATCCACCGCAAAAGCCAGGCCCGTGACGACGGCCGAGCTAAGCAGCACCGGGACCGG
>JANYJG010000178.1 GCA_025358515.1 Chloroflexota bacterium
TCAGAAGCATGACGTGTTCGTGCTCGACTTCATGAACGACGCGGACACAATCCGCGAGGCCTTTGCGGACTACTACCGGACCACGATCCTGAGCGAGGAGACGGACCCGAACAAACTCCACGATCTCCAGGACGCCTTGGATCGAGCGGCGGTGTACTCGCCGGAGCAGGTGGACGAGTTCGTCGGGCTCTTCTTGCACGACGCCCCCCGAGAGGAACTTGACCCGATCCTCGACGCCTGTGTGGCCGTCTACCGGTCGTCGCTTGATGAGGACGGCCAGGTGGAGTTCAAGGCGAAGGCCAAGGCGTTCACTCGGACCTATGCGTTCCTAGCCCAGGTGCTGCCCTATTCCAACCCAGCCTGGGAGAAGCGCTCGATCTTCCTGAACTTCCTGATTCCCAAGCTTCCGGCGCCCATCGAGGAGGATCTTTCTCGAGGCATCCTCGAAGCGATAGACATGGATAGCTATCGTGCCGAAAAGCTGGCCACCGTTCGTATCGCGCTGTCGGACGAGGAGGGGTCGATTGGGCCCGTTCCAGGCAGCGGAGATGGCCACAAGCCGGAGCCAGAGCTGGAGAGGCTGTCGAACATCCTGCGAAGCTTCAACGACCAGTTCGGTAATGTCAGCTGGACAGATGCGGACCGCATCCGTCGACTGATTACGCAGGACATCCCTGCCAAAGTCGCAGCCGATGTCGCCTACCAGAATGCCCAGAAGAACTCGGACCGCGACAACGCTCGCATCGAGCATGACAAAGCGCTTCTCCGCGTAATGAACGCGGTCTTGAAGGACGACACGGAACTGTTCAAGCAGTTCGCGGACAACCCGTCATTCCGCGACTGGCTTTCGAGGACTGTCTTCTGGCTGACCTACGACAACGGTCCTGCGCGCTGACCTGTGGCCGTTTCGATGGAGAGCGTGTTTGCCGGGCTGACCGCGGAATGGATCGACTTCCTGGGCACACGCCTCGACGGGCTTGATCCGGCTCCAATTGAGCGATGTCTGGCCAGGGCAGACCAGGGCTTGGCCTTTCCGCGCCGGGAGCTCGTGTTCCGAGCATTCAACAGGACGAAACCGGCCAATGTCCGCGTCGTAATCCTGGGCCAGGACCCGTATCCGAATGGGGTGCAGGCATGTGGACTGGCGTTCTCAGTTCCCGCGGGTGCGCCGCGGCCGCATTCCCTCGGCTGCATCCTTGCTGCGCATTTCGCTGAATTCGCCACTCCAGTTCGCCGGAATTCGCCACCCTGTTTCGCGGGTTTTCGCCGCGTCCTCGGAGGCCGTGCCAGCGGCCGACGCAGGGCGTCAATTCATCCCCTGATCCTCACCTCCTTTGAGCTTCGGTTGTCGGCGTAGTGTGCCACGGGCTCAGCGGCCATCGGACGGCGACTGGTCGCCACCGGCGGACTTCGCCGGCTCGGCCCGACGCATCGACTCACCGCGCAGCTCGATCCGATGAGCACCTGCAAGAAGTCGATCGAGGATGGCGTCGGCAATCGTCGCCTCACCCAGGTTCTCGTGCCACAGAGCGATCGGCAGCTGGCTCGTGACGAGGGTCGAACGTAGTCCTGCCCGATCCTCGATGACTTCGAGCAAGTCCGCTGCCGCCTGATCCGCGAGAGGCTGCAGGGCGAAGTCGTCGAGCACGAGAACGTCGGTCCGAGCCCAGGCTCGCATGAGCCGCGGTAGCCGGCCATCGGCCCGGCCCGCGGCGATCTCGGCGATCAGACGCGATGTCCGGACATAGAGCGCACTGTGCCCGGCCCGAATGGCCGATAGCGCGAGGGCGCAGGCGATGTATGTCTTGCCCACGCCCGTCGGGCCGACGACCATCACGCCCTGGTGCGAGTCAACCCACGCTGCCCTTGCGAGATCGAGCAGGGCTCCACGGTCGAGACCGCGGGGCGCGCGAAAGTCGATGTCTTCGATCGACGCGTCGAGACGCAACTTCGCCGCTCGCAGGCAGCGCTCGAGGCGGCGGTTCTCACGTTCGGTCACCTCCCGATCCACGAGCAACCCGAGACGGTCCTCGAAGCCGAGCCCGCCATAGGCCGCGGGCTGTTCGCGCTGTTCGGCAAGTCCTCTGGCCATGCCAGCGAGATTGAGCGTGTAGAGCTTGTCGAGCGTTGGTGTCGTGAGCACGAGGATCTCCTTCTCAGCGGTAGTAGGTGGCGCCGCGGACGTTGGCGTGGTCGAGGTGGGAACGAGCAGGAGCAGCCGATGGCATCGGCGTTCGATCGAGACCGCTCTTTAGGATCGAGTCGACGCTTCGATAGCCGATGGCGCCTGCCGCGAGAGCCCGGGCGCAGGCAGCTTCCAGGCGCTCCTGTCCATAGCGATCTCCAAGACGCAGGACGCCCAGGCACGAACGGAAGCCTTGTGCCGGATGAGTTCGCGAGGCGAGGATGGCGGCCACGAACGCTCCGGTGGATGGTCCGGCCTGCTCTCCCCAGGCAACGAGCCGCCCTGGGCTCCAGGCCAGATGTGCTCGATGACTCGCCGGCATGTGAGCGTCGATCGTGCTGTGGCGGCCCACTTGGGCGCTGCGGGGATGGCTCGCCACCCGGCGGCCGCGAACGAAGACCTCGATGGCGGCGGCGCTGATGCGGACATCGGCCCGCTCGCCCACGAGGGCATAGGGCACGCTGTAGTAGTGGCGCTCGATCTCGATGTGGTAGTCGATGCTGACCCGCGCCCGCTTCCAGGTCGCGAACTCATAGGGCCGGGCGGGCAGCGAGCGGAGAGCCGGCCGATCGATCGATTCGAAGACGCTGCGCCTGGTGCCTTCGAGCTTTCGAAAGGGTCGGTTGTTCAGCCATTCGAGACGCTCTCTGATCGCGCTGTTGGCCTCGGCAATCGAGAAGAACGTCCGATTGCGCAGGGCCGCAAGGATCCAACGTTCGGCCACCTGGACGCCGACCTCGACCTTGGCCTTGTCTCGTGGTTTGCGCGATCTCGCCGGGATGATGGCTGTCCCGTAATGGGCGGCAAGATCGGAGTAGCTGCGGTTGAGATCGGGCTCATAGCGGTGGGCCCGATCGACGGCGGACTTCAAGTTGTCGGGCACCAGGATCGCCGGCACTCCGCCGAAGAACTCGAAGGCCCGAACGTTCGCCGCGCACCAGTGCGGCAGCTCCTGGGACGGCACGGCTTCGGCATAGGTGTAGTTCGATGCTCCGAGGACCGCGAGGAAGAGCTGCGCTCTGGTGATCTCGCCGGTCTCGGGATCGACAATCGGGACGGTGTGGCCGGCGAAGTCGAGGAAGAGCTTTTCGCCCGCGTGGTGGTCCTGGCGCATTACGAGATCGAGCTTGCCGGTGTATGCGTGATAGGTCTCGGTGAACCAGGTGTATCCGAAGCCATCGGGATGGCGCTCCCGGTATTCGGTCCAGAGCAGAGCCTGGGTGACACCGGGCCGGCGCAACTCGGCGTGGACCACTTCCCAGTCGGGCACTGGTCGGGCAAGGATCGCCGGCGGCGGAGCGGGCCGTCCGAAGAGCCGCTCCTCTAAGCCGCGGTCATCGAGGTCGTCCGGCAGTGGCCAGGAAAGACCGGCGGCCGCGGCTCGGGACAGATAGTTGCGGACCGTCGTCCGCGGCAGATGAGCCGCGATCGCGATCTCGGTTGGGGACAAGTTCTTGGCTTGGGCAAGCCTCAGGACTTCTCTGATCTGGCGCATGGCAGAACGGGGACGGGGCACCGGCATCTCTCCTCGATGGACTTCATCGAGGGGCAGGGTGCGGTGTCCGACGAGCTCACGCCGGCGCTGCTGGCGATCTCCGATACCGGGCGGCCATTAGCCGTGAAACACGCGGCCAAAACCCGTGAAACGCGCGGCCAATTCCGGCGAATTGGGTTGGCGAATTCGCGTGAAACCGGGTGGCGAAAACCTGTGAAATCCGCAGAGAAGTCGCTGAATCAGCCCAGTGACCCCGGAAGCATCTTCGCATCCATGGGCCCTGGTGAGCCCTACGTCAAAGCATTTTTCGTCATGAGCGAAGAAGGCGAAATTGCCAGGGCGTATGAGTTTGACGACACGGAAGCGGCCAAGAAGCTCGAGACCCTCAGGCGCGCGGCGGACGTACTGCACGACTTCCATGCCGCGATGCGCGGCGAGCTTACGGGAGGCTGGTAGCCCCTTCGGGCAGTGAGCGGCCGGAACCCGGTCAACCCGCCACGACAGCGGCGCGGACAATCCGCCCGCGGACCAACTTTGGCGTGGATTCCAAGGTTAGGCCGATAACCTTGGAGTTGGCGACAAAGAATCCAAAGCTCTCAACCAGCCTTCCTGAGCGCCGTATAGATCGCTGGCGGCACGACAATCCTGCACTTGGGTACCGCCGGTTCAAATCCTCTCGCCCC
>JANYJG010000068.1 GCA_025358515.1 Chloroflexota bacterium
TTGACCCGAATTTGTCCCAGAGACCGCCCTGGACGATGCCCCACCATACCGCCTGGCTCCGATTACGTGCGCCGCGGGAGCGATATCATGGCCGCCATGCACACACCCCAGCCGGCGGACAGCGGCGGAACGGAACTGATCGCGGCGCTGGAAAGTGCCGGCCATCGCATGACCGCCACGCGCCGAGCCGTAGCCGCGCTGATCGCCGGCCGCGACGGGGCATTCGAAACGGCCGATCTGCTGGCTGACTCGAGGCGCCGCCACCTGGGCGTGGCGCGAGCCACGATCTTCCGGACGCTGGAATTGCTGACGGGCTTGGGCGCGGTGGAACGGTTGGACCTGCCGAGCGGCGAGCATTCGTACGTTCGCTGTGAATCGACCCGCCATCACCACCATCTGGTATGCACGCGCTGCCAGCGGGCCGTCGACCTGGAGGATCTGGGCATGAGCGCCATCGTGGCCGAGGCGGAGCGCAGCACGGGCTACAAGGTGGACCGCCACCGCGTGGAGTTGTTCGGTCTGTGCCCGTCCTGCCAGCGGTCTCGCTAGACGGCGGGCTCTGGGACCGAATGACGGGACCCGGCCGCGAGCATGGTCCATGCCAGAACCAGCACGAAGGCCGCGGTCTCGACCAAAACGATCGTGGCGCCGGTGGCGGAGTTCAACCAGTAGCTCAAATACAAGCCGATCATCGGACAGACCAGACCGATGGCGCCGGCCATAACCACCAGGCGGCCGAAGCTCCTCGAGATCAGCTGGGCCGTAGCCGCCGGGGTTACGAGCATGGCCACCACCAGGATGATGCCCACCGACTGAAGGCTGATCACGATGGTTAGGGCGATGAGCGCCAGCAGCAGGTAATCGAGTCGAGCGACCGGTAAGCCGGAAGCAGCCGCGCCGAGGGGATCGAACGTCGAGTACAGCAGCTCCTTCCACAGCAGCGCCACCGTAACGAGCACGATCGCGGCCAGGACCGCCAGGGAGATCAGGTCGTTCAGGCCTATCCCCAGGACTTCGCCGAATAGGAACCCAAAGAGATCGCCCACGTAGTTGGGTATCAGGCTGAACATGAAAACGCCCAGGGCGAACATGCCGGCGAACAGAACGCCGATGGCGGTGTCGCCGCGGATCTTGCCCTGGCGGGTGACCCAGCCGATCGCCAGCGCCGTGCCCACGGCCGCGATGGATGCGCCGAGGTAGAACGGCGCTCCGATCAGATATGCGGCCACGACGCCGGGGAACGCGGAGTGGCTCAGGGCGTCGCCCATGAAGGCCAGGCCGCGCAGAACCATGAAGCTGCCGACGGTCGCGCAGACGAGTCCGACGATGGCAGATGCGGCCAGGGCCCGGACGAAGAACGGGTACGTGAGCGGATCAAAGATCAGATTCAATGTCCGCCTCCGCTTGTGTCGTCGTGGAAGTGGCGCTCGGAGCCGGACGGATCGTCGTGGTGGTGGGAGTCGTCCAGGATGCCGAGACCGTTCTCCAGGACCAGCAGATGAGCACCGTAGGTGCGAGCCAGGACGTCCGCGTTGGTCACGAGGTCCGCGGGACCAGACGCGATGATGCGGCGGTTCACGGCCACGATCGAGCGGAAGTGGCGCGCGGCGGCGGCGAGATCGTGAGTTGTCGCCACGACGGCCTTGCCCTTGTCGGCCTCGGCCAGAAGCAGCTCCATGATCGCTTCCTGAGTGGTGATGTCCACGCCGGTGACGGGCTCGTCGAGCAGGTACAGGTCCGCTTCCGCGGCGATGGCCCGGGCCAGGAAGGCGCGGCGCCGCTGCCCGCCGGATAGCGCTCCGATCGGTGTGCGGGCCCGATCTGCCATGCCGACCCGTTCCAGCGCCGCTTCCACCGCCTCGTGGTCGCGCTTGCCCGGCTGGTGCAAAGGACCGAGGCGCGGGTAGCGACCCATCATCGCCACGTTCCACACGTTCACAGGGAAGGACCAGTCCACAAGCTCGGCCTGGGGCACGTAAGCCACCCGGCGAGCCTCTCGGCCTGCCGGCGCGCCCAGTACCTCGATGCTGCCGCGCCACGGCTTCAATACGCCGGCGACGAGCTTGAGCAGGGTCGACTTGCCGCCGCCGTTGGGTCCCACCACCGCGACTAGGGCGCCGAGCGGAATCTCGAGGTCCACGTCTTGCAGGGCCACGCGATCGCCGTATCCGGCACTGACGCCGCAAAGCTGAATCGCGGCCACGTCCTGGCCGGCCTGGCCGGCCGCCACGGCCTGGCCGGCGCCGCCGCCCGCCGCGGTATCGGCCGCCGGAACCTTTGTCGTAGGCGTCACTTCAGGGCCTTCACTAGCTGTTCGGTATCCCAGCGGATTAGCTCCTCATAGGTGGTCACGGGCGCATCGCCCAGCGAATCGTCGTACAGGTTGGAGACCACCTTACTGCCGGCCTCGGCGGCGAGCTGGTCCGCCAGCTTCGTCGGGAACTGGGCCTCGCTGAAGATGACCTTGACCCCCGCCGCCTTGATCGCCGCGATGAGATCCGCGGTGTATCCGGCGCTCGGGTCCTGGCCCGGTGCCTTTATCGCCACGCCAACGATCGCGATCCCGTATTCGCGGGCGTAGTAAGGGAACGCGTTGTGGAACGTGACAATCTTGCGGTTGGCCGCCGGAATGGTCGCGATCTGAGCGCGAACCCAACCGTCCAGAGTCTCGAGGCGATGCTTGTACGCGGTCGCCTGTGAGTCGTAAGCCGAGGCGTTCGGCGGGTCGGCCGACTTCAGCCCCGCCGCGATTCGATCCACGTACAGCTCGGCGTACTTCACGTCCATGAACAGGTGCGGGTTCTGCGTACCGACGGTCTCGCCGGGCAGCAATTCCACCCCCGGCAGACCCACCCCAAGCTGCACCAGAGGCGTTTTGTCTGCGGCCGCGTTGGCGATCGTCTTTCGAAGCCAGTCGTCCAGGCCCAGTCCGTTCATGACGAGCAGCCCGGCCGACGCGATTGTCCTAACGTCCGCCGGCCGCGGCTCGAACGTGTGCACGTCGGCGTTCTTTGGAACCAGGCTCGTGACGGTAACCAGGTCTCCGCCGACGTTGGAAACGATGTCGGCCAGGACGCTCGTCGTGGTCGCGACGTTCAGCTTTTCGCCCGGGGCACGAGAGCTGGTGCGAGCGCAGCCGGCCACGACCGCCACCACGACCAACCCCACCGCGAACTGGCGACTGAATCTCAGGAGTGGCATAGAGGAAGCCAAGGGTAACCTGCAAACCAAAGCGGGAGCCGGAGTCGACTCCCGCAAGGTAGCATGCATTGAGACTCAGTCGCAACGTCTGGGCGATCAACCGCCGGCACTTTCGGGACGAACCGCCGGCAACCGCAGGCAACCG
>JANYJG010000069.1 GCA_025358515.1 Chloroflexota bacterium
CCAGCAGGTGCCGCGCCACACGCTCGCCTCGATCGCCCGCATGTACGCCGACGGTGAGCGGATCGCCATGCTGACCGCGTACGACTACCCCACCGCCAGGCTGCTGGACGCTGCCGGTATCCCAATGCTGTTGGTGGGCGACTCCCTGGGTCAGGTGATACTCGGCTACGACAGCACGGTTCGAGTCACTATGACGGAGATTCTGCACCACACCAAGGCAGTGGTTCGAGGCACTGAGCGGGCCCTCGTCGTGGCCGACATGCCGTTCCTCTCCTACGGCGTGACTCTGGAGTCCAGCCTGGAGAACGCAGGTCGGCTCATGAGCGAGGGCGGGGCCGGATCGGTCAAACTCGAGGGCGGCGAGCGCAGCGCCCGCACCATCGAAGCCATCGTTCGAGCAGGCATTCCGGTCATGGGCCACATCGGCCTGACGCCACAATCGATCCACCAGTTGGGCGGGCATAGAGTCCAGGGCAAGACCCGCGAAGCCGGTCGCCGACTGCTGTCGGATGCTCGAGCGGTCGAGCAGGCCGGCGCCTTTGCCGTCGTGCTGGAGCTGGTCCCCGAGCAACTGGCGGCCGCGATTACCGAAAGGCTGCACATTCCGACGATCGGCATCGGGGCCGGCAAGGGGTGTTCTGGCCAGGTCCAAGTCGTGACGGACATGCTGGGCATGAACCCCGAATTCACCCCCCGCCACGCCCGCCACTACGCCGAACTGCACGAGGTGATCACGAAGGCCGCGCTGTCCTACCTGGAAGACGTCAGGTCCGGCACCTTCCCGGGCCCCGAACAGAGCACGAGCATGAAGCAATCGGTCCTGGACGAGGTTCTGGGCCTGGGGCAGGCCGATCTCGCGGCGGCGGTTGGGAGCGGCCACGGCATTCCGCTGGACATGGATCTCTAGCCGTGTCGGGGCCGGTCATTCTGCCGAGGGTGATTCGGACCCGGGCCGAGCTGTCCGCAGCCCTGGAAACCGCGCCGCGACCGGTCGGGCTGGTGCCGACAATGGGCGCCCTGCATGAGGGCCACGCGTCGCTGATACGCCGTGCCAGGGCAGATAACCGGACCGCCATCGTCACGATCTTCGTCAACCCGCGCCAGTTCAACGAGGTTGCGGACTTCGACAAATACCCGCGCGACGAAGAAATGGACCTGCGAACTTGCGGCTCCGCGGGCGCGGACCTGGTGTTCGTTCCGGGCGTCGACGAAATCTACCCACCCGGATTTCAGACGAGCGTTCGAGTCGGCACCCTGGCCGAGCCGCTGGAAGGAGTCGCCCGACCGGGCCATTTCGATGGCGTGACCACGGTCGTGGCCATCCTGCTCGGGCTGGTGAGGGCGGACCGGGCTTATTTCGGTCAGAAGGACGCCCAGCAGCTGCTCATCTTGCGACGAATGGCCGCGGATCTGGGCATCGGAACGGAGATCGCGGCCTGCCCGATCGTGCGCGCGCCGGACGGACTGGCGCTGAGCTCGCGGAACGCGAGGTTGGGCCCGGAACAGCGGGCGGCCGCCCCGATTCTGCGAGTGGCGTTGACGGCCGCCCGCGCCCGGTATGGAGCTGGGGAGCGGAACGGGGAAGTGCTGCGGAGAGTTATGCGCGACACGCTCGCGACGGAGCCGCTGGCCAGTCCCGAATACGTGAGTTGCGCGGATACGGCCACGCTCCTGGAACTGGACCACGTGAGCGGCGCCGCCTTGCTCTCGATGGCCGTTCGCTTTGGGGACGTCAGGCTCATCGACAACGACCTGCTCCCCTAGTCGGCCCTTGGCCGCGCATCCGGCTGTGACCGCGCCGCCGGAGCGCCGGGATTTTAGCCCCGGGTCGCCGTCTTTCGCTCGACGAGCTGGAGGGCATCGCGCAAACGGCCGAGGGTCTCGGTGTCTATGGCATCCGGGCCCAGGTAGGGCCCGAGGCGCTCGAGAACGTCCACTACCAGACTGAAGAAGACTCCGGCATCGGCCAGGAAGAACTGAGGTTCGTTGTTGTAGCGGACGAGTGTCAGACGACCCTGGAGCACTTGCCGCTCATCGACGTGGGCTATCTGAGTCGAGAAGTTGTGGCCCTGAATGCCATCGGGGTTGTTGAGGTAGTTGAGGGCGTTGTCAATGGCGAGGCCGAAGCGAGCGCGCCAGGCGATCAATCGCTCCTGAACCTCGGGCGGGATCCGGACCTCCGACGTCTCCTCGAACACCTCGGGCGTGACCGTGAGCAGGCCCACCAGGGTTGCGCCGGCCCTCGCCCCGAGCATCACCTGCAATGATCGCTCAAGGGTGAAGACCTCCGAATCAAACCGCGGATTGGTGATCACATCGGTCAGTAGGTCCTCGACGTTGTCCAGGACGCCCGGCTCCTCGAGCGCGTGAGAGAGCGCCAGGATCTCTTCCTTGAACAGGAATTTCTCTTCGTGGTCGAGCATGGGGCTCCTCTCCCGGAAGCGCCGGGTCGACGACTGGCATCAGCCGTCGGATCGTAGCACCGGGTGGACCTGATCGGGCGGGACCGAGGCGCGCCGGCGGGACTGAACAAAAGAGCGATCCCGGCGCACTGCGCCGGGATCGCTATCTACTCTTGCGTCGGGGACGCCCAGACACTCTTTAGCGAGAAGTCATGGGTAGAGCCCGCGGACGGAGGTGGCGTCGGCGACCCTCTGCACCGCGAGCAGGTAGGCCGCCGTCCTCATGTTCACCTTTTCGCGAAGGCACATGTCCAGGGTGCTGGCGAACGCCTTGGTCATGATCCGATGGAGCTTCTCGTTGACCTGGTCGATGCTCCAGAAATCGCGATCTAGGTCCTGAACCCATTCGAAGTAGCTGACCGTGACTCCGCCGGCATTGCAGAGGATGTCGGGGATGAGGAACTTGCCGTTGTTGTACAGGATCTCGTCGGCCTCCGGCGTGGTCGGGCCGTTGGCAGCCTCCGCGATCAGCCGGGCCTTGATGCGACCTGCGTTGCGAGCCGTGATCTGATTCTCCAGGGCCGCGGGGATGAGAATGTCGCAGTCGAGCTCGAGCAGCTCCTCGTTGCTGATGTCCTTGGTACCGGGCAGGCCGCAGACAGTGTGATGTTCCTGCTTCCATGCCAGCACAGCCCCGATGTCGAGGCCCTCGGGCTTGAAGATACCGCCCGTTGAGTCGCTCACGGCGATTATCGAGCTGCCCTGAGCGGACATCAGTTGGGCCGCGATAGCGCCCGCGTTGCCGAAGCCCTGGACTACGACCCGGCACTTTGGAAGGTCCATGCCCAGATGCTTGGCCGCGTCGATGATCGTGTACACGACACCCTGGGCCGTGGCTTCGTTGCGGCCTTCCGACCCGCCCAGCGGAATCGGCTTGCCAGTGACCACCGCCGGAACGGTATAGCCGACATTCATGGAGTACGTATCCATGATCCACGCCATCGTCTGGGAGTTGGTGTTGACATCAGGAGCCGGGATGTCCCGCTCCGGGCCGATGATGATGCTGATCTCCGTCGCGTAGCGGCGGGTTAGACCCTCCACTTCGCGCAGGCTGAGCCGCTTGGGATCGACGATCACGCCGCCCTTGCCGCCGCCGAACGGAATGCCCACCACGGCGCATTTCCAGGTCATCCACATCGCCAGGGCCTTGACCTCATCGAGGGTCACGTTCTGGTGATAGCGGATACCACCTTTGGCCGGGCCCCGGCCAAGGTTGTGTTGGACGCGGTAGCCGGTGAAAACCTCAACCGTGCCGTCATCCATCTTTACTGGGAAATGGACGGTCAACTCCCGTTGTGGCTCGCGCAATACCTTGCGCAGGCCATCCGGAAGGTGGAGTTGCTCGGCAGCCAGATCGAACTGGCGCTGGGCGACATCCCATGCGTTGATCGCGGTCGCGATCTGCTCGGTCGCCATCGTTTGGCAGCCTCCAAAGCCGTGACCGTTACGCCTCTCGCTCAACGGCCCCGACGATGTCGCGGCGGCCTTTCGATTTGCCCGGAAGGCAGCGCCGCCCGTTCCAATTGGTCGGAGTATAGACCTCCGGAGGAACCGCGCTACTACCCCATGTCATATGGCTATTAGGCTGATCGGCCTAACGTTTGAATAGTGGATTTGCCTTATAGCCAAACGAACCGCAGGTGGGATGCTGGGACGCTAAGGCTGCGTCAGACGTCCCAGACCATGATGCCGCCGTAGGCGCCGGGGCCAATGTGAGTCCCGATGACCGGCCCGAGGATGTGGATCGTGACCAGCGTCGGGGCCGGCTCGGGGAGGTTCGCGAGCACCCGATCGCGGAATGCGACCGGGTCCGCCGGCGGGGAGTACATGATGTGAAGCTCCCTGAGCGACTTGTCGCTCAGAAGCTCGAGGACTCGATCCTGGCACTTGGACCGGGTCCTGGGCTGATCGGCCACGATGGCCACGCCCTCTTCCATGGTAATGATCGGCTTGATGGACAGCAGGCCACCCATGGCAGCCTTGGCGTGGCTGATTCGCCCGCCCTTGCGCAGCCACTCGAGCGTGTCGAGGCCGACATACAGGTCGATGCCGGGGCGCATTCGGGTCAGGGCCGAGCCGATGTCCGCAGTGGAGTTGCCAGCGGCCGCCATCCTGGCTCCGCGCATGGCCAGGGCGCCGCAGCCCATCGACGCGGTGCGGGAATCGACCAGGTAGATGCCTTGGTGCGGCATCATCTCCTTGGCCATCTGAGCATTTCGGAACGTGGACGACAGGCCGTCCGAGAGGCAGACGCACACCACGCCCTCCGCGCCCTCGTCAAAGGCTCGATCGAAGGCCGCTCGGAAAAGACCGACACTGGGCGCGGCGCTCCTGGGAAATGGGCTGCCCGGGAGCTGGGCGCGCCGCCAGAATTCCTCGGGCGGCATTTCGTCGGGCGAGAGGAATGCCTCCTCGCCGAACGACACGGACAGCGGAACCTGCACGATCTTGTGCTCGGCCAGTTCGGCCGGCGTCAGGTCCGAACCCGAATCGGTGACGATCGCGACGGTCATCGTTCCTCCAAGGCCTGCTATCGGTTACGGCTGCGGCTATCCGCCACGTCATCGGGAAGCGTATCGCGGATCAGATCCTGAATCGATGCCGTGGCGCCCGACTCCAGCCCGGGGGGCAGGGCCGACCCGTGGAGGACCTCCATTTCCTTGGATCGCAGGTGCAGCAGCGCCGCCAGACCGATCGCCAGGAGGCCGGCGGTCGCGACTACCAGACCATCGATACCCCTCCAGGAGGCCGCGATCCCGCCTATCACAGCGCCGATCACGTTGCCGACGCCGAGGAAGACCGAGTACAGGCCCATGATCGCACTGCGGTCTTCCTCGAACTCCTCGCTCACATCGGCCAGCAACCCGAGCGCCGCCGGCGTGGCACCTGACATCATGAAGATCGCCACTCCCCCGATGCCACCGAGGGCCAGCAACACCGGCGTGGACGTGCCCCCAAAATGGTTGACGGCAAGGACATCCACCGTCATGACGATAAAGGCGATGGTGCCGATCAGGAGCAGCGTCGAGCGGCGAAATCTGGCGTAGACCATGCCCCAGAAGAGCACGCCCGCGCCAAAGACGATCGCCAGAGCCGCCTCCCCGTTGCCGATGTTGATGGACCCGATGTCCTGCATCAGGAACTGGGAAGTGTCGGTGATATTGCCGCGTAGAAGGAGCGGCGCCTGCACGCTCCACAGCCCCAGGATGGCGTTGATCGCCAGCCACGTCGGGGTAAAGAGCAGGACCTTGCGGTTGGTTGCAATTCTCAGATAATGGGCGGCCTCCGCCTTGATCGGACGCCCCTCGCCTGGAGCGGCGACCGCGGATTTCCGTTCACGGGGAACCTCCGAAACGCCGTAGGCGTACAGGGCCAGGGCAAGAATGTAGAAGAAGCAGTTGATGAAGAAGGCCTGCCTGCCAACGTGCGCCCACAGCTGACCCGCAATCGCCGGTCCGACCGCCAGCATCCCACCCAGAGAGACGAACTCGAAGATCGAGACCACGCGACCTCGCAGCTTCTCGTCGTGTGCGGTTTCCGCAGCGATGAAGCCAAGAGTCGATGGAATCGAGGCCGCTGTGGATCCGCCTTCGAGCAGCCTCGTCACGAAGAGGACCGGCAGGTGGGTAGTCAGGCCCGTCATGAATACGGCCACCCCGCCAAAGATGGGGCCCAGAAGCATGATCACCTTGCGGCCGTAGCGATCCGCGAGTACGCCGAAGACGATCGCCCCGGTCAACTCCGTGGTGTAGAAACCACCCGTCAGGAGCGCGTTTGCGGCCGGACCGGTCCCGCGGCCGTGGGTCATCTCGTTGACGAGGTTGAACAGCAAGCCGCCGGTGATCGCCGTGCTGACTCGCAGCATGAACGTACCCAGAAGCATTGATGCGATGGAGCGATTCATTGGGCGATAGCCTAACGGCAGCGGCGCCCGGCTGCGTCGTGCCGGACGATCGCAGCGAAGCACGGGCCGATGAGGCGTTTTAGGAGGAGCCGCCAGGGGGCTGTCTATACTCCGAGTACCATTGGTTTGCCGCGTTTACTCGCGCCCACCACCAATGCAGTTGGGCAGGCCGATTGGCGCATCACCCGTTCGCGGAGACCAGTCGTGACATCGAACGTCAGCCAGAACTACCCCTACTCGAGTGAGAGCGAGAACGAGCGGGCGTCCCGCGTCGAACGCTCGCTCGCCGCCAACGAGGGCCTACGAGACAAGGTTCGAGCCGAGTCCATTGGTCTCCCCGACGAGAGTCGCTGGTGGGTCTGGAAGTGCCGGGTGAAGGGCTGCACCGGTTTGCTGCACACGGCCGGGTATGCCAGAACCGCACACGCTGTCTACACGGTCTGCGATACCTGCGGCCAGACGGCCCTGCGCTGACGACAAGGGCGACGCGTACCGCTCGACGAGTCTGGTCAGCGAAGAAGGGCTGCAGGGACATTCCGCTATTGCATCGAGACTGGTGCGCCCGCATCATCTGTTCGACGTATGCAGAGACGCATGCGGGAGGACACCCGTCACTGCGGGGCAGCCTGTGCTCCGGGTCGTTGCGACCGAATCGACGGGCAAGCGAAGTGAGCGTGTTTATGGGGCGGGAGAAGAGATGGGGCTGAGCGATCCGCCCATTGAGTCAGCAGTGGACAGCATTCCCCCACGCCGCCTGACCGACCGCGTTGGGGGGCGCGGGCCCGCACTTCCCGGCAGGCCGGCCGCCGGCATCATCGACCGTCCCACGCTCCGGCGGGCAGGTGTCTTCCGCCGGGCGATCCGCCACGAATTCTCACGCATCGAGGATCCCCGCCGATTGGCGATGATCGCGGTCCTGGGCTTCCTCGGCGGCGTGGTCCTGGCTTGTTTGATCGCACGCGGCGAGGCAGCCGGCGCCGATTCCCGCGCCTACTGGGCCGCCGGCCGCCTCTGGCTCAACGGCGGGGACCCATACCATCCCACCGGCCCGTTCATGCCGTACGTCTACGCCCCGTGGCTGCTGCCAATCTTTGTGCCGTGGTCGCTGCTGCCCTGGGACGTGGCCTGGTTCATGTGGCGCGGGGCCACCGTCGTGGCCCTGCTCTGGACTGCCCACTGGGCCTACAAGCAGCGACCCCTCACCACAGCCACGCTGCTGGTCGTGCTGGCCTTCCCGCTGGCCGCCAATCTGGACACGGGGAACATCAATCTGCCGCTGGCCCTGATGCTCTTTGGGGCGCAGTTCGCCGGGCCGATCGTGGCCGGATTACTTTGGTCTCTGGCGACATCGCTCAAGTGGGTGCCACTCGTTTTCATCCCGATCATCGCGCCGCGTGGACGAATGTGGGGAATCATTTGGCTCGTGGTCGGAGGGGCCCTGACAGCCGTGACGCTGCCGGCGACGCTGGTCCAGCTGCAGGTCCTGTTTGCGTTCCCACGGCCGGCACGCATCGACTACCTGGTGTTCATATGGGCTCTCGTGCCCTGGGCCTACCAAAACCCGCGGGCTTTCCGCTGGCTGACCCCGGACTCTTGGGTCTCCCTGGCTCGATCTGCGGCGACAGGGTTCTCCGTTTGGCGGTCTCACTGGCGCCGAAGCCCAGACCTGACGATCGAAATGTTGCGGCGCAATATTGGCGCCCGATTCCGCAGCCTCCTCGGCATCGGTGGCAGCGGCGTCTGAGGCCCCACCGGTCAGATGTTTCTGGCGCCAGACACCGCCGACCGCGACTGCGGTCGCAGCACGTGGCCGCGATAGCCGGGCACGAACCCGGCCGCTTCCAGGCTTCCGCGCCAGGGCGATGAGGTGGCAGCCACGCCATCCACCCGAGTGACGACCAGTTCGCGCATGCGCCCGGCATCGACCAGCTCGCGCAACGCCGCAAGAGCCGGCCCAGCTATCTCACCATCGTCAGCTGCGGGCAGCGTCTGGAGGGAGTGCCCGCCTCGATCCAGATATAGCACCGCGACCCCGTCCACGATCACGACATACGCGCCCGCTGCCCGTTGGAACGGGCGCCGATCCGAGTCGCCACGACGCGGCCACGGCAGCGCCGCTCCATATGGATTGGCCGGGTCGGCCGCGGCAAGCAGACGCACCGTCGGACCGTCGGACCGCTCCTGCGCCGGTTCGCGCATGGCCCGCAGCCGATCCACGGCACCCGGCAGCGCGAACTGGGCGGCACCGAGCCCAGCGACGAAGTAGCCACGCCGGATACGGCCCGACTCCTCCATCGCCCGAAGGATCGGATAGACGGCGCTGAAGCCGCCTTCGACGTCTTCCGCGGACACGGCCTCTCGGGTCAGCACGCCATAGCGCTCTAGCAGCGCGAGCGACAGAGAGTGGAGCCGTAGCGTGGCGCGAGAGGGTCCGCCGCTCGCCGCGTCGACTCCGCGCTCAACGAGGGACCATCGCCCAGCCGCCTCCGGCGGCCCCAGCGTAAGCCGCCCGGGACGAGGGCGCCGCTCGCCGGACGGTCGGCGCCAACGCAGCGCCCGCAGTGGCGCGAAGGTGTCATTGGTGAGTTCACCGGCCCAAACCAGGTCCCAGATGGCGTCGAGCAGATCGCGCTCCACGGCCCCCGGTGCCGAACGCGCCACGGCCGCAAGATCACGGTAGAACGAGGCGCCACGCCGGCGCAGCTCCTCGCGTAATCGTTCGTGGAGATCCCCGGCAGGCGGCTCAGCTCCCATGGCCGCCAGATCTCGCAAAGCCTCGCGTCCAGGCCGATACAACACAACGCGGCCATCGTCCCGGCCGAGGCGCCCCCGTCCCACCCAACCGACTTCGCCAAGCGCCCCGAGCTCGTCCAGAAGGCGCGGCTGATAGCCGGGGATTCGGGCCGGCAGCACGTCGCGCTCAAGCACCGAGGCCGGGATGGGGACGCCCGCGAGCTGGTCGACGACCTCGGCCAATCGCTCGAGGGCAGCATCGGCTCGGAGGATTGCCGAGTCACCCGCCGACCCCGGTCGAACCCCCTGCCAGACCGGCAAGAAGCGTGCCAGGACGACCTGCTCGACGGGCTCCACTTCGCGGCGCAGTCGCGACAGCGAGCGCCGGCGAAGCTGCCGAAGCACCTCCGGATCACACCATTCGCGCTCCAACCCGCCCGGACGGAACTCGCCGCGCAGGATCGTGCCCGCCTCCAGCAGGCGCTCAAGCGCGGCCTCGATCCGAGCCGTCGACACCGCCCATCGCCGCGCCGGCTCAGTGCCGTTGAACGGCCCATGGCCACGCGCCCAGCGCCCCACTAACCCGCCCAGCGGATCCGTAACGGGCTCCAGGAAGGCCGCCGGCACGCCCACCGGCAACGCCACTCCCAATGCGTCCCGATACCGCGCCGCGTCCTCTATGGCTATCCAGCGGACCTCACCGGCGACCCGCACGGTAACGGCGCGCCGCGATCCCTCCAGTGTCGCCAGCCACTCGCCCGCGGCCGCTGGATCCACAATCCGCGCCGCCACTTCTTCCGCAGTTAGATCGCCCAGGCGCCGCAAGAGGTCGTGCAGATGGTCGGCGGTGCGCGCCGCTCGCTCCTCAACGAGCCCCTGTAGCACGAGTTCCAGGTCCGCCAGAGCGGCCGGGTCGATGAGGTCGCGCAGCTCCTCCTGGCCGAGCAGCTCCCGCAAAAGTTCGCGATCGAGTGCCAGCGCGCCCGCCCGTCGCTCAGCCAGCGGCGCATCGCCCTCGTACATGTAGGCGGCCAGGTAGTCGAACAGGAGCGAGCCGGCGAACGGCGAGGCCGTGACGGTCTCCACATCCCGAACCTCGATTTCACGCCGGGCGACGCCACCGAGCACTTCGCGCAGGGCCGGCAGGTCAAACAGATCGGCCAGGCACTCACGATAGGTCTCGACGATTATCGGGAACGACCCGTAGCGAGACGCCACTGCCAGCAACCCCGCCGAGCGCTGCCGCTGCTGCCATAAGGGCGTCCGCGACCCGGGCCTGCGGCGCGGCAGAAGCAATGCCCGGGCTGCGTTTTCGCGGAATCGGGCCGCGAACATGGCGGACGTGGCCAGACGCCCCACCACGAGATCCTCAACCTCCTCGGCGGTCGGGAAGAGCGTTTCCGCGAGCGACTCCGAACCGGCGCCGGCCGCCACTCCCTCCGGCAGCCGAATCGCGATGCCGTCGTCCGACCAGATGGTCTGGGCGCCCAGACCCAGCCGCTCATCCAACCGCGACTCGATGGCCAGGGCCCACGGGGCGTGGATGCGGCCGCCGAACGGCGTCAGGATGACGACGCGCCAATCGCCCAGCTCGTCGCGGAACCGCTCGACCACGATGCGCCGGTCCGTGGGGAGGTGGCCCGCGACCTGCCGCTCTTCCGTCAAGTAACTCAGGACGTTCTGCGCCGCCAGCTCATCGAGGTCGTGGTGTTCCATGAGGCGCCGCATCGCCCGGACGCGGCCCCGCTCGCCGTGCCCCAGATCGCCCTCCAACTCGCGGATGAACTCACCCAGCGCTCGCCCCAGTTCGACCGGCCGACCCAGACCGTCGCCGTGCCAGAACGGGATCTTGCCCGGTACCCCCGGCGCCGGCGAAACGACGACCCGATCCGGCCTGATCTCCTCCACCCGCCAGCTCGTGGCGCCCAGGGTGATGACCTCGCCGACACGGCTCTCGTAGACCATCTCCTCGTCCAACTCGCCGACGCGCCGGCCCGACGCGCCGACCTCGCCGACAAGGAACACCGGGTAGAGGCCGCGATCCGGGATCGTGCCGCCGCTGGTGATCGCCACCGTGCGGGCATCGCGCCGGCCATCCACTCGGTCAGTCTCACGATCCCAAACAACCCGCGCCTTGAGATCGGCGAACTCGTCGCTGGGATAGGCGCCGGCGAGCATGCCCAGGACTGCCTCAAAAGCATCGCGCGTCAGGCTCTCGAAAGAGGCGGCTCGCCGAACCGTGTCGTACAGCTCATCAGCCGACCAGGACTCCCGGACGGTCATGGCCACGATTTGCTGGGCCAGCACGTCCAGCGGATTGCGCGGCAGCTTCGTCTCTTCTATGAGGCCGTCGTGCATCCGCGCCGCGACGACGGCGCACTCCAGAAGATCGCCGCGGTACTTGGGGAAGATGACGCCGCGAGACGGCTCGCCGACCTGGTGTCCGGACCGACCGACGCGCTGCAGGCCGCTGGCAACGCTTGGCGGCGACTCGACCTGGATCACGAGATCGACGGCGCCCATGTCGATGCCGAGCTCGAGCGAGCTGGTGGCGACGATTGCCGGCAGGCGCCCAGCTTTGAGGGCTTCCTCTATCTGGACGCGCTGTTCGCGAGCGAGCGAACCGTGGTGGGCCCGAACCAGCTCCTCCCCGGCCAGTTCATTGAGCTTGTTGGCCAGCCGTTCGGCCAGACGGCGCGAGTTGCAGAACACAATGGTGGAGTGATGCTCACGGATCAGCTGCAGTATCTGTGGATGGATCGCCGGCCAGATTGAGTGACGAGCCTCGGGGCCGGGGTCGGGGGCGTCTGTGGAGGCCGCGGCGTCGGACGGCAGCGAATCGCCGGGCCTGCTCATGTGCTCCACCGGGACCCGGACCGATAGCTCGAGGACCTTGCGCGAGCCGGCGTCGACGATCGAAACCTCGCGCGACTCCCCCGCCCGACCGGGACCGATCCCCCCGAGGAACCGCGCGATGGTCTCCACCGGCCGCTGCGTCGCCGAAAGTCCGATCCTTTGGGGCGGGCGCGAGGTCAGCTTCTCCAGCCGCTCAAGGCTCAGAGCCAGGTGTGCGCCGCGCTTGGTGCCGGCCAGGGCGTGGACCTCGTCAACGATGACGTGCTCGACGCCGCGCAGGATTTCGGCGGCCTGGCTGGTGAGGATCAGGTAGAGCGACTCGGGCGTTGTAATCAGGATGTCGGGCGGGTTGCGGACGAGGTGTCGGCGCTCGTCGGCTGGCGTGTCGCCGGTCCGAACTCCCACCTCGATCGGCGAGAACGGTTCGCCGAGCCGCTCGGCCGTCAGTCGGATTCCCGCCAGGGGAGAGCGGAGGTTGCGTTCCACGTCGTAAATGAGGGCCTTGAGCGGCGAGACGTACAGGACGCGGACGGTCCCCGGCGCCGTGCGAGTTGCCGCGGCCCGCGGCTCGCGACTGAGCCGATCCAGCGTCCACAGGAACGCGGCCAGCGTCTTGCCGCTGCCAGTTGGAGCGTGGATGAGGGTATGGCGCCCGGCCGCGATGCTCAGCCAGCCCTGAGCCTGAGCGGCGGTTGGCGCGGCAAATGCGGAGCGGAACCACTCCGCGACCGCGGGGCCGAAGGGGGCGAGGGGATCGGTCGAGGCAGCCACGAGGCGTTCAGTATATGCGTCCGGAATGGACTAGCTCGTCCGTTCTATTATGACTGCGATCGAGGGCCGCGACCGTCGTCCACCCTCGGGGCCCGCTCTATCTTTACCGCCGCTGGCGGAGGACACGTCTGGGAGCGGACATAGAGAGACGGCGAACCTTGCGGCCCGCCGTCTCGAGGTACAGGGAGAAAGTGGACGGGAACTCCCTGCTGAGTTCTTCTGGTCTTGGTTACCCCAGGGCGTACTTGACGACCGGGATCCGCTGGGTGACTGCGAGCTTGGCCACAACCGTGTCAAGGGCGTATGCGCCGGCACCGACGTAGGCAATGACGATGGCAATCAGGCCGTAGTAGAACGCCTCGTTGAACGGGCCGTTCGCGAAGCTCCAGCCGGAGACGTAGATCAGGGCCATCAGAAGGAAGCCGCAGACGCCCGCGAAGCGGGTGACCAGACCCAGGATCAGAGCCACGCCGACGGCGACTTCGCCAAAGACGACGAGGGTATCGATGATATGAACGAGGCTGACGTTGGCGGCGATCGAGACCCACAAGCTATGGGTTGGGTTGACTATGGTCTTGGCGTCGCTGCCGAGCCAGGTGCCGCCGGTTGCGTGCCCGAGGAATCCGATCGAGGTGAACGGCGTGCCGCTCGCCCACATGAAGAACTTGTCGAGACCGGCGAAGAGGAAGCCCAGTCCGAGGCCGGCCCTGAGGATGAAGATCCCTCGATCCTTGGAATTCATTGTTCCCTGCACCTTTCGTGTGTCGGTCCCTGCGATCTCGGCAAATCCGTTGTCGCGGTCCGATGTCGATGGATCGAATGTATAGCGACTTACTGTTCTCAAGCCGTGCCATAGGTCCCGATCGGCCAGTCCGGTCGGATCGTTTGGAACACTTGGGGACTCAGTGTTGGATACAAGGCTGAGAGGAGCGGCGGCGCGAGGCGGCGGCGCGAGGCGGCGGCTGGCGCGCGGCGCGGGCGTTTCTTGTCGATTGCTCATGAGGTGAGCGTTAGGCAGAGGTTGGGCTTCCAACCTGCGCCGGGTGCGCCAATTGAGGGTGTCGGACGGACGAAATCGAGTGGATTACCGCAGATTCGAGGCTGGGTCGGTCACTTTGGGCCGTCGCCAGGGTCGGCCATCGTGCTTAGCGCTCACCTGGTGAGAAATGAGCAAGATTGCCAACGCGGCCAACGCGGCCAACGCGGCCAACGCGGCCAACGCGGCCAACGCGGCCAACGCGGCCAACGCGGCCAACGCGGCCAACGCGGCCAACGCTGCCGACGCGGCCAA